>DATHTJ010000265.1:0-2748 GCA_035463315.1 Pseudonocardiaceae bacterium
TAGTGGCCGCTGAACTGATCGAGGACGATCCGCAGGTGCCACTCGCCGAAGATCAGGATCCGATCGGTGAGCTCGGTTCTAACGGTCAGCACGAAGCGTTCGGCGAAGCAGTTCGCCCGAGGACAGCGCGGCGGGATCTTCACGACGTCGATCCCGGCGCCGGCCAGGGCGGCGTCGAAGGCGGTGGTGAACTGGCCGGCGCGGTCGCGGACCAGGAACCGGAAGCGGGCGGCGCGGTCGGCGAGGTCCATCAGGAGGTTGCGGGCCTGTTGGGTGGTCCAGGCTCCGGTCGGGTGGCTGGTCGTCCCGAGGATGTGCACGTAGCGGCGGTCGACTTCCAGGGCGAAGAGGACGTAGATCCGTTTGGCGGAGGCTGGGACTCTGCTGCCCAATTCGGTTCGTGATCAGTACTACAGTGCAGGTTTCTCATAGCGTGGCTTGGCTGTCGCTTAGAGTGATGGCCTGTCGCCGGGCATGGCTACATTGAGTTACCTCCTTTCTGGTCGGCGGTGTCTATCCGGTGTCGGTGACGGCTTGGAGTCGGGTGCTGTAGTGGTGCCAGCGGGCTCTGGCCTGGTGGAGTCGTCGGCGTAGTGACCAGCGCAGCGCGAAGGCGAGTCGGGCGCGGGTGATCAGCCCTTTGGTGTGGCGGGCGGCGAGCCCGGTCAGCCGGGTGGTTTCGGCGATGGACAGCTTGATCGGGCCGAGTTCGGGTGGGCAGGGTTGGCCGGCGCGGACCGGGACGGGCGCGTCGCCGAGGGGGATCTGCAGGTCGGCGTTGCTGACCGCGCCGCCGTCGCCGTCGTCGTCGCCGCCGTCGCCGCCGCCGTCGCCGTCGTCGCCGCCGTCGTCGCCGTCGTCGCCGGTCGCGGTGCTGGTGTCCGACGTGCCGTCGTCGGTGTCGGTGTCGGTGTCGGTGTCGGTGTCGGCTGGCAGGGTGATGCTGCCGGTGATCGTGTTGCGGATGGCGGCGGCGCGGAGTTGGGCGAGGGCGGCCAGGGCGGTGTGCCGGCAGATCCCGTCCCGGCTGCGGACCTGGGTCTGGTCCCAGCCGAACACGTCCTTGCCCGTCTCGAAGGTTGTCTCGACCGGCCAGCGGCGCCCGGCGATGGTGATGAAGTAGGTCATGGTGGCCGGGCGGTCGGGTGGGGCCCAGCACAGGTAGAAGGTGTAGCTGTCGGGGCGGGAGAGCAGCCGCCGGATCAGCAGGTACTGCCCCGGCACCGCGGTGGCGGTCATGGCCCAGTCGCTGTAGCGGGGCCCTTTGGAGCCGTTCCCGACCGACCGGCGCTCGAACACCGCGTCCGGGACGGCCTGATCGGCGCGGATCGCCGCGCCCGAGGGCAGCCGGATCTGGTAGTCGCAGGGGATGATCCCCACATAGGCCAGGCCGTGCTCGGCGGCCTTGTTGCGCAGTGGTTCGCTGCGTCCGTAGACCTCGTCGAACGCGACCCACCGGGCCGGTGACCCGGCCGCCACCTGCCGGTCGAGTTGGTTCATGGCCAGCTGCGGCTTGGTGGCGAAGGGCAGCTCGTCGGGGATTCCGGCGGCCCGACGGCGGGCAGCATCGGATGCCCAGCGCTGCGGCATGTACACGTCGAAGTCGACCCAGGCCTGCCCGTTCGCGGTGACGTAGGCGCAGAACACGGTGGTCACGCAGTTCTCCACGGTGCCGGTGCACCCGGCGTGCTGGGGTGCCACGCACGCGGTGGCCTCGCCCTTCTTCAGCTGCGCGGTCTCGTCGATCGCGATCCCCGGCCCGATCAGATCTTGTGGCGAGTCGGGGATCCACGCGGCGGCCAGCCCAGATAGCTGATCACGCAGCCGTGTCCAGTCCCACCGGTACGCCCCGAGCAGGCCCTGCATCCGGCCCTGCCCGTCGTGACCGGCCGCTTCGGCCAACGACCAGCAGTTCGCCTTCACCCCCGACCCCAGCACCGTCAGGTAGTCCAACGCCACCGACACGCTGCGCCGCTGCGCCATCACGCCCCGCAGGACCGTCTCGATCTGGGCGTCCACGCTCGCCGTGCACTCGGCGAGGTCTTCTATGCTGGCCGCTGCGGCCGTGTCGATGTTGGTGTGATCCACAACCACTAGACGCGGCACGGCCGCACCCGGATTACATCCGTGTAGTTCCAGCGCGGGTCAACCTACGGACGTCACTCTCGGTAGCTTCCTGGCGATCGAGGTCAGCTACGCTCGGCCACGAGCGGTAACCCTTCGTGAAACTGCGACTGTAGTACAAGGGCGATGTTGCGGTCGAACCGGAGCCGTGCGTTGAAATAGCCGTCGATCCGCTCACTCGCCTGCTGACACAGCCCACGACGTCGCGCGCCAGCGGGTGGTACTCCGGCACCGGCAGCTCGCCGCGGCGGAGCCCGCTGACCTCGCTGTCCGCCCGGTGTGCTGAACAGCCAGTCGACCTCACGCAGTTCTGGCACGACGACGATCGGGGGTGGCTCACCGGCCAGCATTTCGTCGAGGTCGGCGAACTCGAACGGGAGTCATGATGAACACCCTGCGGACGTGATTACACTGGTCGGGGCGGGGACCTCGATCCGCTGATCCGCTCATTGCCGGTGCCGCCGGGAGCGGCCGACCGCGACGCCGGCGTTGTCACGGCTGCCGATCCACTTGAGTTTCGCAGTTTGTGGCCGGTCGCCGCTGGTGTCAGGGCTGGCGGCTGGGGCCTGCGTAGAGGACGAACGTGTGGTCGATGCCCTGTTCGGGGGTTCCCGACTTGGGGCC
>DATHTJ010000266.1:0-2292 GCA_035463315.1 Pseudonocardiaceae bacterium
ATCCGCGCCCACCAGTGATAGAGCCACTCCAGCTGAGCGTGTTCGCCGCGCGGCACCTCGGCGGCCGGCACCCGCCACCAGTGCATCCGCACGACCCCGTCAAGCGGCAGCTCCCGCCAGATATCGGCCACGGTGTAAAGGTGGTCCAGCCCCGCGTGCGCCACCCACACGACGTCGGCATCGGCAGCCGCGGCCAGCGCCGCCGCAACTCCGCCCGGGCGCGGCGGCAGCACATGACGCATCGCCTCAGACCGGCGTGCCATGTCCTCGAGCCCGCGTCCCCGCAGGCGGGCGATGCTCGCAAGCCGACGGCGCTCGGTGAAGTTGCCGCCCTCGGGGAAGATCACTAAGGCGTCGTTGCGGTCGAGGGCCGTCGCAAGCTCCCCGATCCGCCGTTGTAGCTGTTCACCACCCCCGGCGGGCAGGAACCGGTTCGGCAACCGGTTGAGCACCACGTCAAGCGCCGGGTCCCACTGCAGCGCTTCGGACAGCACGATCCGCGGTTCCCGCGCGTACCAGTTGACCAGCGCGTGGATGAGCAGGAACGAGTCGCCGGGACCGGCGTGTCGGCAGAACACGAGCAACGGTCGGTCGAGGTACTCATCGGGGTCGGGACCCTCGACCTCCACCCGCAGCCGCAACACCCGAGCCGCCTCGCGGTAGAGCACCCGCAGGGACCAGCCCACCAGCTGATAATGCAGGTACTGAAACGGTGGTGTGCGTATTGCCAGCCCACAGCCGGCGGCCAGCCAGAGCCCGAGCAGTACCACCAGCAGCAGGCTCTCCAGCACCAGCGCGACGACGGCCACCCACAGCACGCGCAGCGCACGCAGCCGGCCCGGCAGCAACGGCGACAGCGCGGCGGCCAACAGCATCCACACCGGCAGCGTGGTCAACACCAAGACGGTGAACAGCACCACGACTGGGGCGAGCACCACCCGGCGAACCCACCGTGGCGGGAGTCTCACCGCTGGCCCCCGGTGCCAAGACGGGCCCGCAGATACTCCGCCGACGCACGGTGCGCGGCGACGATCCGGTTCCCGGCAGCGGCGACGTCGCGGTAGCGCAGCGCCGCCCGGCTGTCCCAGCGCGGCGCGCCCCCCTCGCCGGCCGGCAGCACGTGTACCTCAACATCACTGGGAACAGAGGCCAGATCGCGGGCGTAGCGATGCCGACGAGCGATCTCAAAGGCGACCAGGGCCACCTCCAAAGGCCGCCGCGGCGGCCGCAACGGCTGGTCGGCGCGCCCGACCTGCAACACAAAGACCCGGTCGGCGCCCAGCTCAACGGCGCGGCCCAGCGGGATACTGTTGACCAGACCGCCGTCGAGGTAGTGTCGGCCCTCCACCACCGCAGGCGGCAGCAGCCCGGGCACCGCAGACGAGGCCAGCACGGCATCAACGACGGGACCACGGTCAAACCAGTGCTCTGCGGCATCCTCGATACTCGCAGCACAGCACATGAAGCGCACGGGCAGGTCCTCGATGCGCCGGTCGCCGAACACGGCGGTCACCGCCCGGCGCAACGGCCCCGCCGAGTGCGCGGCCACCCCGCTGCGGGCAAGCTCACGCAGCCGCCGCACCGTCCCCGCCGCGAACAAGGCCTGGACCTCAGGCGAACGCCACAGCTCATCAAGCCGGTCGGCGACCTCCTCAAGCGGCAACGCGGCCAGCACCGCTCCGTTCAGCGCCCCGATCGACGTGCCGAGCACTAGGTCCGGCCGCACTCCGACCTCGACCAAAGCGCGCAACATTCCGACCTGCACGGCGCCGAGCACGCCGCCTCCACCAAGAACGATCGCCGTACCACCGGTGGCCACCGTCCCTATGCTGCCAGCGGGGCTGTTGCATCTGTGGAGGGTGCATCTGTGGAGGGCGAGGTCGGGCAGGCTGTGCTGATGCGCAGTCGCCCTCGTCGAGCCCCGTCACCGTAGTCCGGGTTCGCGGGCTTCCGCTTCCCTCCGGACATGATCAGGGTCGCGGTGCGGGGGTACCGGGCACGCCTTCATCCAAAACCTGTGCCGCGGTCACGACGAACTCGGCGTGGATATCAGTCCACGGCATCGGCTCCCGGCGGCCTTCGCCGAACTCACCCACGCCATCTGATCACGGCTCCACACCAGCCAGCCATACTTACATTCCGCCAACGCAACCCTGCGTCTGCGTTGCTAGCTTTGCGCGGTGAGCGCAGCCGACGATCCCGCGGTGACTCTCGTCGATGTCGACGAGCTGATCCTGGATCGGCTGGTCAACGCGGCGATCACCGATGCGGCGGCCAATGAGGTGACTCCAC
>DATHTJ010000267.1:0-2351 GCA_035463315.1 Pseudonocardiaceae bacterium
GGTGGCCAAACCCAGCGCGGCCGGAGTGTCTCGCCACTCGGCGAGCCGGTATGCCAGCGTGATGTCGTTTTCCCGGCGCAGGTCGATCGGCGCGCCGGCCTCTCGTAGCCAGTGGCTGATGCCTTGCACGTGCAGCATCACCGCCAGATCAAGCAGCTCGGCGACGTCCCGACCGTGCGCGATACTGGTGTGCACGTCACGGATCAACGCGGGCAGGGCAGATGCCACCTCAGCCTGTCGGCACTGGCGGGCGGTGACGAGCAGCTCCTGCACACGAGCCCGGAGCGCTTGCACTGGGAGCACCTGACCGCCGGGCCGGTGGCGGCCGACTGCCATCAGCGCCAGCCGGACCGCCTCGATGGTGCTGTCGGTATGCCCGTTAGCGGGTGCGGGCACGGGGAGTCTGGTCAGCTCGGACACGGAGAGCTGGAGCGCGTCGGCCAGTGCCCGGATCTCCGCGAGGGTCGGGGAACGCTCACCGCGCTCGATCCGGCTCAGGGTCGCCTTGCTCATCCCGGCCAGCCCGGCGATCACCCGCAGCGACTTGCCCCGATCGTCGCGGACCCGCCACAGCGCCCATCCGATCGTGCGGGCTTCCTCAGCGTCCATTCCGAACCTCTCCGCACCGATGCCCCGGTGCCCCAGTGCCACCGTCCCAGGCGGGAACCTCGGTGCGAAAGTAATCGCGGCGAGGATCCGGCTTGTCCCGGTCCTTCCTCCTGGCTGTGGTGGCGGTAGCGTCGCGCGTCGTGGCTGACATGTCGAAATCGGTACCGGAGATAGTTGACGACTTCACCAAGTTGTTCGAGCGGCAGGACAGCGCCGAGGTGCGGCTGACCCAGGCGCGTGATGATCAACCGTTGGCGTGGGCGCTGGTGATGGCGGCGTTGTCCTGGGATCAGGTGGACCGGCGGGGGTGGCGCGCACCCGCGGTGCTGTGCTCGCAGGCGCGGCGGCTGATGGCCGCCTGGGAGGTTCCCACTGAGTCGGTGGACGACGCGGACCGGGTGGGCGCGGCCCTGGAGTGGGCGACGCGGGACCCGGCGCTGGTGGAGTGCGACGGCCAGGGCCTCTACCGACCGGTGTATGGGATGGGGTTCCCTGTCTGTTCGCGGCTGTGGCGAGAGCACCACCACGCCGCGGTGGCCTCCGGTGTGCTCACCCCGCTGGAGCTGGTGGGCAAGGGTGATGCTGACCGCGATGCGAGCCCGCCCGATCTCGATGCCGCCGAGGTGTCGTATCGGCTCGCCGTGGATGGCGATGACCCGGACGCGGCGGCGTGGGCGTCGCTGCGGCTGGCCGAACTCGCCGAGTGGCGCGACCAGCCAGCGGAGGCGGCACGCCGGTACGCCGACGTCGCGGCCCTGCGGCATCCGGTTGCTTCGCTGCCCGCGGTGCTGTGGCTGGCCCGCCAAGCCGCCCAGGACGGTGACCGGCCTGCGGCGCGTGTTCTGGCGCACGAGGTCGTCAAGAGCGGCGACGGGCGGTTACTGCCGGAGGCATGGGGCCTGCTGGGCAGCCTCGCCTGGCTCGACGACGACAGAGACGGGGCAGTGGCCGCCATGCGGCTGGCGGTGGACACGGCCGGAGAGTGGCACTGGTCGTACAGCCGGCACCTGGCCGAGATGCTCGCCGTCTGCGGCGACCTGGAGGGCGCGGCCGACGCATACCGTGGGTTGCTGGACCAGCCTTTGCTCTCTGGCCCGGACGCCGGGCGGTACGTGCAGCTCATGGTGGCGGCGGGCCGTGTTGACGAGGCAGTGGCTGTCCTGGAGCAGCACACCGCTGACGGCGAGCCCTTCGTCGGGGATCTGCTGCTGGCGCTGGCGTCGGCCCACGCGGCTCGCGATGACCTCGACGCCACTCGGCAGGTGCTTGCCCGCGTTCGCGCCCACTGGAGCGCGGCGCTGCCGCAGGTGTCGGTGCAGGCCGACGTGATGGAGGCGTCGGTGGCCGCCGCGGACGGTGACGATGAACGCGCGGCGCAGCTGTTCCGGTCGTTGACCGACACTGACGACGCCGAGCGTCGCGACCTGGCCCGCCCGCTGCTGATCGCCGCCGGGGCGCACTTCGCCGCAGCCGGGAAGCTGTGCCTCATCCCCGGCGTACGGCCGTTGCTGGAGTACCTGTCCGAGGCCGCAGCGCCCGACACCGCGGCATGGGCCGCCACCAGTCTGGCGCACCTGGCCACCGTGGAAGGCCGTCCCGATGACGCCGAAGCCGCCGTCCGCCTCGCGGCCCGCCACCTGAACCCCGATGAGGTGACCGTGGTGCGAGCGCAGCTGCTGCACCGCGCCGGCCGTGACCGCGACGCGCTCGCCTACCTCGCCAACGCCCGCGTGCGGCGACCC
>DATHTJ010000268.1:0-27819 GCA_035463315.1 Pseudonocardiaceae bacterium
GACCATGGCCTCACCGTGTGGCCGACGCTCGACGACCGCTGAGCAGGCCAGCGGAGGACTGCCGGACGCACCGCGCCACAGTTCTCGTCCTGACGAATCAGTCGCAGGTCACGGATCAGGCTGGTTGCGAGGCGACGCGTACCTGGAAGTGGATAACGATGTCGGACACTCTGATTCGGCCGGTTCCGCCCGTGACTCTCACGGTGGCGGTGTTGTTCCCGACCCGGAGAACCGATCCCTGGAACACCTCCTGCAGCGCAGCGTCAAATCGGTCTTCGTTGTGGGTGCGCGTGATCACCTCCGCGTCGTTGATCTGGAGCGTCCACGAAAGGTTCTGGGGCGAGCGATCGGCTCTAAGCATTAAGGTTGCCATGGCTCTCTCGCCCAGGTCGGCGTTGCCACGGACGGCAAACGGAAAGGTTTCATCGACGTCGCCGCCGATCTCTAGCACCGCGCCGCGGTCGTCTACGACAACGTAATCGCTTACGGTTTCCATGTTGCTTTCTCCTTTTGTAGATCCGCGAAAGGCCGCAGCGGCCTCTCCGTTCATTCTGGGTTGTGACGCTATTCATGCTGTACCTGGGACCGGAGTCTTCGCGTTCCGGGTGCCCTCACTGCGCCCCCCCAACGTTTTGGGCGGTCGACCTCAACTGTTGGTGGGATTATTGATCTTGGAAGGGTGGCGGTGGCTGTTGCGTGTTCTGAGGTGGCGTATCAGCAGGTCCTGTCCGGGGCTCATCACAAGGACGGTCGGTCAACAGAGGTGCAGCTATGGGAATCGGGGTCGTGCCTGCAGGGTCTCGGCCGGAGAGTCATGCCGTGCCCTCGGCGCCGCGGCGGGCGTCGGGGTGCGAGGACGTGGAGTTGTTGGAGCGCCAGCGCGAGCAGGCGGCACTGGATGCGTTGATCGTGGCCGCCTGCGGAGGAGCGGGTCGGCTGGTCGCGGTGGAGGGTGCGGCTGGTGTCGGTAAAACGGCGTTGCTGGGCGTAGCCCGGGTGGAGGCTGAGCGTGCGGGGATGGGTGTGTTGGTCGCCCGCGGCAGCCAGCTGGAGCGCGAGTTCGCCTATGGCATCGTGCGGCAGCTGTTCGAACCGGTTGTGGCCGCAACTAGTCCAGCTGAGCGGGACGAGTTGTTCGCTGGTGCTGCCAGGCAGGCTGCTGCGCTGCTGGGGCAGGCCGGCCACACTCCTATTTCAGCGGATGGTGGGAACGGCTCCTTGGCGATCCTGCACGGCTTGTTCTGGCTGACGGCCAACCTGTGCACGCGGCGGCCGCTTGCGTTGGTCGTTGACGACCTGCACTGGGCTGACAGTTGGTCTTTGCGGTTTTTGGCCTATCTGCTGCCACGGATGGAAGGCCTGCCGGTGCTGGTGGTGGTGGCCCTGCGGCCCGCCGAGCCCGCCGCTGACCAGTATCTGCTGGCCCAGCTCGTCACCGACCCGTTGGCCCGGCTGCTGCAACCCGCGCCGTTGAGCCAGGCCGCGTCTGCCCAGCTGGTGGGCGCTGTCCTCATCGATGAGGCCGCCGAGGAGTTTTGCGCTGCTTGCCACGCTGCCACCGGTGGCAACCCGCTGTTGTTACGCGAGCTGGCCGTCGCAGCCGCCGCCGAAGAAATACCCACGAGTGTCGCCGGGGCAACCCGTTTGGTCGAGCTGGCACCCCGGGCTATCGGGCGCCGGGTCGCCCTGCGGTTGGCGCAACTGGGGCCGGCTGCGACGGCCTTGACCCAGGCGGTGGCCGTGCTAGGCGACGGCGCGGACCCGGCCCAGGCAGCGGCCCTGGCCAGACTGGAGATCGAAGAGTCCCTTGGGGCGGCCAGCCAGCTCGCAGCGGTGGAGATCCTGCGCCCGCTCAGGCCGTCTATCAACGCGACTTCTGACCCTCACCGGGGGTTGGGTTTCGTGCATCCTCTGGTGCAAGCAGCCGTCTATGAGGAACTGTCAACAGCCGAGCGCATCCAGGCACACGCCTGTGCCGCCCGGCTACTGACCAAGGCTGGCGCGGCGCCCGAGCAGATCGCGGCCCACCTGCTCAACGTCGCAACAGGGAGTAACCCAAGGGTGGTGGCGATACTGCGGCAGGCAGCCGAACAGGCGCTGGAGCGTGGCGCGCCGGACAGCGCCGTGGCCTACCTGGAGCGCTGCCTAACCGAGCCGCCCTCACCGGAGGAACGAGCCGAGGTGCTGATCCAACTCGGGGCCATCGCCCAGCTGGTGGACATGGCCAAGGCCGCTGAGCACCTCAGCGCAGCCCTCACCCTCACCCAGCAGCCGCAACAGCGGGCGCTCATCGCCGAGATGCTCGGTCTTACCCTGTTCTACGTTGGACGCAATGACGAGGCTATCGCGGTCTACACACAGGCAGAGCAGACCCTGTCGAAGACCGAGGAGCACGCCGGCTTGCGCCGACGGCTGCAGGCTAGCCTGATCAATATCGCGCTGACTGATCCGTCCCTGCGCCGGTTCGCTGCGGAGTGGACCAACCGGCTGCGCGAGGAACCTCCGGAGGAGAGTCTTGGCAGTCGGATGCTCGACTGCATGATCGCTGGGTATGACGCGTACGCTGGTGTACCGGCCGAGGCGGCGGTCGCTCGGGCCCGGCGGGGCCTTGCCGGTGGCCATGTCCTTGAGCACACCAACGGCAACTCAGCCTTTGCCCACGGTTGCATGGTGCTGATGTGCGCTGACCTAGATGAGGTCATGCCGCTGTTGGACGCCTCAGTTGCGCAGGCACATCGGCGTGGCTCGATCTTCGCTCTTGCTGGCACGAAATGCTTTCGGGCGCTCGCGTGGCTTTGGCGTGGTTTCCTGGCTGAGGCGGAGGCAGACGCCCGAGACGCCATGCAGGCGATGCAGACCACCCGCATCGACATGGGCATACCGTATGCCACCGTCTACCTTGCCGAGGCGTTGATGGAACAGGGACGCCTGACCGAGGCCGAGGCAGCCCTGGACTTCGCGGCTCCGCCGTCTGCCTGCCTTCAACTGGGCCACTGGGGTTGGCTCCTTAACCGCGCCCGCCTGCTCACGCTCCAGGGACGGACCCAAGAAGGTCTAGAGGCGATGCTGACCTACGGCCGCCGCTTGGCGGCTCACGGCTGGCATAACCCGGCCATCAGTACCTGGCGCTCGGACGCGGCGCTGGCGCTGCTGGCACTCGGCCAGCACGACCAGGCCCACGCGCTAGCCGCCGAGGAGCTGGAGCTATCCCGCCGCTGGGGAGCACCCCGAGCGCTCGGGGTCTCGCTTCGCGTGGCCGGACTAATCGCGGGCGGCCAGCAAGGTCTCGGACTGCTCCGCCAGGCAGTTGAGGTGCTGGCGCCCAGCCCAGCCCGGCTGGAACACGGCAAAACATTGATCGAACTCGGCGCCGCGCTGCGCCGCGCCGGCCACCGCACCGAGGCACGGCAGCACCTACGCCAGGGCATCGACCACGCCCAGCTATGCGCCGCCATCCCCCTGGTCGAGCGTGGGCTTACCGAGCTGCGAGCCACCGGTGCCCGCCCCCGACGCATCAGGCTGTCAGGCCCGGCGGCGCTGACTCCCAGCGAGCGCCGCGTGGCCGAACTCGCCGCGACCGGGCGATCCAACCGCGACATCGCCCAAACACTGTTCATCACCATCCACACCGTCGAACTGCACCTCACCCGGGCCTACCGCAAACTCGGCATCGCCAGCCGGACACACCTCACCCACACCCTCTCCGCACTCAACAATTCGTAGCGTCTTACCCGTGACGTGGTCGAGTTCGTCTGTGGTCTGACCGGTCACGTCGCGCTGCTCGCAGACGACTACATCATGCTGCGTCGTGGCCTGGGATACCGCTCGCCCAGTCAAGAGCGTGCGCTGGGGCTTTCGCCCGTTATTTGGACCGGGACGGGCACGACGGTCCGATCCCGTTGGAGCTGAGCCTGGATTGGGCGGCGTCGACCGCCTCGCCGGATCCGTGCAACCCGGTCCGGCGGTTGACGACGGTGCGGGGTTTCCTGCGTCACCTGGCTGCTCTGGACGGCGCCACCGAGGTGCCCGCGCCGGGGCTGCTCGGCTCGACCGGGCACCGCAGGCCGCCGCACGTGTATTCCGACCGTGAGATCGGCGAGCTGCTGCAGGCCACGGCCGGATTGGCCCCGGCCGGCGGGTTGCGGCCGCGCTGCTACGCCACGTTGTTCGGGTTGCTCGCCCCGTTTGCCCCGGTGCTCGTCGATGATCACGGCGGCGAACAGGAACCGCAGTACCGCGGTCATGCGTTCCCCGTCGCCGTGGGCGGCCAGCTTGTCCCACAATGTTCGCGCGTCCAGCCCGACCAGACCGGCCAGGATCTCCCCAGTGGGGTGCATGAGGGTCTTACGGTCAGCATCTGGCACCCCGCGAAGGCAAGGCGCGGTGACGCTATCGCACGGCGAGCGCACTCGAGCCGCGCTAGCTCTGCTGCAGGCGCATGGAGTGAATCTGCTGGTCCTGGACGCGACGACCAACCACCTCGATCTGCCCGCCATCGAGCAGGTCGAGTCGGTGCTCACGACGTACCGGGCACCTTGCTGCTGGTCACGCATCAAGGCCGGCGAATTCGAGGATCGCGGCGGATAGCCACGTCTCCGGCGGTGAGGCGGAGCTGCAGTGCCGTGCATCGCCATCGGCGTCCCCCCTCGTCGACGTGCTCCTCGAAGCGGGCGGCTAGGGCACGGACTCCGGTACTCAGCGTCACCACCGCGACCGCCTCCAGGACTCCCGGGGCCTGCGGGCGGGCGAACACCTTGCGCACCCGCGGCTCCAGCGGGCCAGCCACCTCCTGCAGCGTGATGAGGTGTGCCAGCAGGTCACGACTCAGGACTGCGGACAGCTGTTGCGCTGGCCGCCGGCCGCCGAGGATCTCCACCGCGGCCCGCAGCACTCGCTCAGCCAGGACGGACGCTGCGGGGTTCACCGCCGAGGGGATCGGCGGTGGTGGCTCGGGTAGGGCCGGTGCCACCTGCGGCAGGATGTCCACCAGCCGGCGCAGCACTGGCCGGCTTGGCAGGTGGGGACGCGGCTCGGCGATGCTCGTGGTCAACGAACTCTCCTCGTCTGTGGACCACGCCAGGTGAGCGCGGTCGACCGACGGCGGGGCCGGAGACGCCGTTGTGGGGGCGGCTCACAGCGGGGGCGCTGCGGACCGTGGGCACCGGGTCGGAGGAGGGGCAACGATCCGGTGCAGGGGAGTATGCGAGATCCGCAGCGGTGCTGTCCTGGTTTTCGAGATATTGGGTGCGATCTGTGGACAACCGGCTATGGCGTGCCGCGCTGGCGGGCCCACTCGAAGCACACCACCGCAGCCGCGCTCGCGACGTTGAGCGACTCGACACCCTCGGCCATCGGAATGCCGACCCAGCCGGTGAGTTGCGCGGCGACGGCCGGGGAGATTCCCGAGGTCTCGTTGCCCAGCACGTAGGCCACTCGTGGCGGGGGTGGATCGCCGAACAGTGAGGCGGCGCCCGGTGCCGACCCGGATAGCCCGAGCACTGCGAACCCGGCGGCGCGCAGCGCAGCGCAGGCCTGCTCGGCGGTGGCCGTCCGCAGGACCGGGGCGTGGAACGCGACCCCGGCCGAGGCCTTGACCACCAGTGGATCGATCGCGGGCACCCCCCGGCGGGGCAGCACCACGCCGTCGAGTCCGGCGGCGGTCGCGGTGCGCAGGATCATGCCCACGTTGGCCGGATTGGTGATCGCGTCGAGCACGAGCACCGCCGCCGGGCTACGCAGCGCTGTCAGTGCGCCGTCCAGTGGGCGCATCCGGGGGGCCACCACGTCGGCCAGCACGCCCTGGTCGTGCCTGCCGTTGCCGGCAAGCACCTTCACCCGGTGCGCCGACGCCCGCCGCACCGGCACCTGCCGGCCGGCTGCCGCGTCGAGGATCTCCTGCAGGGTGTCGCCGCGAGCGTGCTCGGCCACGATCACCTTGTCGACGGTCAGCGTCGGGTCGATGAGTGCCTCCAGCACCGGTTTACGGCCGTAGACGGTGATGAAGACGTCCCGCGGGCTGGCCGCCTGCTGGGCTGGGGGCTGATCGTCGGCCAGGTGTTGATCGTTGGCCGGGTGTTGATCGTTGGGCAGCGGCACATAACACAGGATGGCAGGTTCGGATGCGGTCATCCGGCGTGCCAGGATGCACCGTGGACACGCTGGCTGTGCCGATCGGGGAGTCGCTCAAAGAGCTGGTGTCGACGGCGCCCGAACAATGAGGGTCTACATCCCCGCCACGCTCGCGATGCTGCGAACGCTGGTCGACTCCGGGGAGCTGGTTCCGGTCGCCGGCACCGCCTTCGCGCTCACCCCGATGCTCCGCGAGTCCTACGCTGCCGGGGACACCGAGGAGCTGGAGTACGCGGCGATGAACGAGGCGGCCCGGGCCTCGCTGCGGCTGCTGGCCGCTGAGCTGGACGTTGATTCGGCGGCCCTGCCCCGCCGCGTCGTGGTGGCCGCCGACGTCGAGCGGGTGCGGCTGCGCCCCGACCTCGAGGACGCCGCCGTCACGGTCGCCGGGGCGGTGCCGAGTTCGGCGGTCGCCGCCGTGCATGTCGACGTAGCCGAGGCGGAGGATGCGGTGCGCAGCGCGGCGGCGGTGGTGGATGCCGCCGATCTCGGTGACCCGGATGCTGAGTTCACCCTGGGCGAAGCCGAGGACCACGAGATGGCCTGGTACGCCACCCAGGAGATCCCCTTCCTGCTCGAACTCCTGTGAGACCCGTGAGTGGCGATGCGAGTCAGGACTCGAATCGCCACTCACGGGTAGACTTGTGCTGTGATGGATGCGATCACGTCCACGCCGGCCCCGCGTAATGAACCGGTCCGTGGCTACGCTCCAGGCTCACCGGAACGCGAGTCACTGACCCGCAGGCTCGCCGAGCTGGCCGCCCAGCGGACCGAGCTGACCATGACCATCGGCGGCGTGCAGCGGATGGCAGGCGGGGAGCCCTTCGACGTGGTCGCCCCGCACCGGCACGCTCATGTGCTGGGGGCAAGCGCGCAGGCCAGCACCACTGACGTCGCCGATGCCGTCCGTGCCGCGATGCACGCCGCGCCGGCTTGGCGCGAGCTGCCCTTCGATGAGCGCGCCGCAGTCCTGCTGCGGGCCGCGGACCTCGCGGCCGGTCCATGGCGGGACACGCTCAACGCCGCCACCATGCTCGGCCAGTCAAAGTCGGTGCAGCAGGCCGAGGTCGACGCGGCCTGCGAGCTGATCGACTTCTGGCGCTTCAATGTGCACTACGCCCGCCGGATCCTGGCGCAGCAGCCGGACTCGGCACCCGGCGAGTGGAACCGCATGGACTACCGCCCGCTGGAGGGCTTCGTCACCGCGATCACCCCGTTCAACTTCACCGCGATCGCGGGGAACCTGCCCACCGCGCCCGCGCTGATGGGTAACACGGTGGTGTGGAAGCCCACCCTCACCCAGCAGCTTGCCGCGCACTACACGCTGCGGCTGCTGGAGGCCGCCGGGTTGCCGCCGGGAGTGATCAACCTGGTCACCGGGCACGGCGCACCGGTCAGCGAGGTGGCACTGGCCGATCCCGACTTCGCCGGACTGCACTTCACCGGGTCCACCACGACCTTCAAGAAGCTGTGGCGCACCATCGCCGATCACCTGGACAGCTACCGCAGCTACCCGCGCATCGTGGGGGAGACCGGCGGCAAGGACTTCGTGGTGGCACACCCCTCGGCCGACCCGGCCGCGCTGACGACGGCGCTGGTGCGCGGGGCGTTCGAGTACCAGGGCCAGAAGTGCTCCGCGGTCTCCCGCGCGTACGTCGCCCGGTCGCTGTGGGACGGCGGCCTGCGGGAACAGCTGGCCGACATGACGCGGACGATCAGCTATGGCGACGTCGCCGACCTGTCGAACTTCGGCGGTGCGGTGATCGACGCCCGGGCCTTCGCCAAGCACCGCGACCTCCTTGCCCGGGTCGCTACCGACCCGTCGATTGAGGTTCTCGCCGGTGGCGGTTGCGACGACTCGCAGGGATGGTTCGTGCAGCCCACGGTGCTGGTCGGTGGTGACCCCAAGCATGAGGTGTTCGCGACAGAGTATTTCGGGCCGATCCTCGCGGTGCACGTCTACCCCGACGCCGACTACGCCGCGATCCTCGACATGGTCGACTCCACCAGCCCGTATGCGCTGACCGGCGCGGTGTTCGCCACCGACCGAGCGGCGGTGGTGCAGGCGCAGTCGGCGCTGCGCTTCGCCGCGGGCAACTTCTATGTCAATGACAAGCCCACCGGGGCGGTCGTGAGTCGTCAGCCCTTCGGCGGGTCCCGCGCTTCGGGCACCAACGACAAGGCCGGCTCACTGATCAACCTGCTGCGATGGACCAGTCCACGGGTGATCAAGGAGACATTCAATCCGCCGACTGACCACACCTACCCCCACATGAGCACGTAGTCCGCTGCTCGTCGGTTGGGGCAGCACTGGACGTTACCGACTGAGTGGCCTCTCCATCACGATGGGGAGGCTGGGCACCTATAAAGATGGAGTCGAGCTCGGCAACAAAGGACTTCACTAGTCGAGGTTTCGTGTCCTCAAGAACGTAGTCAAAATATCTCATCTGGACACCGAGAGCTATCCAGCCTCGCCATTTTATCCACGTCTCGTCATCGATCCACCCCTTTTTGTGCAACTGAAAAGTCTGCTCAAAGATCTCAATTGCGGCTCGCACGTATCTATAACAATTCTTTTCTTCGGCAGTCATCGCGCTCCATGCGCCCCACGTCGACGCCGCCTGCGCTTTGTCGAGATCACGTCTTCGATTCTCGTCCAGGTCTACCCAGACATCATTGAGAACCGGCTTCTCGTCAGATTCACGAAGAAGATCCACATACTGCCTGGACAGCAGATAGTATAACTCGTGACCTTGCACGAATACTTGATTCTTAGCCTGACGGCGTTGAAATAAAACCTGCAGGCCAACGAAGATTAAGCTCGGGCCAAGCACGACGATCTGTATCAGCTGGAATACATCCACGGGGCCTCCATAAGGTCAGCGGAACGATGCTCGACGTGCGTGGCGACCAGCACGATCGGTGACTGTGCGGCCCCGCGCTGTGATGATATCCAGCCAGTAGTGAAGCTTACCTTACTCCGGTCGAGCCGGAATATCACATCAACAGGAACAAAGATCGATTAGTCAGAAAGAATTGGCGGGCGGCGTGGTGGATCTGCTGGTCACCAAAACCCGATGCGCTTAGGCGCATCTGCGCGCAGGGTCGACTTGGATGAGTGTCTGTCGCAGGCAAACCCACAAGCCCGCCGCTGCGAGCTTCCAAGCTCGTGGCCCAAGGTTAACCGGACTCGGCGAGTGCGGTGAGCAGGCCTCGGACGGACATTGCTCGGCGGTGCGGGGCACCGTCGAGGTCGTCCAGCGCGCACTCCGGGTCGGCGGGTGGGCCAAGGTGGGTGCAGCCTCGCGGGCAGTTCACGATCGCCTCGGCCAGGTCGCCGAAGGCGCGGACCACATCGTCGGGCGTCACGTGGGCCAGCCCGAAGGAACGGATCCCCGGGGTGTCCACCACCCACCCGCCACCGGGCAGCGGCATCGCCACCGCGGAGCTGGAGGTGTGCCGGCCCTTGCCCACCCCACTGACCGCCGCAGTCGCCCGGAAAGAGTCCGGCACCAGCCGGTTCACCAGCGTCGACTTGCCCACCCCGGAGTGTCCGACCAGGACCGAGACCTGGCCCGCCAGCCGCGCCCGCACTGCATCTACCCCGATCTCCGGGGCGGTCACGAGCACCGGCAGGTCCAGCGCCGCGTACCGCTCCAGCACCGCGTCCGGTGCGGCGAGGTCCCGCTTGGTCAGGCAGAGCACCGGTGCCAGGCCCCCGGCGTAGCCCGCCACCAGGCACCGGTCGATCAGCCCGGTGCGCGGCGGCGGATCAGCCAGCGAGGCCACGATGAGCAGCTGCTCGGCGTTGGCCACCACGATCCGCTCGTAGGGGTCGGTGTCGTCGGCCGTGCGGCGCAGCACGCTGGACCGCTCGTCGACCCGGACGATCCGGGCCAGCCCATCCGGTGCGCCGCTGACCTCGCCGACCAGCCCGACCCGGTCACCCACCGCCACCGGGGTGCGCCCTAGCTCGCGGGCCCGCATCGCGGTCACCCGGACGGTCGGGTCGCCATCGGGCGCGCAGGTCCACCGGCCGCGGTCCACCGCCACCACCATCGCGGGTGTCGCGTCGGCGTGCTCGGGGCGGCGCTTGGTGCGCGGGCGGGAACCGCGCCGCCCCGGCCGCACCCGGACGTCGGATTCGTCGAGGTTGTGACCACCGCGGGGGCCGCTCCCGGGCCGGCTCAGCCCGCACCACCGGCCAGCATCGTCGACCAGCTCACGGGGAACTCCGGCAGCGTCTTGGTCGTCGCGGTGATGTCGTCGACCGTGATCCCGGGCACCACCAGGCCGAGGATCGCGCCCGCGGTCGCCATCCGATGATCGGCGTAGACGGCCCAGGGTCGGCCGGGATCCGCGCGCAACGGCCGGGGGCGGATCTCCAGGCCGTCGGGGGTCTCGCGGACGTCGCCGCCCAGGGCCCCGATCTCGGTGGCGAGCGCAGCCAACCGGTCGGCCTCGTGGCCGCGCAGGTGGGCTATCCCGCGCAGTCGCGAAGGCCCGGTGGCCAGTGCGGCCAGCGCCGCCACTGTGGGGGTGAGCTCCCCGACGTCGTGCAGGTCGGCATCCACGCCGTCAAGTCGGTCGGGCCCGGTGACGGTGAGCCCGTGCTCATCAAGCTGCACCCGGGCGCCCATCCGGGCCAGCAGCGGGCGGATCGCGTCGCCGGCCTGGGTGGTGCGCCGTGGCCAGCCCGGCACGGTGACCTCCCCGCCGGTGACCACGGCGGCGGCCAGGAACACCGTCGCGTTGGACAGGTCGGGCTCGACGTCATAGTCACCGCCGGCGACGGGGCCAGGGGCCACCTGCCACCACGTGGCGCCGTCGGTGTCCACCTCCACCCCACGGTCGGTCAGCATCTGCACGGTCATCTCGATATGCGGCAGGGACGGGACCGGCGGGCCGTCGTGGTGGACCGTGATGCCGGCGTCGTACCCGGCGGCGGACAGCAGCAATCCGGAGACGAACTGTGAGGAGCCCGACGCGTCGATCCGCACCTCGCCGCCGGGCAGCCGGCCGGTGCCGTGCAGCACGAACGGCAGTGCGTCCCCATCGAGGCGGCAACCCAGCGCCCGCAGCGCCCCGAGCACAGCGCCCATCGGTCGCTGCCGGGCCCGCTCGTCGCCGTCGAAGCGGACCGGGCCGTTGGCCAGCGCGGCCAGCGGCGGGACGAAGCGCATGACGGTGCCGGCCAGCCCGCAGTCCACCGTGGCGGGCCCGCGCAGCCCGCCGTGCGCGGCCACCTCCAGCTGGTCACCGCGGCAGGTCACCGATACCCCCAGGGCACGCAGCGCATCGGCCATCAGATCGGTGTCCCGGCTGCGCAGCGCCCCCCGGACGGTGCCACCGGTGCCGGCCAGGGCGGCCAGTAGCAGCGCCCGATTGGTGATCGACTTCGATCCCGGCACGGTGACGGTGGCCCGCACCGGTCCTCGTGCCAGTGGCGCGGCCCACGGTAGCTGGGTGAAGGTCGTCATGGCGCCATCATCCCGCACCCGGCGTGCCACGATGGCCCCTATGTGCGGCAGATACGCCTCGACCAGAGATCCCGCGACGCTGGCCATCGAGTTCGACGCTGTCGATGGCACCGACGGTGCCGCGCCCAGCGCGGACTACAACGTCGCCCCGACTAAGCCGGTGCTCTCAGTCGTGACCCGGCATCCGCGCGACGCGCAGGGAATCCCCGACCGGGACCGCACGGTGCGCAGCATCCGGGTGATGCGCTGGGGACTGGTGCCGCACTGGGCCAAGGATCCGAGCATCGGATCCCGGATGATCAACGCGCGCGCCGAGAGCGCAGCCACCAAGCCCGCCTTCCGGGATCCGGTGGCTCGGCGGCGCTGCCTGCTGCCGGCCGACGGCTGGTACGAGTGGCAGGCCGGGTCCGGGGGTCGTAAGCAGCCGTTCTTCATCACCCCGGCGGATGGCTCTGGGCTCGCCCTGGCCGGGTTGTGGTCGACCTGGCGTCCCGCTGATGCGCCAGAGCAGGTGCTGGTGAGCTGCGCGGTGCTCACCACCGACGCGGTCGGTCCGCTGGCCGAGGTCCACGACCGGATGCCGCTGATCCTGCCCACCCAAGCGTGGGCGGCCTGGCTGGATCCCGACTCCGACGATCCCGGCCCGCTGCTCGCGCCACCGCCCGCGCAGCTGGTGGCTGCGCTGGAGCTGCGGCCGGTGTCCACGGCGGTGAACGACGTCCGCCGCGACGGCCCCGCACTGGTGGAACGGATCGAGCCGGAGCAGCCCCCGCTGCTGAACCTGGACCAGGTCCGATGACCGGGCTGACCGTCACGACGCCGCACGGCCCGGCCCACGCCGAGCTGCACTGCTGCCCGCAAGGCACTGCTGCGCTGCTGCTCGGGCACGGCGCGGGTGGCTCCACCGGCGCTCCCGACCTGGTGGCCGCAACCAGGTCGGCGATTGCCGCCGGGGTGCACGTGGCCCTGGTCACGCAGCCTTACCGGGTCGCGGGCCGGCGGACCCCGGCGCCGGCCCGGCAGCTCGACCAGGCGTGGCTGGCCGTCGCCGCGCACCTGGCGGACGGGGTCTTCGCCGATCTTCCCCTGATCTTCGGGGGCCGGTCCTCGGGAGCCAGGGTGGCGTGTCGCACCGCGGCGGCGGGGGCTGCCGAGGCCGTGCTCTGCCTGGCGTTCCCGGTGCATCCACCGGGGCGGCCGGACCGCAGCCGGATGGACGAGCTGGCCGGGGTGGAGGTGCCGGTGCTGGTCGTGCAGGGCGAGCGGGATCCGTTCGGCCGCCCAGAGCCGGCCGCCGGGCGGGAGGTCGTGCTGCTGCCCGGTGACCACTCGCTCAAGACCGACCCCGGCGCGGTGGGGCGCGCGGTGGCGGAGTGGCTGTCGCGCCGGCTCAGGCCGCTGGGTTGATGGGTCTGGAATGCGGGTGCCGGGTGGGGCGTTGCTCGGGCCGTGGTGCCCACAGTCCAGCAAGTCCGCCGTCCAACCCGCGATCGCGCGGCGCGGCAGCCCATGCCTCTTTCGCCAGGCCGAGCGTCCCGCTGGCGCGTACCCTCAACCACCAATGCATACCTGGGCATGGAGGGGGTCGGAGTGATGGCGGCCGACAGCGCAGAACCCGCCCAGCCCGGGCAGCCCACATCGAGCCCCGTCAGAACCCCGGAAAGGACTACAGTGCCGCCGGACAGCGCGGGCCAGGGCGTCGAAGATCGGGATGTCCAGGAGACGCCCGAGCAGCGCACCGCGCGCTTCGAGCGCGACGCCATGCCCTTGCTTGATCAGCTCTATGCGGCGGCATTGCGGATGACCCGCAACCCGGCCGATGCCGAGGATCTCGTGCAGGAGACCTACCTCAGGGCATACGGCGCCTTCAAGTCCTTCCGGGCGGGCACCAACCTGAGGGCGTGGCTGTACCGCATCCTGACCAATACGTATATCAACGGGTACCGCAAGCGGCAGCGGCAGCCAGCTGTCCAACCCACCGAGGAGATCACCGACTGGCAGCTCGCCCAGGCTGAGCAGCACACCTCGTTGGGCCTGCGTTCGGCGGAGATGGAGGCGCTGGACCGGTTGCCCGACTCCGACGTCAAAGACGCCCTGAGCCAACTGGCGGAGGACTTCCGGATGGCTGTATACCTGGCCGACGTCGAGGGTTTCGCGTACAAGGAGATCGCCGAGATCATGGGTACCCCGATCGGAACCGTGATGTCGCGGTTGCACCGGGGGCGCAAGCAGCTGCGCGACATGCTCACCGGGGTGGCCCGCGAGCGGGGCTTCCTGCGCGATGCGGAGGTGGCGTCGTGAGCTGCGGAGAACCCCACGACACCGACTGCCGCGAAGTGCTCGCCGAGCTGTGGCTGTTCTTGGACAACGAGTGCAACCACGAGCGGCGGGAGCTGCTGAAGCGACACTTGGACGAGTGCGGCCCGTGCCTGGAGGAACTCGGTCTCGATGAGCATCTCAAGGCGTTGCTGGCCCGTAAGTGCGGTGGCGACCACGCACCCGACACGCTCAAGCAGAGACTGCGCCAGTCGATCCGGGAGATCATGATGCGCCAGGCAGTCCTCGGCGCTGAGGTGGCCGTCGAGCAGGGCGACGACGGCACCGTCGTGGAGGTTGCCATCAGCGTCGAAAGCCACGCCTGGCCGTCACCCGAGCGTTGAGCTCACCAGGACCCACCGGGGCCCGTCACACGCGCTGACGGGCCCGTGGGACCTCAGCTGTTCGGACGCTTGCCGTGGTTGGAGGCGTTCTTCTTCCGGTCACGCTTCTTGCGAGCCCGCTTGGACACAGCGACTGTCCTCCCTGTATCGATTGATCTTGGGTGATTGATTGCGATCGTTAGTGAGTGTGTCACGGTGCGCCACAACCGTGCCGCCGACCGTGGTTGGATGGCGGTGCCGAGGCGTCGAGGAGGGCGATCCATGACCGAGGAGATCCGGGCCGAGATGGTGGCCAGCGTGTGGAAGATCGTGGTCGCCGAGGGCGACGCGGTGTCCGAGGGCGACACGCTGGTGATCCTCGAGTCGATGAAGATGGAGATCCCGGTCCTGTCCGAGGTTGACGGCACCGTCGCGAAACTGGCGGTCGCCGAGGGTGACGTGGTGCAGCAGGGTGACCTGATCGCTGTCGTTGAGTGAGGCTGCTCGAGATGGGTGAGCCGCGATGTCGACGCTGAGCGAGCTGCTCGCTCAGCACACCCACCTGCCCGGCGCGGCGGTCGGTCACCTGCAGCGGATCGTCGCCGAGTGGCAGTTGCTCGCTGATCTGTCCTTCGCCGACCTGCTGATGTGGGTGCCGCTGGACGCCACCGGCCCGGCGCAAGACTTCCTCTGCGTGGCCCACGTCCGACCCACCACCGGCCCCACCGCCTATCCCGAGGACGTGGTCGGCACCCGTGCTGCGGGCACCGAGCGTCCTCTGCTGAGCCGAGCGCTGGGGGACGGCAGCATCCGACGGGACGAGGAGCCGCGCTGGTTGCGAGGCGTTCCGGTGCGTCGTGAGGCGGTGCCGGTGCGGCTGGGGGAGCGCCAGATTGCCGCCATCGGGCGGGAGGCGAACCTGGCGGTACCCCGGGTGCCGAGCCCCCTGGAGATTGCGTACCTGGGAATCGCCGCAGACCTGTGCCAGATGCTGGCCGACGGTACCTTCCCGGACACCGGCACCACCCCCGACCGCCAGGGCGGCCCGCGAGCGGGTGACGGCTTGCTCCGGCTGCATCCCACCGGGATCGTGATCTACGCCAGCCCCAATGCGCTGTCCGCCTATCACCGGATGGGGCACGCTGCGGATCTCCGGGGCGAGCAGCTCGCGTCGTTGACTCGCCGGCTGATCTCCGACCCGTTCGATGCCGCCGAGGTCGCCCAGCGGATCCGCACTGCGGTGGAGGGCAGCCCGAGCGGGCGGATCGAGGCCGAGGCGGACGGCGCCACCATGCTGTTCCGCGCCCTGCCGTTGCGCCCGCGGGGGCAGCCGGCCGGGGCGTTGGTGCTGGTCCGCGATGTGACCGAGGTGCGCAGCCGCGATCGTGCGCTGCTGTCCAAGGACGCCACCATCAGGGAGATCCACCACCGGGTGAAGAACAACCTGCAGACGGTGGCCGCGCTGCTGCGGCTACAGTCGCGCCGCACGGCGAACGTCGAGGCCCGCCAAGCGCTGCAGGAGTCGGTGCGTCGGGTGGCGTCCATTGCCATGGTGCACGAGACGCTGTCGATCTCCCTGGACGAGCGGGTGGACATCGATGATGTCGTGGACAAGGTGCTCCCGATGATCGCCGAGGTGTCAGGGGAGGCGAGCCGTGTCGTCGTCCGGCGAGAGGGCGCATTCGGGGTGCTGGCGACCGAGCTCGCCACGCCGCTGGTCATGGTGCTCACGGAGCTGGTGCAGAACGCCCTGGAGCACGCCTTCGAACCGGGCCGGGACGGCGAGGTGGTACTTCGCGCCGAGCGGTCCGCAGGGTCGCTGGAGGTGATCGTCTCCGACGACGGCCGCGGGCTTCCGCCGGAGTTCTCCCTGGAACGGGCCGAGCGGCTGGGGTTGCAGATTGTGCGTACCCTGGTCGGCTCCGAGCTGCGAGGGTCCCTGGACCTGCAGCGCAGGCAGCCCCGCGGCACCGTGGCAGTGCTGCGGTTGCCGCTGACGACGCACCGTTGAGGGTCAGGTCCAGACTGTCAGGCCCCATGACGACATGACGAGGGGCCTGGCACTTCACGGTGCCAGGCCCCTCGCCGGTCGTGTTACGTGCGCGGATCAGGCGCCGGTACGGGCCCCGGTACGAGCGTTACGCCGCTTCAGGGCGCGTCGCTCGTCCTCGCTCATGCCGCCCCATACGCCAGCGTCCTGCCCGGAGGCGAGTGCCCAGTTGAGGCACTCGGCATTGACCGGACAGCGTTGGCAGACGGTCTTCGCCTCGGCGATCTGCAGCAGAGCGGGACCGCTGGTTCCCACCGGGAAGAACAGCTCCGGGTCCTCGTCTCGGCAGGCCGCGTGATGGCGCCAGTCCATGGTGCTTGCTCCTCGTCGATCGCGCTGGTGATCTCACGTTGCCCAGCGCCGTCGTCGTCTGTCATTTGGGCTTGTGAATGATTTCACAATCGTCCGCGATGTCAAGAGTCTCTACGGACGCGATGAGTCATTTCACCCAGCGGGTACCCGCTAGTCGAACTGCCAACCGCATGTGGAACCGATTCAGAAGCCTTACCCGGAGGATAGCTGCGCATCGCGGTCGGGTGACGCGACGCGCTACCGTCGTTTCACCCGAACTGCCCACTCCGCTCGGCCACCGCGATAGGTTCACCACGGTGCACCGCCTGAGAAGTCGCATCGACCGGGAGGTCGCTGGACTCACGGCAGCTAGCCCTACCGAGCCTAACGAGACCACCCGCCAGAACGTTTCGCTCCACTTTTTGCGTCCGGGCGCGTCACCCCAACCGTGGTGGGGCCCAGCCGTGGTATGAGGGGCTGAGGTCGGTGGCTACCCTGCTGCGATGACCGATGAGTCCGCCACCCCCCGTCCGGTGCAGGTCGCGGGCGTGCTCGTCGGGCTGCAGGGCTTGGCCGGTGTCGGGATCGCGGTCGGGCTGCTCGCCGCGGCTGCGCACGGGCGCACCGGTCCGGTGCCGATTCTGGCCACTGGGGTCTGGCTGGCCGGCTTTGGGGTCATCCTGCTCGTCGTCGGCGCGAACCTGGTGCGGGGCCGGCACGGCGCTCGCACTCCGGCCATCGTCGCTCAGCTCTTGCTGCTCGGTGTCTCCTGGTATGCCGCGGGCCCCTCGTCCCAGCCTGCCTACGGAGTGCCGGCCGCAGCGTTCTGCGTGGCTGTCCTGATACTGCTGTTTTGCCCGCCTGCGGTGCGCTGGGTCACCGGGCAGGGCGGGGTCAGTTGAGCTGCGCTCGCAGGCTGCGTGCGGCCTGCTCGAGGAGTTCGGCGTGCTGCGGCCATTGGGGGATCTGCGACTCGAGGAACGCGGCGCCGTCGAGGAAGCGGCCCTGCCGGGCGAGCGTGTAGCCCAGCTCGACGAGTTCTTGGGCCCCCACCCCGGGCAGCGCCAAGCGCATCCGCAACACCCATTCGAGGTCGGCGGGCTGCCCGAGACCCCGGTAGACCACTCGCAGGTTCTCCAGGATGCGCGCGAAGATTGCCCTTCTGGGGGAGGTCGTAAGCAAGTGGCGCCCGAACTGGACGTTCGGACCGGCTCGGGTCGAGGCGCGGAACAGGGCCTCGCAACCGGCGAGGTCAAGTAGCTCGCCGCCGTTGAACGCGTCGAGGTAGTGGTCGGTGGCCAGCGGCCGGACGAGGAAGTGACCGGGCATGCTGACGCCTTCCAGCGACACCCCGGCGCGGCGCCCCACCTCGATGCACACGACCGAGAGCGTGATCGGGATGCCGAGCCTGCGGTCGAGCACGTGATCCAGCAGGGAGTTGCGAGGGTCGTAGTAGCTCGCAGTGTTGCCGGCGAAACCCTCCTCGACGAACAGCCGGTGGATGAGCGTCTCAAGCGAGTCGACCCGCTCGGCCAGCCGATCCAGCGCGCGCAGCGAAGCGCTGGCGTCGAGTTCCGGATCCGCGCCGGCGGCGATCGCGAGCGCGCCCACATCGAGCTCCGGTCCCGGCCCTCGCCCGGCCAGTAATGCGGTGAAGTGCTCCACTGCGTTCACGGTGTACTCGATCGTGCGCCCTGCCGTGCCAGGTGTCCACAACCAGCGACGCCGACCAGCGAATGGTGTCTGCTAGAGGACGGGACCGTAGGCGTTAGGACATGGCCGGGCCGGTGGTATAGGAGTGGGCGCCCGTGCCGGCCAGCGCACCACTCGCAACGATGAGGTACTCGTCGCGGATCGGCCGGTTCGCGAAGAAGCATTCCAGGATCTCCCGAGTACCTGCGGCGTACCGCGCTTGGGCCGACAGGCTGGAGCCGGAGATGTGCGGGGTCATCCCGTGGTGCGGCATCGTCCGCCAAGGGTGGTCGGGCGGTGCCGGCTGCGGGAACCACACGTCACCGGCGTAGCCGGCGAGCCGACCGCTCTGCAACGCGCGGACCACCGCATCCCGGTCGCAGATCTTCGCCCGGGCGGTGTTGATCAGGTAGGTGCCATGTCTCATGGTTGACAGCAGCTCATCGTTGACCAAGCCTTCGGTCTCGGGGTGCAGCGGCGCGTTGATGGTCACCACGTCGCACAACGGCACCATCTCCTGGGTCGTTGAGTGGAACGTCAACCCGAGTTCCTCCTCGACCTGCGGAGGCAACCGGTGCCGGTCGGTGTAGTGCAGCGTCACATCGAACGGTGCCAGCCGGCGTAACACGGCGGTGCCGATCCGACCGGCGGCCACCGTCCCGACTGTCATCCCTTCCAGGTCATAGGAACGGGCGACGCAGTCAGCGATGTTCCAGCCGCCGTCGAGCACCCATTTGTGGGACGGCAGGTAATTGCGCACCAGCGACAAGATCATCATCACCACGTGCTCGGCGACGCTGATGCTGTTGCAGTACGTCACCTCCGCGACGGTGATCCCATGCTTGATCGCGGCGTCCAAGTCGACGTGATCGGAACCGATGCCGGCCGTGATCGCCAGCTTGAGCTTCGAGGCCCGCGCGATGCGCTCGGCGGTGAGATAAGCCGGCCAGAATGGCTGGCTGATCACCACGTCGGCGTCGGCGAGCTCCCGATCGAACACCGACTCGTCACCATCCTTGGACGAGGTGACGACCAGCTGGTGCCCGGCACCCTCCAGGAAGGGCCGCAGGCCTAGTTCGCCGGAGACGCTGCCGAGCAGCTCACCAGGGGTGAAATCGACTCCCGCCGGAGTGGGCATCGACTGTCCGTTCGGATACTGCTCCAGCGTCGGAATGCCGGGCCGTGGGTAGCTTTTCGGGTAGCCGTCGACCGGATCGTCGTAGAGTACACACAGTACCTTTGCCATGGTGGCTTCTCCTTCGTAGTGCACTCATCGCCAACTCCGCGAACGTACGGAGCATGTCGTGACGCGGTCAAGCAGCATCCCACCTCCCCACCACGAGCACGCGCAGCACAACAGTCCCGGCCGCAACGAGCAGCACCAGGCTGGCCCGTCGCCGCCACCCAGCGCACCACGCACGCCCACGTCGCACGATCCGACTAGGGACCCCCGCCCGCACCTGTTAATGGCAGGGTTGTTGGTTCACGTCCAACTCGGGGAGCCAGGCACAACGGGAGCACCGGTCTTCGGGTGCACCGGTCTTCGAACGAACTGGTTCTGACCAGGTTCGACGTGCAATTCGCGTGGGTAAGGGCTACACTGGCGATGTTGCCCTAGACCCTGGCAGTTTGAGTGGTTGGCGGCCAGTGCGGATCACGGTAAGCATCGGGGTTTTCCTTATGGGCGACAGCGCAGATCGCGACCGGAGGAGGGGTGCGGCCGTGGTGGGCTTCTCGCAAGGCCGAGCCCGCGGTGCGCGGGCCGTATTGAGACACCCCGTATTGAGCACCATTGTCTATGCTCGCCTTGACCCACCAACCCCAAACTACCGCCCGCCGCGGTGGTCGCCTCGACGCTGTCGGGGTGCTGAACCGCTGAAATAGATGAGGACACATGCACATCGTTGGCTATATCGCAACAACCCTGGCAGCGATCATCGTCGTTGGTGTGATCGCTCTCGGAGTGATCACGATCCCAGACATCCGCCGCTACCTGCGGATCCGCAACATGTGACCCAGTGACACGTCGACCCAGTGACACGTCGCGGCCGTGCAACGGACGCAACGGCGCTCAACAACACAACGCTCAACAACACAACGACAAACGGCGCTGACCAACGGGAGAGATTTCCGCTGGTCAGCGCCGCTTACGAGGCACGACCTCAGCCTTGCTTGGTCTCCCAGAAGATCTTGTCGATCTCCGCGATCTGGTCCAGCAGCTCCTGCCCGGTCTGGGGGTCAGTGGAGCCCTTGGTGCCGGTCGCACCCGCGGCCTTGGTGGCCTTGTTGAACAGCTCGTGCAGCTGCGGGTACTTCTCGAAGTGCGGCGGCTTGAAGTAGTCGGTCCACAGCACCCAGAGGTGGTGCTTGACCAGGTCGCTGCGCTGCTCCTTGATCTCGATCGCGCGCGAGCGGAACTCCGGGTCCTCGTTGGACTGGTACTTCTCCTGGATTGCCTTGACCGACTCGGCCTCGATCCGGGCCTGCGCCGGGTCATAGACGCCACACGGGAGGTCGCAGTGCGCAGTGACCTCTAGGCGGGGACAGTGCAGAATCCGCGACAGCAGTCGCATCGTGCCTCCCTGACATGTGCTGCTCCGACGTCACGCGACCCTACTCCCGCGCGGCCCGGCGAGCATCCCGGACGGTGACAATATGGCGGTATTCAGCCCGGTCGGGTGGCCGTGGCGGCGTGCGGTGGTGCGCGGTCCTTCGATGTCCCCGACCCTGTCCGACGGCGACGTGGTACTGGCCAGCTTGCGGGCTCGGCCGCGCCCCGGGGCGGTGGTGCTGGTTCGGTGGGCGCAGCGTCCCGGTCAGCTGTCGGTCAAGCGTGTGGTAGGCCGGCACGGGAACGGCTGGTGGGTGCTGGGCGACAACCCCGACGGCTCCACCGACTCCCGCCAACTCGGCCCTGCGGACCCAATAGCGGTGGTGATTGCCCGCCTATGGCCCGCTCCCCGCCCCCTGCCCCGGCGCTCGTCCAGCTGGCAGCCCCCGCCGTCAGCGGGCTCAGCGGGGTAACCGGCACCCGAATAACCTCGCTGAATGCGCTGAGGATGGTCACGTCGTCGTGGCGCGGAGTTCGGCGTAGCGGGCTTGGCATGCCTCCCAACGTGGGAGGATGCCGGCTTCGGCGGCCTCGGCGAGGGTGGGGGCTGCGCGGTCGGAGTCCGACAGCTGCACGTCGAGGTCGTCGGGCCAGGGCAGCTGCAGCGCGGGATCCAGCGGATGCACCGAGCGTTGCGCTTCGGGGTGGTAGCCGGTCGAGCACAGGTACGTCATGACGGTGTCATCGGCCAGCGCAATGAACGCATGCCCGATCCCCTCAGCGAGGTACACCGCACGGTAGGTCTCGGTGTCCAACCGCACCGCCTCCCAGCGCCCGAACGCTGGCGAGCCCACCCGGACGTCGACCGCGACGTCGAGCAGTGCGCCCCGGGAGCAGTGCACGTACTTGGCCTGGCCGGGCGGCACGTCGGAGAAGTGCACCCCCCGGATCACGCCGCGCCGGGACACGCTGTGGTTGGACTGCGCCAGGTGCAGCGGGTGCCCGGTCGCGTCGACGAAAGCTGGTTCCTGGAACGGCGCAACGAACCGGCCGCGGTCGTCGGGAAAGATCTTCGGGGTGAACTCGACCACTCCCGGCACCGTCAGCTCACGGAACTGCACGGTGCTCTACCCTAGCCAGCCGGGCGACGGGGCTGGCGTGACACACTGGTGGAGAACCCCCCGACGGCAGGTGGCGCCACGACCTGGAGCCCTGCCGCGATTTCGTCGCCACCGTTCGTGCGCCCGACGGCACCCGCGTCGGCCCCCCGGCTCATCCCAGGCGGTCGCCAGGTTCCGGGCCCGCCGCTGTCGCCCGACACCGGTTCCGCATTGCAGGAGGACTGACGTGGCTGCTCAGCCCACGCTTACCGAGGACGAGATATTCGCTGCCCATCGGGGTGGAAAGCTGTCCACCGGGCTTCCGTTCGACATCAACAGCCAGCGCGCGCTGGCGATCGCCTACACCCCGGGGGTGGCCCAGGTCAGCCGGGCCATCGCGGGTGACGAGACGCTCGCGCGGCAGTACACCTGGGCGAACCGGTTGGTGGCAGTCGTCAGTGATGGCACCGCGGTGTTGGGCCTGGGCGACATCGGACCCCGGGCGTCGCTGCCGGTGATGGAGGGCAAGGCGGCCCTGTTCAAGGGATTCGCCGGGCTGGACGCCATCCCGCTGGTGCTGGACACCACTGACGTCGACGAGATCGTCGAGACCCTGGTGCGGCTGCGTCCGACATTCGGGGCGGTGAATCTCGAGGACATCTCCGCGCCGCGGTGCTTCGAGTTGGAGCGGCGGCTCATCGACGCGCTGGACTGCCCGGTGATGCACGATGACCAGCACGGCACCGCGATCGTTGTGCTGGCCGCGCTGCGCGGCGCCTGCCTGGCGCTGAACCGGGAGATTGCCCCGCTCAAGGTGGTGATCACTGGTGCGGGGGCGGCCGGGGTGGCCTGCGCCCGGATCCTGCTCGCAGCCGGCCTCTCGGACATCACGGTGCTCGACTCCCGCGGGATCATCCATCGTGGCCGGGGCCACCTGAACCCGGTCAAGGAGGACCTCGCCACTCGCACCAACCCGAACGGCCACCGGGGCGGGCTGGCCGAGGCGCTCGACGGTGCGGACGTCCTGATCGGCGTGTCGTCGTCCCAGGTGCCCGAGCGGCTGGTGGCGACGATGAAGCCGGATGGCATCGTGTTCGCATTGTCCAACCCGGATCCGGAGATCCATCCGGAGGTCGCCGCTGCGCATGTCGCGGTGGTTGCCACCGGTCGCAGCGACTTCCCCAACCAGATCAACAACGTGCTGGCCTTCCCCGGCATCTTCAAAGGGGCGTTAGATGCCGGCGCGCATGACATCTCCGAGGGGATGAAGCTCGCCGCCGCGGACGCCATCGTCGCGGTCGCTGCGAATGATCTTGCGCCGGACCGCATCGTACCGAGTCCCCTGGATGCCCGAGTGGCGCCAGCGGTGGCCAAGGCGGTGGCTGCTGCCGCGCGCAGCGACTTCCGCCACCTGATCTAGTGACACTCTGATCTACCGCAGCGGTGGTTGACACCCAAAGACGTCACACGCGGTTGCTGGGTCCGCATAACCAATCGCCAGTTCGCGCGTTGTGCACTCGACAGTGTTGTGACACGCCGTTGCCATGATCGGAGCCTTGCTGCCCGTCGTTGTCATGCGGGCGAGCGAGGATCACTGGTCGGCCTGGCGGAAGGGTGGTGCCGTGGCTGACCGGGCTAAGCGGGCCGATGTCGTGCCGTTATCGCCGGATCGCGGGCAGGTGGGTCGGGCCGCACCCGGCTGGCCGCTCGCGGCCGTCAGGGCAAGCCCGGCGATACCGCTGCCGGAGTCGCCCGCGCTGGTCTGCGACGGCGGCGTTGTCGTCCAGGCCAACCTGGCGGCGGTCCAGCTCGCCGGCCGGTGGCTCCCGGACTCGCTGACCGGGCTTCCGCTGCACCGTCTGCTCAGGGGTTCCGACACCGATGCCGAGTTCATCGGACCGGAAGGGCACGCCGTACCGGTGCGGGTGGCGCGCTGGATCGTGCCGGGCACGAACCTGCTCGTGGTGTTCCTGGTCGACGTCTCCGACCTGCGCTCGACCGCGAACAGTGAGCTTGCGCAGGAGCGCGCGCGGCTGCTGGAGGCGCAGCGGATCGCCCGGATCGGCAGCTTCACCTGGGAGTGGCTCACCAACAAGATCAGCTACAGCTCCGCCTTGGCAGAGCTGTTCGCCGGGCGCTGCATCGACCCCGCCGACCCGTTACGGCACGTCCACCCCGAGGATTTGCCGATCTTGTTGCAGCGGGTGCAAGAGATGGTCACTGACCACGGTGTGGGCACGTTGGAGGCGGAGTTCCGCGGGTTGCCGGAATACGGCGAGACCCGCTACGTGTGCCGGCTGCGGGCGCAGCGGTCGGGCAGCGGGGAGATCCTGCGCCTGATGGGCACCGTGCAGGACGTCACGCAGGCGCGGGCGCTGGAGCGTGAGCTGCGTGAGGAGCAGCGTCGGCTGGCCGATGCGCAGCGGGTGGCCCGGATCGGCACCTGGGAGTGGGAGCCGGGCTCGGGCCGGGTCGTCTGGTCAGACATGATGCAAGACCTCTACGGGATTCAGTCGGCCTCCTGCCAGGCCACTTACCAGACCTATCTGTCCCTGGTGCACCCCGATGACCGGGAGTGGGTGGACGAGCTGTGGCGGCAGCTCGTTATCGACCACGTGCCGGTGGAATGCGAGCATCGGGTGCTGCGGCCGGACGGGAAGGTACGCACCTTCCGGTGCCACGGCGCGGCCATCATCGACCCGTCCGGGAGCCTGCGCCTGGTCGGCACCGTGCAGGACGTCACCGAGCAGCGGGCCGCCGAGACTCGGATGATGCGCTCCAGCCAGCGCTTCGCTGACCTGGTGGCGGTCGCCCCGGTCGGCATCGGGATCTTCGACGACGCCGATCGGCTGGTTGACGCCAACGAAGCGCTGTGCAAGCTGCTGGGTTACGACCTGGAGACACTTCGGGGGATGAGTTCTGAGGCGCTCACCCACCCGGACGAGCGTGCCGAGCGGCTGCGCACCATGCGCACCCACCAGTCGGCGGGCAGCGAGAGCTACACCGTGCCGCAGCGGATGCTGCTGCGGGCCGACGGTGCGCCGGTGTACTGCGAGCTGCACGTCTCGGCGTCGGTACAGGACGACGGGCAACGCTTCATGCTGGTGGTCTTCACCGACGTCACCGAGCGGCGCCGAGTGGCCGAGGCGCTGAAGTACCGGGCGACCCACGACGAGCTCTCTGGCCTACCCAACCGGGCCGCGATCAAGGACACCCTGACCGAGCTGCTTGCGTTGCCTGACCGCGACCTTGCGGTGCTGTTCTGCGATATCGACAACTTCAAGCGGGTCAACGATGCGCTGGGTCATGACGCCGGCGACGAGCTGCTGGTGGCGCTGGCGCGGTGGCTGCACGACGGGTTGCCCACGGGCTGCACCGCCGGCCGGCTCTCCGGCGACGTTTTCGTGGTGATCTGTTCCGACGTCGCCGCCCAGGGCGGCATCTGCTCGCTCGTCGACACGGTCTCGGCGTTGTTGCGCACCGCGATCCCGCTGCGCGGTCAGCTGATCCGGGTGTCGGCAGCCATCGGAGTGGCGGTCCCGGATGCCGCCACTAGCGGCGCGGAGGACCTGCTGCGCTTCGCCGACGCGGCCATGTTCGAGGCCAAGCGTGGCGGCACCGGGCATGTCGCGATGGCCAACGCGGCGTTGATGGCATCGGCCGATCGGCAGGTGGAGCTGGAGTGCGAGCTTCGCGAGGCGCTGGTGCGCGACGAGCTGCAGCTGCACTACCAGCCGGTGGTCGATTCCGATGGCGCGGTGCTCTCCGCAGAGGCGCTGATCCGCTGGCCGCACCCGGAGCGCGGGATGCTCAGCCCGGCCGTGTTCCTGCCGGTGGCCGAGCAAGGCGGCATGATGCGCGAGCTGGACCGCTGGGTGCTGCGCACCGCGATGTGTGAGGCGCGGGACTGGGTGACGCCTGATGGGCGCCCGGTTGCCGTCGCGGTCAACCTCTCCGCGCAGATCCCTGGCGAACCTGGCTTCGTCGACACTGTGGCTACCGCGATGGCCGAGAGCGGGCTGCCCTGGGACCGCCTGGTGCTGGAGCTGGTGGAGACCGCGTTGGTAGACCTGCCCAGCGAGACCCGCCGCGCAATGGGCGAGCTGGTCGAGCGCGGGGTGCGCTTCGCGGTGGACGATTTCGGCACCGGTTACTCCTCGCTGGCCCGGCTCAAGGAGTTGCCCGCGCAGATCGTCAAGCTGGACCGGCGGTTCGTCTCCGGGATTGGAGTCGACCCGTCGGACTTCGCGGTGGCCCGCGCGGTGGTCGACATGGCCCGCGCGATGGGGCTCACCTGTGTCGCCGAGGGTGTGGAGACCGCAACCCAGTTCCAGGTACTGCGGCGGCTCGGCGTGGACGCCTATCAGGGTTGGTATTTCTCCCGTGCGATCGGTGGACCCGAGTTCCGTGCGTTGCTCGGGCTCGGGCCGCTTCGCTAACTCAGCCAGTCAACCGGGCCGGCGTGCTCAGCCGGCTGCTTGAGCCAGCGGCGCAGCGCATCGAGCAACGGGCTTGGGTTTCGTCGCGTCCGCGGAAACCGGCGGTTGCTGGTGTAGAGCATGCGAGCGACGGGCTCACCGCGCTCGCTCGCCAGCTGGACCAGCGGCTGGAAGTCCTTGACGTTCTCGGTGACCAGCCGGCGGCCTTGCGCGGCCGCCCACCGCATCACCTCCCCGTCCGATGCTGCTGCCAGTGTCGCGTGCCCGGCTACCGCCACCACGTCAAATCCCTCCGCGCGCAGCTGTTCGGCCAGCATTGGCGCGAACATCTCATCGAGCAGAAGATGTTCTCCGCTGCTCACCCCAGGAGTTCCTGCTGTTGCCGCCACGCATGTTCGGCGCGTTCGGAGAGGGCGTCGGCGTCGGCGATCCAGGCGTCGATCTCGCCAGGGTAGTTCGTGTAGTAGGCCAGGCCGGCGCGCACCGCGTTGTCTGAAATCACGAATACCTCGCTGGCGGCCGCGACAGCCGGCTCGCCACGTTCGTCGATCTCGCGGAGGAACTTGATCAGTTCCCAGATGTCCGGCCCGATCTTCAGCGCCGGTCGTCGACCACCAGGTCCGTCCTTGAACACCACGCCCGGGTGCTCAGCCATCCGCAGTCCCTCATCGACCAGCTGCTGGACCAGTCCTGAGGGGGTTGCGCCGGGGGTACTGGCGGCCCGGCGGCGCAGCCGATCGAGCACGTCGTGATCGAAGCGGACGGACAGCGGAGTAGTCACGTAGCCACTGTAGCGCATCCACTACCCTATGCTCGACTTCGAGCTGGAGCCGTGTCCGGTCTCGTTGCTATGAATTTCAATCATGGTAGGGCACTTGTTGTATTTGGGTGGCTGTGGTGAAGCGGTTGCCGGTTACTTGCATCAGTGGACTGGTTTGTGTATGAGGTATTCCCTCGGGGCAAGAGATTCTGGGTTGAACCAGACTTGTTGCGCTCGCCCGACAATGAGACCGTGATCACCGCCGAGGTTGATCCTCTCCGTTATGTGGCAATCCATCCACCCGATGCTGTCGGTCAGGACGGGACCGTAGGGTGATGCGTCATAGTTGAAATTCAGGCCGGATGCGGTTATTTTTTCACGCGGGTTTGCGACTGGGTAGTGGGAGTATTTTGCGGCGAGTATCCACACGCCCGCCAAGTGGCCGATAAGTGGCACGGAGAGCGTGAAGCCCGCTGCATCCAGGAGAACGTCATGGGTACGCCACCGTTTGTGGACGGCAAGGAGGACGTGCTGCGGATCAGTGGACACCGACGTCACGTTGGAGACGGGGATGACGTTGGTTGTGCCGTTGTGGTCGCGCGTACCTATCAGATAAGCGACTCGGGGCGCGAGGAGCCGATGCGCTTTCGCCACAGAGTCGGTCATGGCTGCTCCTGAGTATCAGCGG
>DATHTJ010000269.1:0-10210 GCA_035463315.1 Pseudonocardiaceae bacterium
CACTATCCGGTCATAGGAGGACAACGTGTCAGGTGTGCCCCCAGAGAACCTTGCAGAGACAGACTTGCTCCGCGAGCTGGAGCATCTCCACACGACCCGCCACGGCACGTTCCTGCACGGCTCACCTGATGCGCTGCGCGAACACAGCAGCCGCACTGCGCAGCTCGAGCACGAATACCTCCGGCGTCATCCCGAACGGGAAGTCGACCCAGCCCGGACCCGGTCCGGTGCCCGGGGTGAGGACACCCCTTCCTGACGACGCAGGCGCAACGACTCCGACCCGGGCATCATCCCTTGACCGCGGCAGCCGGCTCTGCAGCGTGGGTATGCGGCCTCGGGGACTCAATACCTGACCGGGAAGGGACGAACTGCCCTGTGCCGGATAGGGGTCACCGGATGAGCTGGTGAGGTGATGGCCTCGCCCGTGTCCTCGCCACCAGCCAACGCCCACCACGGCCTGGCAGCCCACGAGGTGGTGCTGCTCCTGGAGACCAACCCGCACCGCGGTCTGAACGGCGAGGAGGCCGAGCGGCGGCTAGAGCGGTTCGGGCCCAACACACTGCCTGCCGCCAAGGGTGCCGGGGTGCTGGTGCGCATCCTGCGTCAGTTCCACCACCCGCTGATCTACGTGCTGCTCGCCGCCGCAGCGATCACCGCGGCACTGGCCGAGTACGTCGACTCGGCGGTGATCCTCGGTGTGGTCGTGGTCAACGCCATCGTGGGCTTCATCCAGGAGTCCAAGGCCGAGGCAGCCCTGGAGGGCCTGCGGTCGATGGTGCGCACGCAGGCCAGGGTGGTGCGCGACGGCTGCGAGCGGACGGTGCCGTCCGAGGAGCTCGTCCCCGGCGACCTCGTGCTGCTGGAGGCCGGCGACAAGATACCCGCCGATGTGCGGCTGATTGGGTCGACGGAGCTGCGGGTGGACGAGTCGGCACTGACCGGCGAGTCCGTGCCGGTGACCAAGGACGAGGTGGTCCTGCCCGAGGCGACGCCGGTGGCCGACCGGCGCAACATGGTCTACTCGGGCACCTTGGTGACCACCGGCAGCGGTGCCGGTGTCACGGTCGCCACCGGCGCGGAGACCGAGCTCGGGGAGATCCACCGGTTGGTCGGGGCTGCGGAGAGCCTGGCCACGCCACTGACCGCCAAGCTCGCCAGTTTCAGCAAGGTGCTCACTGTGGCAATTCTCGCTCTGGCGGCGGTGACCTTTGCCATCGGCCTGCTGCGCGGGCAGGACGCGGTCGCGACGTTCACCGCCGCGATCGCGCTGGCGGTCGGGGCGATCCCCGAGGGGCTGCCGGCGGCGGTCACCATCACCCTGGCCATTGGCGTGGCCCGGATGGCCGGGCGGCGAGCGGTGATCCGGCGACTGCCCGCGGTGGAGACGCTGGGCAGCACCACGGTGATCTGCTCGGACAAGACCGGCACGCTGACCCAGAACCAGATGACCGTGCGGGCAGTGCAGACACCGGACGGCGTTGTCGACGTGTCCGGCTCCGGCTACGTCCCGGACGGTGCGCTGTACAACGGCGACGGCAACCCCGTGTCCACAGCTTCCCACCAGTCGCTGCGGTGGTGTCTGCTGGCCGGAGCCGCCTGCAACGACGCCGCCCTCAGCCACGAGGACGGTCGATGGGACATCGTCGGTGACCCCACCGAGGCCGCGATGCTCGTGGTCGCCGCCAAGGCCGGTCTCGCCCAGGACCAGATCGCCGAGACGCATCCCCGCACCGCCACGATCCCGTTCAGCTCCGACCGGCAGTACATGGCCACGCTGCACCGCGACCGCGATACCGGCGCGCACCTCGTGCTGGTCAAGGGCGCTGTCGAGCGGGTCGTCGAGCTGTGCGGTGCGCAGCTGGGCGCCGACGGCACCGTCCGGCCCCTGGATGGCGGGGCTGTCCTGCGCGCGGCCGAGCAGCTGGCTGGCCGGGGGCTGCGGGTGCTGGCCACCGCCATGCGCCCGGCCGTGGGTCCAGATGAGTTCAGCGAACCCGCGCTGCCGGGCACCCTGGTGCTCACTGGGCTGCAGGCCATGCTCGACCCGCCCGCGCGGCGGCGACCGCTGCGGTGAGCGCCTGTCACACCGCGGGCATCTCGGTCAAGATGATCACCGGCGATCACGCCGCCACAGCCACGGCCATCGCCGGCCAGATCGGCCTGCTCGACGAGCGCGACCGGGGCAACCGCGCGGTGCTCACCGGCAGCGATCTTGCCGCTCTGCCCGCCGAGGAATACTCGGACGCGGTGAGCCGCGCGAGGGTGTCCCCAGAACAGAAACTCCGCCTGGTCGAGGCGCTGCAGTCCCGCGGCCACATCGTGGCCATGACCGGCGACGGAGTCAACGACGCCCCCGCCCTGCAGCAGGCCAACATCGGCGTCGCCATGGGCGAGGGCGGCACCGAGGTCGCCAAGGACGCTGCCGACATGGTCCTCACTGACGACGACTTCGCCACCATCGAAGCCGCCGTCGAGGAAGGCCGCGGCGTGTTCGACAACCTCACCAAGTTCATCACCTGGACCCTGCCCACCAACATCGGTGAGGGTCTGGTCATCCTGGCCGCCATCCTGTTCGGCGCCGCCCTGCCGATCCTGCCCACCCAGATCCTGTGGATCAACATGACCACCGCCGTGGCCCTCGGTCTGATGCTCGCCTTCGAACCCAAGGAAGCCGGGATCATGACCCGGCCACCCCGGGACCCCGATCAGCCACTGCTGACCGGTGCCCTCATCACCCGTATCCTGCTGGTCTCCACCCTGCTCGTCGCGGGCTCGTGGTGGCTGTTCGAATGGGAACTGGCGAACGGCGCCACCCTCACCGAGGCCCGCACCGCCGCACTGAACCTGTTCGTCGTCGTCGAAGCTTTCTACCTGTTCAGTTGCCGATCCCTTACCCAGTCGGCCTGGCGCATTGGCCTGTTCTCCAACCGTTGGATCATCCTCGGCGTGACCGTTCAGGCCCTCGGCCAGCTCGCCATTACCTACCTGCCCGCCATGAACATGGTGTTCAGTACCGCGCCGATCGGCGGCGACGTGTGGCTGCGTATCCTGGCCATCGCCGCGACCGCCACTGCGGTGGTCGCCATCGACAAACGACTGCGACGGCACCGCGCATGAACGCGATCGGCCCTGAGCAGATCCCCACCGCTCGATGATGTCGGCTCGCTACGAGCCGCATGCCCACCGCCTTCGCCGGCCCAAGCGCGCTAGTGATTCTGCGGGCGCTCGTTGAGCGTGTCGGCCGGCATCAGGAACCAATGCCGGTTAACGCAGGTGACCCGCACGTGGTCGACGGGGCCATCCGTGCTTTCTAATCGAGCTCCCCATTGCAAGGCGGCGGTCATGGAGCATTCGGGGCAAGCCACGATGTCAAGGTGCTGATCGGCGCCGTCCGCGGTACTGTGAATCTTCTCGTTGTCTATCGGCTCCGAGATGTGGATGGTCATGGGATTCCTTTCTACGATGCGCGAGGTTCTGCGTGTGCGTTGATGGCTGACGTGGTGTCCGGCCTCACCCAGCACTCGGCTGACGCGCAAGCAGGGCAGCGGCTGCCGGCCACAGGGCAAGCGCCGGGGAGTGCGTTGTGGCGCCCATGGGCTTCTCCGCCTCTGATGACCGGTCATTATTCGGTCAAGAGCAACGGCGGCCGGTGGCTGATACCTGCGCCGCACACCTCCCCACCTCAATGCCGCGTAAACGCCAGGTAGCCGCTTGCTGCGGGTGAGCTATGTCACCGCGTGGGCCAGCGCCTGGCGTTGGCGGTCACCGAGGCCGCGCAGAGACCAGCGCACCGCCATCGTGATCACATCCGGCGGGGAGTGGAAGCCAGCGAAGCAGGCCGATCGGGGGCGGTGCAAGGCAGCGGCATGGGGGTAGCCGCGCCAGCCGCACGCACTGATACCCCCAGCGGGACCGGGGGCTCATCCCGCAGGCAAGCGCCCGTAACCGGGTACGTGAACCATGCGGTTTACCTTCCGCGGTACCCGGGTAACAGATTGCTGCCAGTGACCGACTTACTAGTAACCGAGGCGGCGTGGGGGCGCCTCCCACACCCATGGAGGACCTCGTGCTCGGGCTCTTGCTCCTCGCCCTCGTGCTCTGGCTCGCTCTCGGCCTGGATCGCTCTCGTCGTCATCGGCTGCATGATCAAGGGCCTGGGGTCGGCCGTCATCGGTATCGTGCTGTTCCTCATCAACGGGGTCTTCGGCGGGAAAGGGTGACCCCTCCGCTGATCCGCGACTGGTCTCGTGCGATGGCCAGCACGGGCAGCTACGGGAACCCCCGTGCCGCCAGGGGGTCAGTGTTCGGCTGCCGTTGACCTACCGTCCGCGGCCGGTCTTGTGCTGGAGCCGGTCGATGAGGCGGGATGCCTCGGCCTTGGTGAGGGCATCAGGGACGCTCTCGCCGGCTTCCTGGGCCAGTGTCTGAAGGTAACTCCGCTGCGGGCCCGTCATCGGCTCCTCGCCAGTGGTCCAGTCCTGCGGATCCTTCTCCGGCGTCTCATGGGGTGCCTGCGGTACGTCACTGGGCATCGTCACCTCCACCTGTGCATGAGCTGCCCGCTCGTCATAGCTGCCGCTTGCCAGCGTCATAGGGCCACCGGCGGCGTGAGCATAGGACCACCTCGGTCCGGGTGAGCTAGTGGGACGCCTGCTCGCGGAACTCCCGCACGGCATCGGCGATGGCATCCACCTCCAGCACGTCGACCATCAACCCGACCTGCTCCTCCCACACCTCGGCGGGAACAGCGTCGCGCACCTGGTCTTCGAGGATGTGGTACACGGGGAGGCCCAACTGGGCCCCAGCCAACGGTCCTGCCCAGCTCGGATCACCGAGCACCACCGTCTCGGCGGCGATCCCGGCGCTCTCCGCGTCCGGTGCGCCGAGCAGGACCAGCAGCGTGTCCGCGCCGTGCTGGTCGACCAGACGCTTGATCGTCTCCTGGGTGGACAGGTCCATGGCTCCGGCAGCCGTTCAAACAAAGCATTCGGTAGCGACAAAGGCCACCGGTGCACCCGCCGCCTTGACACAGGCCGCAATCGACGTCCCCGAAATTCCGTCGCGCTCCCCGATCGCGATGACTTGTTTGCCGTCGAACATCACGCCTCCTTCGTGGGTAATTGCGGTAGCGCCGCTAATGTCCTTGCCAGCCACGTGTCCACCTGCTCCACGGTGAGGTTGGGCTCGGAAATCCGGGCCACCTCCTGGCCGTCCTGGAGCAGCAGGATGGTGGGAAGTCCACGCACCTGCAGTGACATGCACAGCCGCCGCGCCTTGCTGGCATCCACCTTGACCACGGTCAGGTCTGGGTTCCCACTCGCGATGCTCTCCATGTGTGGCCCCAGCGCCACGCACGGACGGCAGCTTTCGGCCCACACGTCCACGAGCACCAAACCTGAGCCGACGAGCTCGTCGAAGTTCTCTTTTGTCGCATTCACCACAGCCATGTGTCAGCCTCCGTTGCGTTCCAGCAGCACGCTCATTCCGTCGGACCGTTGGCTCATCCGCCCGAGAAACAGGCTGCCTTTCGCGAGCAGCAACACCCGTTCGGCCGGTCCCGCCGTCAGCCGGCTCAGCGCATGTGGCAGGTAACACACCGCTGAGGCAATATGCCCCTGAGTGGGGGCGTAACCTGGCATGCCACGCTCTGCGACAAACGGTTCAATGCCGTCGCGGGCGATTTCTTTGCGTCGGGCGGCCAGCGCTGCGATCGTGCGGTAGTTGCGCGCCGCCACGTCTCCCGAGCCCTGCGGCTCGGTGATCTCCGGGTTGTGCAGCTCGGTGGCGTAGTCGTCGACGTCCAGCATCCGGGCGCCGATCGCCTCCAGCGGCTGCACGGCCAGGTCGTGCAGGATCTGCGCACCGGAGCCGCCCGAGGAGACCCGGTGGCGCCCGACGGCGTCGAGCCGGATCCGGGGCGAGACGCCGTCGTCGGCGGTCACCAGCATCGCGGTGCCACCGAGCACGTCTTCCAGCACGGGCAGACCGTGACGCAGGTGCCCCTCGAACTTCATTCCCAGCTTGGGTAGTGAGCCTCCGGCGACGACTGCGACCTGTTCGACCACACCCGCCACCACCAGGCTGGCGGCGATCACCAATGCTGGGATCGGTGCCGCGCAGAAGTTTTTGACGTCTGCACCGGACGACTCGGTCAGACCGGCGACGGACGCGATGGTCTTGCCCATGTTGCCCCCGCCACGCTGGTAGCGGTCGCCGACGGCTTCCTCGGAGCAGGAGATCGTGTAGCCGATCGCCGTTGGGTCGAGGTCGTGGTCGTCCAGCAGGTGCAGCAGCGCGAGGCAGCCGGTGGCCTTACAGGCCAGGTTCTCCAGCAGTACGTGAGCGGCCAATGACTCGTCCTCGGCGTGCACACCGCGCAGCGCGCCAGCGAGGCAGTCGGGCGCCAGGTGCACCGGCAGAGCACCGCTGGCCACGGCCGCGGCGACATCCCCGGCCGCTGCGGTGATCCGGCCCAGGTCCAGGCGCGCCGCCAGCGGATGCTCAGCCAGCCGCTTGGCTGCGCGCTCAGCCACCTCGGGGGTGAGCACCAGCAGGTCGAACTCGTCGACCGTGGCCATCAACCCGAGGAACTCCTCTTCCGGCATCAGCTCGCCAAACGGCGCGAAGCGTTCGGCGTCGGGTACCCCAGCCCCGATCCACGGGCGGGGCGGCAGCTGCCGAGGGTGACACACACCCAGGAACGCCTGGTGCGGCGGGTAATTCACGGCATCGTCGAAACTGCGCAAATTGGCCAGGAAACTGGCTGTCAGGTCGGTATCGCCAGCCAGGGTTCGCATTGGCTTGGAGCCGTGCCGCGCCAGGCCCGGGGTGTGGGCAAGCACGAGGCTGGCTGCGCGTACTACTGCGTCAGGCATGGGTCTCCTCCGCAACGTCGGCCTGGAAGACCGTCGGGCGGTCGACCGCGGTCGCGACCGCATCCAATGCCCGTTCCACCAGTCGCCGCCGCCATGCCTGCTCCGCTGGCGGCGGCAGGTTCGGGTCGCCCGCCGGGTAGGGGATTCCTCGCCCCGGCACGATGCGCGGCGCGCCGACCTGCTCGGCAATCGTCACTAGATTGGTGATCAGAGCCGTGGGGATACCCGCCCGCTCCAGCTCCTTGGTAAGCGCTGCCCCGCAACGCGTCCCGGTTCCTCAAGTGGCGGTCAGGATCGCCGCCTGCACGCCCGCCTTGCGCAGCTCCGCGGCCCACTCGATGCCGAACCGCCGCGCAGCGGCCACCTGCGTGCCGTTGCCCACGGTGACCAGAAACTCGTTGTGCAGCCGGCCGATCGCGCCCTCGCGCTCCAGCGTGCGGGCGGTGTCCAGCGGCAGTAGCCGGTTCGGATCGGCATTGGCGGCGGTGGTGGCGAAGCCGCCGTCCACAGATTCCCACTCACCGGAAGCGAGCGAGTCGACCCCCTCGATCGGGTAGCGCAACCAGCGGGTGGCGCGGGCTGACTCGAGCCGGTCCGGGTTGCCGGCTGGCACCAAGGCACCCTCGGTGACCAGCGCGACGGCCGCGCTGGCCGCCTTGTCGACCGGCGCCGCCGGTTCGACCACATCGAATCCACCGATGGGGACCTCGGTGCTCTCCCGATCGCCGCCGAGCCGGCGCAGCACGAGCTCGACTGCCCGCGCCGCGGCGCGCTGATCGACCAGCCGGCCGATCCGGGCGGCCCGGGCGACCCTGCCGTCCGCCACCGTCAGCTTCGCGCCGGTGGCTAGCTTCGCGATTGCGGCGGCGACCGCCTGCAATGTCGGGCGCATTTGCCGGCTGGTGGCACCTGCGGCCACCACCGGTGCGGCGCCCGCATCAGGGATGCCGGGGTTGTCCGGATGCATCGAGGCCAGCGCCGGCAACCCAGCGGCGTGGGCGGCGGCGACCAGCCGGGCGCACGCCAGCCCGTAGCGTCCGCTGCCAAAGGAGGGTCCGGCAACCAGCAGTTCGACACCAGCCGCACGCGCCATGTCGAGTAGCTCGTCAGCGACAGCGGCGTTGGAAGCTGCGTAGTCGTCACCACACACGATGGTGGCCACGATCTGGTGCTCGTCGCCGAGCAACTGGGCCAGTAACCGCCCAGGGCCCACCGTCCCGTCGAGTACCTGGGGACCGATACCCGCCGCCGCCTCGCCACCGAGCCCGGCATAGAACTGATTGATGTAATGCACGATGCGCATCAGGCAACGCCTTCCCACTGCTGCTCTGAACGGCAGGTGAACCGTCCGGCGCCCAGCGGGCTCAGGGCACTCAGGATCGCGGCGGTCGGCACCTCGACCGCCGCGGTCGCCTCCGCATCGGCGATGCCCAGTCGAGCGCCGCCCAATGCCCGCTCTACCGCCGGCAACGTCACCCGCTGATCGTAGTTACCGGTACTGACCACCGCACCTCGGCGCGGGCCGGCCACCAGAGGTGGTCCGGCGCCGTCGGTACCGGACAGCTCGGCGTAGAGGGCCACCGCGGTCAGACCGTCGGCCTCAAGCGCATCGACCTTCAACATCAGGTCGTTGTCGGCGTTACCCGCGCCTTCCTTGGTCACGATGGCGGCGTCGAAACCAGCGGCGCGGCACAGCCACGCGGCGTGCGTGGAGACCAGTTCCTTGTCGCCTTGCTCCACCGGCTCCGGACATAGCACCACCCCGGCAAAGTGCAGGTCCTTGCCGTCGCGGGCCCGCAACTCGGCGATCACCGGGTGGTTTTGGTGCAGGTAGGTCGGGTTGCGCAGCGCCGGGTGCCCGTACTGGCCGCTGACCACGGCCCCGTCCTCGATCTCGGCCGGGTCGAACAGGGTCGGCAGGCTGCCCGCCATGCTGCGCCCGTAGACGAAGACGTCCTTGAACGCTCCCTGGGTCTGCAGGTTGGTGATCACACCGACGCGGGGCAGCCCAGCGGTGGGCGTGCCCGGCTGATGCGGTGGCTTGAGTTCCTCGATCGCGTTGGGCGCAGCGTCGACGGCGGCATCCGCGAGGTGCACCGCCAGCCGCAGCAACCCGCGGCGCAGCGCGACCTCAGCCTCCTGCCAGGAGGCATCCTCAGCGCGGTCGAACTCGATCACGACGTTGTTCGTCCGGCCGAACGGGGACAGCTCGGCGGCCGGACCGGACATGTCGATCAGGCCCTCCTGATTGCGGGGCAGGTGCCCAGCGGCCAGCACTGCCGCCCCGCGCAGCACGTGCGTGTCGCCGCCACGCTTGCGGTTGACTGGCACCATCCAGCCAGGAAAGACCCCGCCTCCTGGTCCCTTGGATCGCGGCTCCACCACGTCGAGCGGCGCGATGATCCGAACCCGGTCTCCCGGCACCGCGACGTGCACGCGCACCGACGCCAGGGCAGGATCGTCGAACAGCGCTTCCACCTGCTCGCGGCCAACCACAAGGTGGTGCTGCTCGTATCGGGTGGCAACGTCGATCTCGACGGAGCGGACCTCGTGCACGACACGCCTCAATGCCGGCATAACGGTCTCCCCTCACACATCAGCGGCGTCCTAGAAGTCGAATATCACCCCGCCGGTCGCGCGGACGGCGACGCACCTGTTGGAGAACTCCTGCTTGTAGTGCCGTGGTTCACCGTTCCAGGTTCCTGAGGCGGCCACAACCACCGGGTTGAACTCCAGTGTGCACGGCCCTGGGTCTTCCGGAATGCCCTCGATCCGACCATCGGACCGGCTTAGCTGCTCGCAGGCGGCGGCCGAGTTAGGGTGGGTGCCACCATCCGGCGGGCAGGTCAGTGACGCACTGGCGAGGGGCTCGCCGCCGGTCGCTGCTGTGATGGATAGCGTGAAGGAACCCTGCGGTTCCGCAGAGTAGCTGGGTATGTCAATTTTCTCAGACCGGCTGGCGCCGATGACTTCAATGCCGATGGTGCCGATGGTGGGAGCAAGGTCGAGACGCACAACATAGGGGGTAATAACTGGCAGGCCCACCTCGGGCAGACGGCCAACCACTTCAATACCCCAGTACTCAGGCTGCCTGATGTACACCAGCGGGGAGAGGGAGACTTCCATGTTGAAGTACGGCTTCTCCCCGCTCACGATCAACACGTAGCGTGGAGGCTGGGTCGGCAACGTGATCACCTGTGCAGAGTCAAAATCGATCACCCGATATGACTGCGGGGCAGGCAACGCCTGAAAATCTCGATCTTGTTCCTCGCTCATGGCGATCTCCATTCAGCCGGCACCCCGATGGGCTGGCGTGCAAGTAATGTCACACCCTT
>DATHTJ010000270.1:0-4990 GCA_035463315.1 Pseudonocardiaceae bacterium
TGCACGCCTCGGTCGCGCTGCTGCTGGAGCTAGGTGTCCTGCTCATCGTGCTGAGCGCGCTCGGCACGTTCGCCCGTCGGCTGTCGCTCTCACCCGTACCGCTCTACCTCCTCGCCGGCCTGGCCGTCGGCGAGGGTGGCCTGCTGGCCGTGCCGGCCTCCGGACAGTACATCCAGGCCAGCGCCCAGATCGGCCTGGTGCTGTTGCTGCTTACCCTCGGCCTGGAGTTCTCCGGCGACGAGTTCGCCGAGAGTCTCAAACGCCATATGCCATCCGTTGTGGTCGACTTCGTCCTGAACGCCACGCCGGGCGCCATCGCCGGCCTGCTCCTCGGGCTGAACACAGTCGGTGTCCTCGCCCTGGCCGGGGCGACCTGGGTCTCCTCGTCCGGCATCATCGCCCGGCTCCTCGCCGATCTGCGGCGGCTGAGGAATCCCGAGACCCCGGCGGTCCTCGGCGTGCTCGTGCTCGAGGACTTCGCGATGGCGATCTACCTACCCGTGCTGGCCGTCGTGGCCACCGGTGGCGCGTGGTGGCAGGCGCTGATCGGCGTACTCGTCGCCCTGGGGGTCCTGCTCATCGCGTTGCACGCCTCGCGGCGCTGGGGGCACCGCATCGGCGGGGCACTGTCCCACCCCGAATCCGAGCAGTTCATGCTGCGCGTGCTCGCCATCACCCTGATCGTGGCCGCTTTCGCCGAGATGATCAACGTCTCCGCCGCGGTCGGTGCGTTCCTGGTCGGCTTGAGCCTCACCGGCGAGATCACCGACCGCGCCCGGGAGGTGTTCACCCCGCTGCGCGACCTGTTCGCGGCGGCGTTCTTCCTCGCGATCGGCCTCTCGATCAACCCGGCTGACCTCCCGCCCGTCCTCCCCGCCGCGCTGGCCCTCGCCGCGATCACGGCGGTCACGAAGATCCTCACCGGTGCCTACGCAGCGCGACGCGACGGCGTCGACCGTCGCGGGCAGCTCCACGCCGGCACCGCGCTGATCGCGCGCGGCGAGTTCTCCATCGTCGTTGTCGGGCTGGTCGGATCGGCTGCGGAACCCCGGCTGGGCGCACTGGTCGCCGCCTACGTCCTGATCCTCGCCACTGCCGGACCGATCATCACCCGGTTCGCCGAGGGCCCGCAGCGCCACCCCGAGGTCCACGAGCCTCGCCCGCGCCGACCGCGGGAACCCCTCTCGACGCGGGTCCGGCGCCGACCCCGCTCCTCGGCCTGATGGTGATTCAGCCGAACCCCGGCACCTAGCGGCGAGCCGATTGGTAGCTCGACTCGTCGAGGCTCTTCCGCCGGTAGGCGTTGATTTCTGCGGATGTGGTCGTCTGCGTGGCTGGCCGACGGACCACCTGGATGGGCTGTGCTGGTGCGTAGAGCTGCCGCCACGAGGAGCACCGCGTGGGGTTGCGCGAGGTCGGTCAACCGGTTCAGCTCTGCGGTAGGTTCCTTGACTGGAGGGGTCCGTCGTGGAGAAACCAATCAAGATCGCCATTGCCGGCGGTGGTTACGGGAGGAAGGTCGCCCTACCCGTCTACGCCGAGTTGGAGGAGTTCGAGCCCGTGGCCGTGTGGTCGCGGCGGCCGGAGCGGGCCCGGGAGCTGGCCGAGGAGGCCGGCGTGGGGCTCGGTACCGCCGATTTCGACGAGCTGCTGTCGGTGCCAGGGCTGGAGGCGGTGCACGTCGCTACCCCCGTGGTGACGCACGAGCAGTGTGCCGTCGCCGCTGCCGAGCGTGGGCTGCACGTGCTGTGCGAGAAGCCCCTGGCCGACAATCTCGAGGGTGCTCGCCGCATCGTGGCGGCCATCCGGTCGGCCGGCGTGGTCGGCCTGGTCGACTACGAGCTGCGGGTGAAGGAGACCCGTCGGCGGGTCATCGAGCGTGCGCGTGAGGTCGTGGGACGACCACGAATGGCGTTGGTCTCGTTGGTCCAGTCCGACCACGCCGACCCCGACTCACGTCCCTTCACCTGGGTGCACGACGCCCGGCTAGGGGGCGGACGGCTGCAGGGCTACGGGGTGCACGACCTCGACCTTTTGCTGGAGATATTTCCCGACGTTGACGCCGTGGCCGCCGCCACCGAGGTCGGCGTGCCCGTCCGCAGGGCGGATGATGGTGAGCTGCGGCCCGTGACTGCCGAGGACGCCTACGCGCTGCTCCTGCGGTTCCGCGGTGGGGGGCTCGGGGTGGTGACCCTCGTGGCCACCGCACGACACGGGCGCGGCGACGTCATCGAGATCCACGGTGACGAGGGAACGGTGCGGCTCGACGGCGATCGGCGGGTCTGGTGGGGGCGCGCCGGTGAGGAGCTCCAGAGCGAGGGGCCGCTCGACGCAAGCTCGGCCGAGGCGTTCAAGCGGGTGGCCCGCAACTTCTGGGCGGCGATCCGGAAGGGGGCTGCGCCCGAGCCATCGCTGGAGGAGGGGCTGCGCGTGCAGGCGATCTTCGACGCCGTTCGCACAGCCGACATCGAACGCCGCTGGGTACAGCCCAAGCCCGTCACCCCCTCCCTCTGACGTCGTGCGGGCACGGGCAAGCGGCGGTCCCCGAACGTCGGCTGGGAGACGGCCATGAAGTACCTACTCGCGAACTGGAAGATGCACACCACCGTCGACCAGGCACTCGCCCTGGTCCAGGCGATACAGCAGGGCTTGCGGGAGCGGGCCGCTCGCGGGCAGCAGCTGCCCAGTGTCATCCTCTGCCCTCCGTTCGTGTCGTTGGCGCCCTTGCAGGCCGTAGTCGACCAGCGGCTGGTGCGCCTGGGAGCACAGAACTGCCACTGGGAAAAGGAGGGCCCCCATACCGGGGAGATCTCACCAGTGATGCTGACCGGTCTGGCCCAGTACGTGCTGGTCGGGCACAGCGAGCGGCGGGCCGCCTGCGAGTCCGACGAGCAGATCGCCAGAAAGGTGGCGGCGGCCGCTGAGGCGGGCCTCACACCCATCCTCTTCGTCGGTGAAGACGAGCCTGGAGCTGGTGCCCGCTCGCAGACCGAGCACCGGTTGAGACAGGGAATCTCCCGCACTGACCTCGGCCGGCAGCCCCTGCTCGTCGTGTACGAGCCGGTCTGGGCCATCGGTGCCGACCGTGCGGCCGACGCCCAGTACGTCCGGGAGATAGTCACAGCCCTGAAGGACTTGTTGCGCCGACTCGGGGCAAGCGACCCGGAGATCCTCTACGGCGGAACGGTGAACAAGGAGAATATCGAGCAGTTCGCCACACTCCAGGTGCTCGACGGCGTGGGCGCCACCCGCGCCAGCCTCAATGCCCAAGGTTTCTTGACGATGATCGACCGAGTGGCCCCTCCCGGCTGACCCGGAAGCCCGGTGAGGGAACACACCACCGTACATTCTACGACAGCCAGTACGTTTCATCCGCGACGGTATTGGGGCGCTTCCATGCACTTCACGCCGTCTGGTCCGACTGTCGCCGCATGTTGAGTGCCTGCCGGAATGTCGACGCGCTGTCCAGGATGCAGCACGATGTCACCGTCGCTCATGTGAAACGTCACTTCACCCTGCACGCAGTACAGGACCTTGTCGTAATCGTGTGAATGTGGTTCGTAGAAGTAGTTCGCGCGGTTGCTCCACGAGTGCGGCGACAGCCCTTCGTCCGCGAATGCCTTCTCGATCTCCTCGCGTGTCATGAGACAAGCGTATGGCAGTGCAGCGTGGGCGGCAGGTGCACGGTCGTGGGTGTTGTCACCGGCTGAGTTGTGGCCAGGTCTCCAACGTCCAGGCCATCTCCCAGAAGGACAGCTCGTAGCGGCTGCTGGTGAGAAAGACATCGAGCATCCTGTCCCACGACGCACCGGGCAGGGTTGTGCTGATCCGGTCGGTCAGCTCGCGTAGCCAGTCCACCAGCGACGTGAACTCCTCTGAGGCGTACATCTGGATCCACTGTGCGTAACGTTCGGTGGGGGGCAGTCCGGGCTCAGCCAGGCGATGCCCGATCTCGTTGAAGCCCCACATGCAGGGCAGCAGGGCCGCGATGAGCTCGGCGAAGTCGCCGACGGTGGCGGTGCGCAGCAGGAAATCGGTGTAGCCGCGGGTGGTCGGCGCCATCTTCTCCCGCTCGAGATCTGCTGCGGGAATGCCAAGATCAGCGGAGTAGGCACGGTGCAGGTCCATCTCCGCATGCAGCGTCTCGTGCACGAGATGCGCAAACCGCCTCATGGTGTCCACGTCCGGAGCGCGCGCGGCGGCCAATGCCAGCACGCGGGAGTACTCGATCAGAAACAGGTAATCTTGCCGGATCCAGAAGCGAAACCGCTCCAGGTCAAGCGTGCCATCCCCGATCCCGCGCACGAACGGATGGCGGTGCTGAGCATCCCAGATCTCACCCGCGGCGGCGCGTAGGTCTGCGCTGGGTCCACTCATCCTGGGTCACTCATCCTGGGTCCACTCATCACAGTCCTTCCGCGAGCGCGTCCCAGAAGGACAACTCGTATGCCTGCAGGAGTCGGGTCGCCCGGCGAGCCAGCACGGGTGAGTCACCGGCGGCAAGTCCCTCACCGAGAACTGCCACAGCGCGGGACTCGAAATCCTCGGGTGGAGTGGCGAAAAACTCGAAGAAAGCGACCGCGTCGTCGCCAGCCCCGTAGGCCTCGCGCAGCGCGGCCGCAACCTGCCCGCAGTTCTCACCCCAGGCAGCCACGTTGACGAGAAAGGCCAACACGACGTCCGCCCGCGAGCCGTTAAGCGCGAGCCAGGCGACAAACGCCGGGTACGCCTGGGCGCCGGGATGCGGCTCATGTGCCCGTAGATCGTCATCAGTGAGGCCCAGCCAGTCAGCCAGCCCCCGGAGCTTGCCCAGCGCCAGGCCCTCGCTCTCGGCCATGCCGAGGAAGAACTCGCCGGCGAGCCCTGCCGGGAAACGGGCCGCCAGCTGGGCGAAGCTCCGCCGGTCGCTGGACACGATCGCGTGCTGCTCTGCGGCCAGAGCACGGAGCCGCTCCAAGGGAACATCCCGCGCCCGCAGACGCACCAGGAA
>DATHTJ010000271.1:0-1517 GCA_035463315.1 Pseudonocardiaceae bacterium
CGTGGTCAGCTGGGCATGCCCGAGGACGAACTGCACATCGGTCAGCGGTAGGCGCGGGTCTTCGGCCATCCGGTAGGCGGCGGTGTGCCGCAGCGAGTGCAGCGTCGCGCTCGTGCCCGCTTGCTCGTTGACCCGCTCGAACATGCGGTGCACCGCGTGGTAGGTCAGCGGACGCGGCGGGCGGCGCAATGTCCACCACAGCGGGCCGGTGCGCCTCCGCGGGATCTGCTCGTCCATCTCCACCTGGTAGAGCCGCAGCCACACGAACGCGTCGGTCGATGCCGGGAGCTGCACGATCTCGCGGCTGCCCTTGCGCACCACCGTGATCAGCTGCCGTCCCGGGTCAACCCCACCCTGGGTGGCCGAGAGCAGCTCGCTGGCCCGGGCCCCGGTGGAGACGTAGAACGCGACCAGCGCCCGGTCCCGGTGCGAGCCCAGCCGCGCGAAAATCTCGTTGAACTCGGCATCTGGAACGCTACGCGGCACCCGGGCCGGCACCGTCGGCCGGTAGAGCCCGGTCCGCTCGTGCCGCGGCGGATCCATCGGATTGCGATGCGCGTGCGCCCGCCGCCCCCGCCGGGACCGATCCAGCGGGAACGGGTTGAGGATCGGCCCGCTGCCCAGATCACGGTGGAAGTCATAGAAGCTGCGCAACACCGTCTCGCTATGCGCGCGCACCGACGCCGCGTACGGCCGCCGGCCACCAGCCGACCGACCACCCGGCGGGCTCTCCGGTTCACCGGCGCGGCGCCAGTGCCGACGCACCGGCTGGCCCGCGACCTGCAGCCAGCGGCAAAAATCCCGGGCCTCGATGCGCGACGCCCGGTCCCAACAGACCTCAACGGCCCACAAGAACCGAAACCACCGTAACAAGTCCAGCCCATAGGAACGCGCCGTAGCCGCTGACCGGCCAGCCGCCTGCAAATCCCGCAGATAGGCGGCGACCGGCTCCACCACTACCCCGTCGGCATCGACGAGCCGGTAGGTCTCCCACCGGTCGTCCGTGCCAACGAGACGACCAGCCTAGGGCACCACCAGGGCGGCCAGATCCCTCGAGAACTCCTGCACGACCGAACCAACGACCCACCGCCAATAATGTCACTAACCAGCAAAAACACCGCCAGCAGTTCAGTCAACAGGTAACCTCGCCATCGGCGCGCACCGGCTGACCGGCCGACGCGACATCACTGAAGCAACCCGCCAGGCCAGCCGCAGCATGGACCGTCCCTTCAAGATCCTCCAGCTCACTTAACGATCTTGAAACGACCGTGCCTCCCCACCGAGATCAACCCACCAAGTTGACAATGCCCTTCTGCGGGTGGCCAGACCTGTCCGATTTGGGGTTGTATGAAAGGTCGGACGCATCGTCCACTGTCGATGAGGCATTAGGCATGGGGCTTGGGGGTGGGCGTGGCTCGCATCTTCGTCAGCTATGCCACCCCGGACCGGGTGATCGCCGACGAGGTGTCGGGGTGGCTGCGGGCAGCCGGCCACGAGCCGTTTCTCGATCATGACCT
>DATHTJ010000272.1:0-2813 GCA_035463315.1 Pseudonocardiaceae bacterium
TGGGCCGCCGGGTGCTGGCCAAGCAGCTGCTCGGGCTCACCCAGCAGCTGGTCGGGGCGGCGCTGGCCGCTGAGTTTGACCCGTCGATCGGGCGCCGGGTCGGCGTGGAGATGGTCGCGGCGCATCTCACCGGTACCGAGACGCTCAGCAGGACCCTGGCTGTGATGGCCGAGGGGTTGCTGGGTCTGCTGAGCTCGGCCCCGCCAGGTGTCGACGTCGCCGGTCGAGTAACCCAGCTGACCGGCAACATCGCCGCCGGCTATGCGGGTGCGCTGCGTGAGCGCAGCCTTGATGAACAGGACGCGATCTATCGCGCTGGGCTGCGTGCGCGCAGGCAGGCCGAACAGGCGCTGTCTGCCAGCGAGGCGCGGTTTCGTGCGGTGTTCACCGAGGCGGCGATCGGGATCGGGATCGCGGACATGGAGGGCAACATCACCGACGCTAATCCGGCGCTGCAGCGGATGTTCGGCTACACCCGTGAGGAGTTCAGCCAGCGCAAGGTTACTGAGATGGTCCACCCCGAGGACGCCCCCAGCATGTGGGAAACCCACAGCGAGCTGGCCCTCGGGGAGCGGGATCACCTCCGCATGGAGAAGCGGTTCTACCGTTCCGACGGCAGTGAGATCTGGACCGACCTGACGGTGTCACTGGTGCGCGACGAGGCTGGCGAGCCCCTTTACCAGGTGGCACTGCTGGAGGATGTGTCTGAACGGCGCCGCCTGCAGGCCCGGTTGGAGTACCAGGCTTTCCACGACCCGCTGACTGGGCTGGCTAACCGGGCGATGGCCACCGAATGGCTGGAGCAGATATTCGGCGGACCGGCGGGCCAGCGCCGGGTGGGGTTGTGCTTCCTGGATCTGGACGGGTTCAAGGCGGTCAATGACAGCCTGGGTCATGACGTCGGTGATCAGCTGCTGAAAACCGTCGCGTCCCGGCTGACTAGCTGCTGCGGTTCGGGGCAGCTGGTGGCCCGGATGGGCGGTGACGAGTTCGTGATCGTCATTGAGGATACCGCCGGAGAGGCGGACGTGACCGAACTGGCCGATAAGGTCCTGACGGTCATGGCCGCGCCGGTCCGAGTCGGTGGTCGCGAGCTGACCGTGACGATGAGTATCGGCGTTATCGAGCGGCCGGTGGCCGACACCAACCCGGCGGACCTGTTGCAGGCCGCTGACATCACCATGTACCGGGCGAAAGCCGAGGGTAAGGCCCGGTACGCGATGTTCGACCAGCACCGCAACGCCAGCGAGGTGACCCGGTCCACGCTGTTAACCACGATGCCGGCCGCCGTCGACCGCGGTGAGTTCTTTATCGACTACCAGCCGTTGGTGGGGTTGGCGGACGGCACGCTGCGCGGGGTGGAGGCGCTGGTGCGCTGGCGTCACCCGACGCTGGGCGTGCTCGGGCCCGAGCGGTTCATCGGCCTGGCCGAGGAGACCGGGTTGATCGTGCAGCTGGGGCACTGGGTGCTGGCCCGGGTGTGTGAGCAGGCCCGGGCCTGGCGGGACGCCTTCGGCGAGGCCGCGCCGCTGGTCAGCGTCAACCTCGCGCCCCGGCAGCTGCACGAGCCTGCCCTGGTGGCCGAGGTCGCGGCGATCCTGGCCGACAATGGGCTCGATCCGTCCAGGCTGCAGCTGGAGCTCACCGAGCAGTCCGTGCTGGGTGATGAGGCGGGCCCCCTGAAGGTGCTGACGACGCTGTATGGCATGGGCGTGCGCATCGCCCTTGATGACTTCGGCGCTGGCTTCTGGAACCTGCCCCACCTGCGCCGGCTGCCGTTGCATGAACTCAAGCTGGCTGGCTCGTTTGCGGTGGGTCTGCAATCTCCCTCCGAACTCGTGGACCAGCAGATCGTGGCGGCCCTGGTGGATCTGGCGCACGCCCTGGGGCTGACCGTGACTGCCGAGAGTGTGGAGACCGTCACCCAGCTCGAGCGGTTCCGGGCACTGGGGTGCGACGCCGGTCAGGGATCGTTGTTCGGCCTGCCCAGCACTGCTGAGCAGATCGACGCCCGGCTGCGGGCGGGCACCCCGCTCTGCGACGTCGGCGGGAAAGCACTATGACAGCGGTTGACACCGCGGTTGCGTTGCTGCGCGTGGTCGTGGGGCTCACGATGATGGCGCACGGGTACAACCACCTGTGGGGCGGCGGTGGACTGGCCGGCACTGCCCGCTGGTTCGGCTCGCTGGGCATGCGGCCGCCGAGGCTGCATGCCGTGCTGTCCGGCGCCGGGGAACTCGCTGCGGGATTCGCGCTGGCGATTGGTCTGCTCACCCCGCTGGCGGCGGCGTTCGTCGTCGGCACCATGGTGGTCGCCGGGATCACCGCGCACCGCCCGAACGGGTTCTTCGTGTTCAAGGACGGCTACGAGTACGTCCTGATGATCAGCGTGGTGTGTGCAGTGATCGGGTTGCTTGGACCGGGCGCCGCCTCCGTGGATCGGCTGCTCGGCGTCGATGAAGCACTAGCCGGCGCGGTGGGGCTTGCCCTCACAGTCGGGCTCGGTGTCGTCGGTGCCGCGGTGCTCCTGGCTGCCACCTGGCGGCCGGCCCGCTCACCCAGCTGACCGGGATCCTGCGCAGGGCATGCGGACCCGGTGTGCCGGACGGGCGGACACGCGCAGGGAGCAACCGATCCGGGGCGGAGACGTCTCGCTGATGGCCGCCGATCCTGACAAGGCATGTCACACTGGCTCAATGACCACACAGCGTTGACGGTCGTGCGCGCTACGTGTTCACTCACAGGTGCGTCCCCGTGAAAGGCAGCGCAGTGCAGGACGAAGAAGGGGAGGGCTCATGACCCGACGGGGTTTG
>DATHTJ010000273.1:0-3277 GCA_035463315.1 Pseudonocardiaceae bacterium
CTGGCTGGCAGGACAAGTACCCCGACGTTGAGGTGCATCGGATAGTGGCCAGGGACCGGCCAGTCCGCCGGCTACTCGAGGCCGCCACGGGTGCCCGGATGCTGGTGGTGGGCTCCCGGGGCCGCGGTGGGGTCCGGGGCATGCTGCTGGGCTCCACCAGCCAGTCGCTGTTGTACGTGGCGCCGTGCCCACTCGCGATCGTGCGGCACTGAGCTGCCCAGCGCCGGACAGGCCGGACAGGAGGTGCGGGAGCGTTCCTCGACTGTGGATCCGCAGCAATCTGCCGACCAATGCACCCCGACCGGGACTCCGGCGACCCGGCCCAGAGGGATCGTCGTCCGCATCCCCCATCTCCAATCCGGCGCACGTGCACGCTTGCAGGCCCCATGGTCAATGCTGGACCGTTGCCGGTCGGCCCACCATGAGCCGAAGGACCGACCGCCCAGGCCCTTCGGCCCCCAAGGCACATCTCTGCCCTCGTGTGCCGCAGGTGCCGACTGACTCATCGGGACTTTCGGGCCTAGATGTGCGCGCCCTCGCGGGGAAGTCTCAGCTCCGCGCTGGCCACCACATTCCGGCGCGCAGACGGGCAAGGCCGTCCTGGCTTACCCGTAGGAGGCGGCACATCGGGACGTACGACTCTGCCGGCCGCAGACACCAACCGAGCATCATGTCTGGGTGAGCACGAATGAGTCGACCGCCGAGGGCGGCGGGCCGATCGTAGCGGGCGTGGACGGTTCGCCGGAATCGCTGGCGGCCCTGAACTTCGCGGTGAACGAGGCACGGCTGCGGGGTTGCGGCGTCCAGGCGGTGCTGGTGTGGACTGATGCCGCCTACTACGACTGGTTGGCTATTCCGCCAGAAAACTGGAGTCCGGAGGAGGCTCAGCAGGACCTCGCGACGATCGTGGAGGACCTCCTCGCGTCGCTGCCCAGTGGTCGGGAGCAGGCCCCGCCGATCACGACGCTGGCCCGGCACGGCCATCCCGCAGAGCAGCTGCTCGCCGTGGCCGCTGAGGGTGCCCAACTGCTGGTCCTCGGCTCCCGCGGGCGCGGCGGCTTCGCCGGGTTGCTGCTGGGCTCGGTCGGCCACCAGTGCGTCGGCCGCGCCCGATGCCCCGTGGTCGTGGTACCGGGGCCGGCTCCTGTAGTCGTAGGGGCGTGACCATGGCGCCTGTCTGGCGCAGGCCGCCCTCCCCAGTTTTGGTGACCGACCTCTATGAAGTGTCCATGGCGCTGGTGTACCTGCGCGAAGGGCGTACTGGCCAGGCCACTTTCAGCCTCACTGTGCGCGACCTTCCGCCGGAGCGGGGATTCCTGGTAACCGCGGGCTTGGCCGATGCGCTCCACTTCCTCGAAGACTTCGAGATCGGTGCGGAGGAGCTGTCCGCGTTCGCCGACGCGTTGGGGTGTCCGCTGGAAGACCTGACCGCGTTGCGCGGGCTGCGCTTCACCGGGGAGGTGTGGGCGGTCCCGGAGGGGAGGGTGGTCCTGGCTGGCGAGCCGCTGCTGGAAGTCACCGCCGCGCTGCCGCAGGCCCAGCTGGTGGAGACGTTCCTGCTCAACCAGCTGGTACACCAGACCGTGCTGACCAGCAAGGCCGCCCGGTGCGTGCTGGCGGCCGGGGACACCCCCGTGGTGGACTTCTCGCTGCGCCGCAGCCAGGGCGTGGAGGCCGGGATGCATGCCGCCAGGGCGGGTGCGCTGGTCGGGTTCGCCGGCACCAGCAACATTGCCGCATCGCAGCGCTATGGGCTGGCGGCGTCGGGGACGATGGCGCACTCATTCGTCGAGGTATTTGCGGACGAGGCGGAGGCATTCTCGACGTTCGCTGCGCAGTCCACCGGCCCGGTGACGCTGCTCGTTGACACCTATGACACTGACCGAGGCGTTCGGATCGCCGCTGAGGTGCTGCGTCAGCTGCCAGGACACCGTTCTGGTGGGGTCCGGCTCGACAGCGGCGACCTGGCCTCCCTCGCCGCCCAGACCCGCCACACCCTCGACGCGGCTGGCCTGCCCGGGGCACGGATCGTGGTGAGCGGTGGTCTGGACGAGTACGGGATCGAGGAGCTGGTCACCGCGGGCGCGCCGGTGGATGTCTTCGCGGTGGGGACCAAGGTCGGCACTTCGGCTGATGCCCCGTATCTCGATGCGGCTTACAAGCTGGTGGAATACGACGGCCGCCCGATGATGAAGCTCTCCACCGGGAAGGTCACGATGCCGGGGGCCAAGCAGGTTTTCCGCGGTCCTGGTCTCACCGACGAGTTGGCGCTGCGGGCCGAGCGGCGGCCTGGAGACGTCGAACCCCTGCTCGAGCCGGTGATGCGGGCCGGGCGGCGGCTGCAACTACCGCAGTCGCCGGTCGCCGAGGTAGTGCTGGCCAGACGCCGGTTCCGCAGCGACCTGGACCAGCTACCAGCCTCGGTGCGCACCATCCGCCGCCCGGGCAGGCTCCTACCGCGGTCCTCCGAGCAACTGCTGAGGCTGACCGGTGAGCTGCGCCAAACGCTGCAGACCGGCGCCGCTCTCGCCGACTCATGAGCAGTCCTGAAATGCGCCGTGTCTCTCCCTGAGGCACCGCCGATGACCTGCGGCGGCTGATGCGGGGACTTTCGACACTGCCCGGACGCGGCGCGCAGCTGCCAACGTCGAGGGGAGCCGAGGAGGAGCACGATGCGCTGGACCCGAACGACGGAGACACCCGAGGTGCAGGTGGCGGTCAACGGACTGCCACCGACGATGGCCGACTACGCGCGCCAGAAGGTCAACGCGCTGCTGGGACAGGTTCATGAGCCGGTCCTGTTCGCCAGGGTGCGGGTGACCCGGCACGGCAACCCCGCAAGGGAGCGCCCCGTCGTCGCCCAAGCGAACCTTGACGTCAACGGGCGTCTGGTTCGCGCCCAAGTCGAGGCACCGACCGGAACCGAGGCCGTGGACGCGCTGGAGGCCAGGTTGCGCAGCCGGCTGGAACGCGTCGCCGAACACTGGGAGGCACGCCGGGGCCGCCACTACCATCCCGACCCCCATGAGTGGCGCCACGGCGATCCTCCCGCCGACCGGCGGCCCTGGTTCCCGCGCCCAGCGCAGGAACGCCAGGTCGTCCGGCACAAGTCCTTCACCCTGCCGCGCTGCACGGCCGACGAGGCCGCAGCCGAGATGGACGAGCTGGACTACGACTTCCACCTGTTCACCGAGCAAGGCAGCGGCCAGGACAGCGTGCTCTACCGGGCCGGCCCCACGGGCTACCGGCTGGCGCAGCTGGCACCGCAGCCCGATCA
>DATHTJ010000274.1:0-1845 GCA_035463315.1 Pseudonocardiaceae bacterium
TGAACGCCACTCACGAGGCGACCGAAGGGAGCCATGACCAAAGAGCGCGGTCGCAAGGTGATCGTGTCGAACCGGCGGGCCCGGCACGACTACGAGATCATGGACAGCTACGAGGCGGGCATCGTGCTCACCGGCACCGAGGTCAAGTCCCTGCGGGCCGGCCGTGCCTCGCTGGCCGACGCCTATGCCAGCGTCGAGGATGGTGAGGTGTGGCTTCGCGGCGTGCACATTCCGGAATATGACCAAGGTAGCTGGACCAACCACGAGCCTCGGCGGATCCGTAAGTTGTTGCTGCACCGCAAGGAGATCCTCCGGCTGATCGGCAAGACCAGGGAGGGCGGGCTGTCGCTGGTGCCGCTGTCGATGTACTTCTCCGACGGCAAGGTGAAGGTGGAGATCGCGCTGGCCCGCGGTAAACGGTCCTATGACAAGCGGGCCGACCTGGCCAAGCGCGACGCCGACCGCGAGGTGCAGCGCGCCATGGGACGGCGGGTCAAGGGCATGAGGTGAGCCGGCACGGGGTGAGCCGGGACCCGCTGGCCGCGCCACCCGTCGACGACGCCGATGTGGCCGGCTGGACGGCCGGGCTGGGCCTGGACGGGTTGATCGACCTGCACGTGCATTTCCTGCCCGAGCGGGTGATGGCCAAGGTGTGGGCCTTCTTCGACGGGGCCGCCGAGCGCTACGGCATCCGCTGGCCAGTGCACTACCGGCTGCCCCAGGACGATCGTCTCGCCGTGTTGCGCGCGATGGACGTGCGGGTGTTCGCCCCGCTGGTTTACCCGCACAAACCGGGGATGGCGGACTGGCTCAACGGTTGGGTCGCGGAATTCGCCGCCGCTGTGCCGGCGGCCGTGCGTACCGCCACCCTCTATCCCGAACCGGGTGTGGGGGCGTATCTGGAGCGGGCGCTGGTCGGCGGCGCACGCTGCGTCAAGGTGCACGTGCAGGTCGGTGGCTTCGATCCGCGCGACCCGCTGCTCGACCCGGCATGGGGGCTGCTGGCCGAGACCGGTGTGCCGGTCGTGGTGCACTGTGGGCACGGTCCGGTCGCCGGGCGCTACACCGGGCTGGACGTGTTCGGCGAGGTCCTCGCTGCCCACCCCCGGCTGGTCGCGGTGCTGGCTCATGCCGGCATGCCTGACTACGGCGGTGCCCTGGAACTGGTGCGGCGTTACCCTGGGGTGCACCTGGACACCACGATGGTCGGGGTGCCGTTCAGCGAGGCGATCGCCCCACTGCCGCCGGACTGGCCTGCGCAGCTGGCTGACGTGGCTGACCGCGTCGTGCTGGGCACCGACTTCCCCAACATCCCCTACGACTACGCCACCCAGCTGCGTGCCATCGCCGGTTGGGCCGCCGCTGACGACCGGCTGGGCATCCCGTTCCTGCGCGCGGTGGTACGCGATACCCCTGCCCGGTTGCTGCGGCTCCCCGCGGCCGGGGGCTATCATGGGGTGGTTGTCCAGCCCGACAAGGGGGTGAACGGTTTCGACTCTGGACGTTGAGTCAGTGGGAAGCGTGCCGGTGCAGGCGAGAGACCACCGTAAGCGTCATCGCACACCAATAAGCGCCGACTCCAGTCAGCGCGAGTTCGCCCTCGCTGCCTAAGCGAGGAGCAACTCTGTCGGACCGGGGGCGTCCCCGCCCCGGACTCCGGCATCAGCTAGGGGACTCACCACCAGGCCCGGTCGCGGGGCCTGGAAGGGACACCTACAGCGACTGGGATCGTCACACCGGCTGGTCCGCGTGACCGGTGGATCCGAGTAGAGACGTAGCGGACTGCGCACGGAGAAGCCCTGACGAGGCGACAGAGGACCCGGGTTCGATTCCCGGCACCTCCAC
>DATHTJ010000275.1:0-5013 GCA_035463315.1 Pseudonocardiaceae bacterium
CCGGGCCCGGGCGAGATACTGATCGACGTCGCCGCGACCGCGGTCAACCGAGCCGACCTGATGCAGCGGCAGGGCCGGTATCCCCCGCCGCCCGGGGTCAGCGAGATCCCAGGGCTGGAGTGCGCCGGCACGGTGGCCGAGCTCGGCGAAGGGGTGTCCGGGTTCGCCGTCGGCGATGAGGTGTGCGCGCTGCTGGCCGGCGGGGGCTACGCCGAGCGGATCGCCGCGCCCGCCGGGCAGGTGATGCCGCTGCCCCCCGGAGTCAACCTGGTCACCGCAGGCGGCGTGCCCGAGGTGGCCTGCACGGTGTGGTCGACGGTGGTGATGCACGCCGGGCTCGCCGCCGGGGAGCTGCTGCTGGTGCACGGCGGGTCCGGCGGCGTCGGTACCCACGCGATCCAGGTCGGCAGAGCGTTGGGCGCCCAGGTCGCGACCACGGCGTCGGCGGCTCGGCTGCCTCGCTGCGCCGAGCTGGGCGCGCAGATCCTGATCGACTACCACGAGCCAGACTTCGCCGAGCAGCTCAAGGATCGCGCCGACGTCATCCTCGACAACATGGGCGCCAAGTACCTGGCGCGCAATCTCGCCGCACTCGCCCCGGACGGGCGGCTGCTGGTGATCGGCCTGCAAGGCGGCACCACCGCCGAGTTGAATCTCGCAGCCCTGCTGCCCAAGCGGGCCAGTGTCGCGGCCATCGGGTTGCGCGGGCGTCCGGTGCACGGCCCGCACGGAAAGGCCGCCATTTGCACCGACGTCGTCGCCCGGCTGTGGCCGATGTTCGGCGACGGTCGGGTCAAGCCCATCGTGCACGCGACTCTCCCGCTGGCGCAGGCCGCGCAGGCACACCGGATGCTGGAGGCTGGCGGTGCCGTCGGCAAGATCCTGCTCACCACCCGCGGCTGAACACAACACACCAGGGTGGGGGAAGAATGGCGCTATGAGTGAACCGGATGAGCAGCAGGTCATCGTGATCGGACCGGACGGCCAGCCGATGGCCGCTGGCACCGTCGAGGACCACGGCGGCGGACAAGACATCTCCGACATGGTGGAGCAGCCCGCCAAGGTGATGCGGATCGGCACCATGATCAAGCAACTGCTGGAAGAGGTCCGCGCCGCGCCGTTGGACGACGCCAGCCGCAACCGGCTGCGGGAGATCCACCAGTCCTCGATCCGCGAGCTGGAGCAGGGTCTGGCCCAAGAGCTGCGTGACGAGCTGGAGCGGCTGTCCCTGCCGTTGCGCGAGGACGCCACTCCCAGTGACGCCGAGCTGCGGATCGCACAAGCCCAGCTGGTTGGCTGGCTGGAGGGCCTGTTCCACGGCATCCAGACCGCCCTGTTCGCTCAGCAGATGGCCGCCCGGGTGCAGCTGGAGCAGATGCGCCGCGGGCTGCCCGCCGGTTCGATCCTGCCCGGGATGCCGCCCACCGAGCCCGGAACCCGGGGCACCGGCCAGTACCTTTAGCTTGACCCTTCCCCCATCCCCTCTCTGCACGAGGTATGTCATGACCAGCACCCGCCGCCCCGTCAACTGCATCATCCCCCCGCACCTTCTCCAGAAGCTCCTCGAGAGCGACGACCAGGACATTCGCCGGGCCGCCTTGAACACCCTGCTGAGCAACGCCAATTTGCGGGGCGAGCGCACGGTGCGGGCTACCTTCGCTGGCGCAATCGCCGCCCCGGACAACGGCCGACGCACCATCTTCGACTGCCAGAACCGTACGTTCCTCCCGAGCGCCGTCGTGGCGCGGTCGGAGGACGGAGCGGAGTCCACCGACAATTCCGTCAACCAAGCTTTCGACGGGCTCGGGACTACTCGACAGTTCTACAGAGACGTCCATAACCGTAATTCGATCGACGGCCGGGGGCTGCGCCTGCAAGGATACGTTCACCGCGGCACGAACTACAACAACGCGTTTTGGGATGGCCAGCAGATGGTATTTGGTGATGGCGATGGGAGGATTTTCACCGATTTCACCGGATCCCTCGATGTGATCGCCCACGAGTTGACGCACGGGGTCGCCGAGCACACCGCCGGGCTTGAGTATCACAATCAGCCAGGGGCCCTGAACGAGCACATCTCGGATGTTTTCGGGTCGCTGGTCAAGCAGTGGTCGCTCAAGCAGTCAGCCGCGGAAGCGGACTGGCTCATCGGAAGCGAGGTATTCACCCCGGGAATCGAGGCGGACGCCCTGCGATCACTGAAATCTCCGGGAAACGCGTACGACAACAGCACCTTCGGCAAGGACCCGCAACCCGACCACATGAGCAAGTTCGTTCAACTGCCGGACACCGACGAGGGAGACAATGGCGGTGTGCACATCAACTCCGGCATCCCCAACAAGGCGTTCTATCTGACCGCGGTGAGCATCGGCGGCTTCGCCTGGGAGGCTCCCGGGCACATCTGGTACGAGTCCTTGAAGGCATCCAGCGTGAGAACTCAGTTCCAGGAGTTCGCGGACACCACCTACTTCAAGGCCGAGGAGCTGTACGGTGCCGGCAGCACCGAGCAGCAGGCCGTGCTCGACGCTTGGCGGGAGCTCGGCATTCGGATCAGCGGCGTGCCGGCCGCAGCAGCCGCTCGGGCAGCCGGGGACGGCCTGACGGCGCTGACTCGGCAGATCGAGGCCTTGTCCGCCGAGGTGAGTGAGCTGACCAAAGAAGTCCAGGCCTTCACCGCAGGGAAGTGAGTACCCTCGGCCGGAGGGTTGAGTCTGCTGGACGGTCGTGGGATGAAGGTAACTCTGGCAACGCACGGCGGGCTGGCGGCGGCGATCAACTACCGCCTCCCGCCGCGGGTTGTCGACGCTGACACCCTGACGGAGCCAGCCGCGGCGGAGTTGGCTCAGCTCGTGGCGGCGGCCACGGCTGCCAGGGCACCTGCGGCGGCGAGATCCGGACGCGCCCCGGACGAGATGAGTTACACGATCACCGTAGAGGATGGCGGTCATCAGGTCGTTCTCGCCGAATCAGACACCACGATGTCTCAGGAGTTCGGCGCCCTGCTGAGCTGGCTCGAACAACGTTCCGCAGGTGCTTGAGCACCACCCCCTGGGTATCGCGTTGCCGGGCACGGTATGTCGCGGTGCGCTGCAGCAACCCTTCCCTGTCTCCGTCAGCTCGAACGCTCCTTCGCTGCGGTGTGGCATAGGCCACAAAGAGGAAAGGACGGCACCTGATGGGCAAGCACAGTCAAGACAACGACGAAGACGGGTATTGGCCAAAGCAGGTACCGAAGGAGGACCGCAGCGACGACAGCGGCAAACACGACGCCGGTAAGCAGGACGACGACAAGCAGGACGACGACGAGAGATGACCGATCCCGAGTCACTGTCCGGGCAGATGCTCGACCGGTTGACCGACAGTGGTGAGCTGACCCCCGTCTGGTCCGAGGCCTTCGCGGCGGTACCGCGGCACCAGTTCATCCCGGACACCATCTGGGTCAACGATGGTGCCGGGTTGGTGCCGCTGCACCGCTGCGAGAACCTGCAGGAATGGATGCAGCGTGCCTACGGCCCCACCGCGGTGATTACCCAGGTCGACGACGGGCACCCGGCCGGGCCGGACGGGCGCGGGCACTACATCACCAGCTCGGCCAGCCAACCTGACGTGGTCGCCCTGATGCTGACCGCCCTGGACGCCCAGCCAGGGATGCGGGTCTTGGAGATCGGCACCGGGACCGGCTACAACGCTGCTCTGCTCGCCCACCGCCTCGGCGCGCAGAACATCACCAGTGTGGAGATCGACCCCGTTCTCGCCGACCACGCCCGCCGCGCGTTGACTGCCACCGGCTACCCAGTCACCGTGATCACCGGCGACGGGGCGGACGGCTATCCGCCCCAGGCACCCTATGACCGGATCATCGCCACCGCCGCAGTGCAGCAAGTGCCCTACCCGTGGGTTGCGCAGACCCGCCCGGGAGGCACAATCCTTACCCCGTGGGGAACGCCGTATCACAACGGGGCGCTGGTCTCATTCGCCGTGAACAATGACGGCACTGCCGACGGCCGGATCGTGGGCAACGTGGCGTTCATGCGGCTACGCGACCAACGGTTCCGCGCCACGGTTGACGATGAGGAGTGCGACGAGACCACCGCCCGGCACAGCCACACCACCGTGGCCCCCTACAACGTCGCCAGCGATTACGACGCCAGCCTGGCCATCGGCATGAGAGTCCCGAATTGCACCACTATCTACGTCCCTGCTGACGGTGACTCCGACCATGCCCGGCTCTGGTTCGTGGACCCCACCACCGATTCCTGGGCAAACCTTGTCCACCGGCCCGGCACCGACGACTACCCCGTCCACCAATCCGGACCTCGCAACCTGTGGGACGAAATCGAAACCGCCTACCACTGGTGGCATGACAACGGGCGGCCCGGCCCGCAGCGGTGGCGGATCACCATCACCCCCGAAGGTCAGCAGGTCACCCTTCAAGCCACCACCACTCCGACCCGGCCCGCGTCCTGACCAGAGTCCCTGGCCGTCCGAGCCTTTCAGCGCAGCGCAACGACCCCGATATCATCCGGCATCGGGAATGCTGAACGGTACTCCGCGTGTACACGCTCTGTCATTCGCCGTGACGACGTGCTGTGGATAACTTCCCGTCGTCCCGTGCCTGTCCTGCGCGAGGACAACGTGCACACGGAAGGCGTCGCAATCAGCGCCGACCCGCATCGCACAACAAGACCAGAAAACCGGTCCGGCAGCGGAGCCTGCGCTACCCGCGAATGATCAACAAGACTCGTCCGAGTGACGGTGCCGTTGATCGCTTCGTTTCGACCGTTCGTCGCATCATTCTTCCTCGCGAGGCCTGTGGGCGGTGTTTTTGTCAGGGTGGCTCGAGAGAATCCGGGGTATGAGGCCGGGTGGTTGCGATGATCTGCGGGCGGCGGTGGGCTGCCTCGACGCACTGCGTGAGTCGGTGCCCGCGTTGGGGGGCGGGGATTGCTTGATGCGGTGTGTGGGCTTGAGGTGCTGGCCCGTAAGGCTCACGCGACGATGCTGGAGCTGGTT
>DATHTJ010000276.1:0-9458 GCA_035463315.1 Pseudonocardiaceae bacterium
ACAGATGACTGGTTCCACACCGCCATCCGCGAAGACAGTGAAGAAGCCGTCAATGCTGGATTGCCGATCGCCGGTACCGTTGTCAGGAAGCACAGCTTCGGACACGATGGGCTGCCCGCCAGATCAAACGCAGCGAACCTCACCCGGTGCGCTGGGCCACACGTCGCGGCCCGCCGACCGCAGCTCACCTAGACTCGGTGCTCGTGACCCGACCCGTAGTCCTGATCGCAGAGAAGCTCGCCCCGTCGGTGCTGGATGTCTTCGGCGACGAGTTCGACGTCCACCACGTTGACGGCACCGACCGGCAGGCCCTGTTCGACGCGCTGGCCGGCGCTGAGGCGCTGCTGGTGCGCTCGGCCACCCGGGTGGACGCCGAGGCGCTCGGCCATGCCCGCCGGCTCAAGGTTGTCGCCAGGGCCGGTGTCGGGCTGGACAACGTCGACGTGCCCGCAGCCACCGAGCGCGGGGTGATGGTCGTCAACGCACCCACCTCCAACATCGTCTCGGCCGCGGAGCACGCCGTCGCGCTGCTGCTCGCGGTGGCTCGGCGCATCCCGGCGGCCGATGCCAGCCTGCGCAGTGGGCAATGGAAGCGCAGCTCGTTCGGCGGCGTGGAGCTGTCCGGCAAGACCGTCGGCGTGGTGGGCCTGGGCAAGATCGGCCAGCTGGTAGCGCAGCGGCTGGCGGCTTTCGGTACCGAGCTGATCGCCTACGACCCCTATGTGTCCCCGGCACGGGCCGCGCAGCTGGGCATCGAGCTGGCCGACCTGGACGAGTTACTGTCTCGCGCCGACGCCATCTCGATCCATTTGCCCAAGACCCCCGAGACGGTCGGGCTGATCGGTGCCGACCAGCTGGCCAAGACCAAGCCAGGCGTGCTGATCGTCAACGCCGCCCGCGGCGGGCTGGTGGACGAGCAGGCGCTGGCTGAGGCGGTGCGCAACGGGCAGGTCGGCGGCGCGGGCATCGACGTCTTCGGCACCGAGCCGTGCACCGCTAGCCCGTTGTTCGAGCTGCCGCAGGTAGTCGTCACGCCGCACCTGGGTGCCTCCACCGCCGAGGCGCAGGACCGAGCGGGCACCGACGTTGCGCGCAGCGTGCTGCTCGCGCTGCGTGGCGAGTTCGTGCCCGACGCGGTGAACGTGATCAGTGGTGGGGTGGTGGGCGAGGAGGTGCGGCCCTGGCTGCCGCTGACCCAGAAGCTGGGCACCGTGCTGGCCGCGTTGACCGGGCGCCCGCCCGTCTCGGTGACTGTCGAGGTGCGCGGTGAGCTGGCCGCCGAGGACGTCTCAGTCCTGCAGCTCGCGGCGCTGCGCGGGATCTTCACCGGCGTGGTGGACGAGCAGGTCACCTTCGTCAACGCGCCGCGGCTGGCGCACGAGCGCGGGGTCACCGTCGCCGTGGTCACCGTGCCGGAGAGCCCAAGTTACCGCAGTGTGGTCTGCGTGCGGGGCGCTTTCGCCGATGGCACTGCCTCCTCGGTCTCGGGGACGTTGTCCGGGCCTGCGCAGGTGCAGAAACTGGTCGAGATCGATGGCCGGCACTTCGACCTGCGGGCCCAGGGCGAGGCGATCCTCATGGAGTACCCGGACCGTCCGGGCGTGATGGGAACGGTCGGGACGCTGCTGGGCGAGGCCGGCGTCAACATCGAGGCGGCCCAGATCAGCCAGACGACCGCGGGCACCGACGCCATCATGATGTTGCGGGTGGACCGGCCGGTTCCCGGTCAGGTGTTGGAGGCGATCGGGCCCTTGGTCGGCGCTCGCACCGTCCGCTCGGTCACGTTCGGCTGACCTTTCGGTACGTTCCGTTAGTGCATCGCATCCTGGTGGGGGGCCAGTTGGCTCGTGGGCTGAGTCGTTCGGCGGTCGTGGTTCTCGCGATAACCGTGACGGCGTCGATCGGGGCCAATGGACCGGCCAGCGGTCAGTCCGGGGCGCCGCAGCTCGCGGTCGGGCTGCCGCCTGCGGCCGGCCTGCCGCCAGCGCCGCTGCAGGGAAAGATCAATCCCCGGCTGGGGGTCACGCGGGGACCGGCGACGGTCTTCGTTGAGCTCGCCCAGACTCCGGCGGTGGAGGTCTTCCACGCCGAGCGCCGCGCTGGGCGGTCCGCTGCGTTCGCGGCCCAGGCGGCCAGCGCCGCCAAGATCCAGGTGGAGCAGGCTGCCGACCGGGTGCTGGGGATGCTGCGTCAGCGCAGTCCGGGCGTCCACGAACTGTTCCGGACCACCAACGCGGTGCCCGGGCTGGCCGTGATCGCCGACGTGGCGGGCGTCCGCGAACTGGCCGGCTCACCCGACGTCCGCTCGGTGCGCAAGATCGTGCCCAAGACCGCGATGAACTCCAACGCCGTGCAGCTGACCAGGACCTTGCGCGCCTGGCAGCAGACCGGGTGGCTGGGGGAGAGGGTGCGGATCGGCATCATCGACGACGGGATCGACTACACGCACGCGGACTTCGGCGGCCCCGGTACCCGTGCCGCCTACACCGCCATCGACCGCACCGTGGTCAAGCCGAGCTACTTCCCGACCCGCAAGGTGGTCGGTGGATACGACTTCGCTGGTGACGGCTACGACGGCGGCACGACCGGCAGCTTGGAAGGGACGATCCCGCGGCCGGACCTCAACCCCCTGTCCTGCGGCGAACACGGCAACCACGTGGCCGGGACTGCGGCCGGGTTCGGTGTCAACGGTGACGGCAGCACTTTCCGCGGCAACTACCAGAACCTGGACCCGGCGGCGCTGAACGCTCTGCGGATCGGCCCCGGCACGGCCCCCCGCGCGCAGCTGTACGCGCTGAAGGTCTTCGGTTGCCATGGCGCGACCGCGCTGGCCGCCAAGGCGATGGACTGGGCGCTGGACCCCAACGGCGACGGTGACTTCACCGACCGGCTCGACGTGGTGAACCTGTCGCTGGGCTCGGACTACGGTGCCCCGGACGACCCGGACAGCCTGTTCGTCCGCAAGCTCGCGCTCAACGGGGTGCTGCCGGTGTTCGCCGCCGGCAACGGTGGTGACCTCTATGACATCGGTGGAGCACCGGGCAACACCCCCGAGGCGCTCACCGTGGCCAGCACCCGAGACTCCGCGGTGCTGCGCGACGGCGCCCAGGTCACCGCGCCCAGTGGCGTCGTCGGGGTCAACGGTGGTCAGTACAGCCTGGACTTCTCCGGCTACGACAGCCTGGATCGCACCGCGCCGGTGGTCCGGCTGTCCGACCCCGCCAACACCGACGGCTGCCAGCCCTACTCAGGTGCCGACGCTGCCGCGGTGGCGGGCAAGCATGTCTGGCTGGAGTGGGATGACGACAACGCCACCCGGCGCTGCGGTTCGACGGTGCGGGCCGACCACGCGCTGGCCGCCGGGGTTGCCGGAGTGCTGCTGCCCTCGGCACAAGACCAGTTCACCGCGGCCATCGCGGGTAACGCGGGCGTGCCGATGTTCCAGCTCATGGGTCCGGACACCGCGGCGCTGCGCCCGCTGCTGCAGGCTGGGACGCTTGCGGTGCGACTGGCGGGAGAGCTGCGGTCGTCGGTGCACACCGATGACCCGCGCATCACCGACACTCCCAGCAAGTTCAGCTCCCGTGATGTGCGCGGTCCAGCGCTCAAGCCGGACGTGGCGGCGCCTGGGGACACCATCGCGTCGGCGCTGACCGGCAGCGGGTCGGGCGTACTGGTGATCAGCGGGACGTCGATGGCTGCTCCGCACGTCGCGGGGATCGGGGCGTTGGTCCGGCAGGCTCATCCGGACTGGAGCGTGGCAGAGGTCAAGGCTGCGGTGGTGAACACCGCGGGGGCTGACGTCTATGCGCGCGACGGCCAGCAAGGCCCGATCGCGGCACCCAACCGGGTTGGCGCCGGCCGGGTGGACGCCGCCGCCGCGGTGGGTAACCAGGTGCTGGCGATGGTGCCGGACGACCCCGGTCAGGTCAGTGCCGACTTCGGTGTGGTGGAGGCCGCCGGTCCGGTCACCCTCAGCAAGACGATCACGGTGGTGAACAAGGGTGCGGCTGCGGCCCGGTACGCGGTCGCCTACCAGCCGGTCACCACCATGTCCGGCGTCAGTTACCACCTGTCCAGCGGGTCGGTCGACATCGCTCCGCGGGGAGTCGCGGCGCTGACCGTCACGCTGCGCATCGATGACCCGTCCGCGTTGCGCCGGACCGCCGACCCGACCATCGAGAAGACCCAGCTCGGTGCGGCCCGCCAGTTCGTCGCCGACGCCTCCGGCCGGGTCGTATTCAGCGCGCCCGATGCTGGCGCTCTGCGGGTGCCGGTCTATGCCGCCCCGAGACCGGTAGCGAAGATCTCGGCGCCCGGAAGCCTGCGGTTCCACGGCAACGATCGGCAGGCCGTGCTCGCGTTGTCCGGCCGCGGAGTGGACCAGGGCAGCGGGGACGCCGCCTACCGCTCGCTGATCAGTGTCCTGCAGTTGCAGACCGAGAGTGGGCGGTTGCCTGCGTGCGAGGACGTATTCGTGGCGTATTGCACGCCTAATGGGACCGCCCGGAGTGGTGATATCCGCTATGTCGGGGTGACCTCCACTGCGCCGCTGGCCGTGTCCCGCGGCAGGCCGGCAGACGCATTGCTCGCTTTCGGCATCACCACCTGGGAGGACTGGTACAACGTCGGCAGCAATACCATTCCGTTCGTTGACATCGACACTACCGGGGATGGGCTGCCCGACTTCGAGGTCCGCGGGACGAAGTTAGCCGGGACCGATGTGCTCGTCGCGGTGACCGTCAACCTGCACGCGCCGCCGGATTCCCCACCGGTGCAGGCGCTACCAGTCAACGGGCAGTTCGGGGATGTGGACTCCGGTGTCTTCGACAGTAATGTCATCGTGCTGCCGGTGTCGCTGGACGCGCTGGGAATCGACCCGTTGGCTGCCACAGCGCCGATCAGCTACACCACGGGAGTCGCGAGCTACTACACCGGTCCGGTGAACATCGGCGGGGTCATCGACAGCACCGGTCCGGCGTTGTTCGACGCGGTGCGGCCGGGACTGTGGGCCCAGGGCGCCGGGGCTCCCGCGTTGAGCTACCTGGCGCGCCCGGGAACCGCGTTGATGGTCAATCGGGACACCGCCGCTGCGGTGACCCAACGGGCGACCCAGCTGCTGGTGCTGCACCCGGGCAACCCCTCCCGGCACCGGGTGCAGCTGGTGCATGTGTCGGCACCTGGTTCTGGGCCGGTGAGTGACCCTGTCGTGCCGCTTCCGCTGCCCGCAGCACCTCCCGTGCCGGCGGCGCCCATGATATTTGGCAGGGTTAGCCCATCCGGGCACGCATTTCGCGTATCCATCGTGCGGTGCCCGGCGTCGCTGCGGGTAGCCTTCCCGCGGCAGGGGCCCCATGGCCGGGGCCCACGCACTGGAGGTGGTTCATGCGGCTCGCGGTGATCCCTGGTGACGGGATCGGTCCGGAGGTGATCGGTGAGGCGCTCAAGGTCCTGAACGAGGTCGCCCCCGACGCCGAGACCACGCCTTACGATCTCGGCGCCGCGCGGTGGCACTCCACCGGGGAACTACTCCCTGAGTCGGTCCTCAACGAGCTACGCCAGCACGACGCCATCCTGCTCGGCGCGGTAGGGGATCCTTCCGTGCCCAGCGGGATCCTTGAGCGCGGGTTGTTGCTGCGACTGCGTTTCGAACTGGACCACCACGTGAACCTGCGCCCGGCACGGCTGTATCCCGGGGTACGCAGCCCCATCGTGGATCCGGGAAGCATCGACATGATCGTGGTCCGGGAGGGCACCGAGGGGCCCTATGTCGGCAACGGTGGGCTGCTGCGCAAGGACACCCCGCACGAGATCGCCACCGAGGTCAGCGTGAACACCGCTTTCGGCGTGGAGCGTGTCGTGCGCGATGCGTTCGCCCGGGCGGCGGCGCGTCCGCGCCGGCACCTGACGCTGGTGCACAAGACGAACGTGCTGTCGTACGCCGGATCGCTGTGGTCGCGCATCGTGGAGGAGGTGTCGCTGCAGTATCCCGACGTGACGGTGGCCTACCAGCACGTCGACGCTGCCACCATCCACCTGGTCACCGACCCCGGCCGGTTCGACGTGATCGTCACCGACAACCTGTTCGGCGATATCATCACCGACCTCGCGGCGGCTGTGACCGGCGGGATCGGGCTGGCCGCCAGCGGGAACCTCGACGGGACCCGCCGTAACCCCAGCATGTTCGAGCCGGTGCACGGCTCCGCCCCGGACATCGCTGGCCAGGGCATCGCTGATCCCACCGCGGCGGTGCTGTCGATCGGCCTGATGCTCGCTCACCTGGGGATGGACGAGCCGTCCCGCCGGGTCGAGGCCGCGGTGGCCTTCGACCTGGCCACTAGGGACCACACCCACCCGGGCGGTACTCACGCCATCGGTGATCGGCTGGCCGCCCTGGTCTCGTCAAGCCAGCGGGTCGAGCGCGCCGGCCTGTAGCGGCGGGTTAACCATCTCGATCGTGCTCGCCATCATCGACAGGCCGTCACAGCACGTCGAACTCGCCGTCCTTGGCGCCGAGCACGAACGCCTCCCATTCCGACGGCGTGAAGATCAACGTCTCAGAGTCCACGGGATTCTCGGAGCTGCGCATCGCCACGTAGCCGTCCTGCACGAACGCAATCTCCAGATGCGGCCCCGGTAGCTCCTCCGAGCCCGCCGCGCGCTGCCACACCGCGTTCGACAGGTCGATCGTGCCGCGGATGTGCTTCTTGTCATCGACGATGTCACTCATGGGACCCACCGTAGTGAGTTGCGCGTCCAGCCTCGTCTCGGGGATGGTGGCAGCGTGCCGGGGAGTCTGACGTCGATGCTGACCTCTGCCGACCTGGCCGCCCGCACGGACCGGGCCGTCGCCGCCGCAGCCGATGCGGGCCGCGACCTCGGACTCACCGTGACCGACCCGCGGGTGCTGTACGACGTGTTCTCCGTCGTCGTGCACCTGTCACCGGCTCCGGTGGTGGTGCGCGTGCCCACAGTCCTGCCACGCACGGTCGCCGCAGACCCCGACGCGCAGGCGGCGCAGCAGCGCTCGGAGCTTGCCGTGGCGGGCTGGCTCGCGGACCGTGGTCATCCGGTCGTGCCGCCCAGCCCCCTCGTGGCGCGAGAACCCGTCCGTCGGGATGGATTCTCGATGACGTTCTGGCAGTTCGTCGAGCAGGTCTCCGACGCCGATCCCGACGCTGGCCGGCGCGCCACCGTGACGGCGCACCTGCACGCCGCCCTGCGCGAGTACCCGGCCGAGCTGCCGTTCCTCGTGCCGCTCGATGGGTCAGTGCCTGGCGGTCTCGCGCAGCTGGAGCACTACCCGGACCTTCTCGACGCGGCGGACCTCGACCGCGCGCGACGCGAGTGGGCGGTGGTCGAGCCCCTCATCTGCTCCCGGACCGCCTTCGAGGCGGCGTTCTCCGGAGCCGATGTCCAGCCGATCCACGGTGACGCGCCTCACTACAACATCATCGTCACGCCCGGGGGCGAGCTGTGCTCCGACTTCGAGCACGTCACCCTCGGCCCGGTCGAGTGGGACCTCGCGTTGGCTGGCCCGCAGTGCCAGGCGGCGTACGACGCGGCCGCCGCGCGGCTCGGTTTGCGCCCCCTGGACGAGCGGCTACTGCGCGTCATGGAGTCCGCAGGCATGCTCCAGGCCGTCGCCTGCCTCGCCCTCGTGCCCCAGCTCCCGATGCTCGCTGAGGGTCTCCGGCCCTTGCTTGACCACTGGCGAACGACGCCGCTGGCGGGACGCCTGGACGAGAGCGGCTCTCCGTAACCCCGCTGTCCTAGGGTAGGGGAGTTTCGTTCCCGCGCCCGGTGTGCCACACTGCGTTCGTGGCCTGCCACACTGTGATCATTATTACTGAGCGCATCGGGTAACAGCACCATCACCCGATGCGCAGACCTTCCGCGACCGCGGGGGGTCTTTTTTGTTGCCCGGTTCTGACAGTGTCACCGGTTCTGGAGAGGGAGCACTCGCCGATGTCCCGCACCACCCCCGCCGGCACCCCGCTCGGCGACGATTTCCACCTCTACGACACCACCCTGCGCGACGGCGCCCAGCGGGAGGGCATCTCCTATTCGGTGGCCGACAAGCTCGCTGTCGCCCGGCTGCTGGACGCGTTGGGGGTGGGCTTCATTGAGGGTGGCTGGCCCGGTGCGTTGCCCAAGGACACCGAGTTCTTCGCCCGGGCCGCGACTGGTGAGCTGGAACTGGCCCATGCCGCGCTGGTGGCGTTCGGCTCCACCCGGCGGGCGGGTCTGACCGTCGCCACCGATCCGCAGGTGCAGGCGCTGCTCGCCGCGCAGGCGCCGGTGATCACCCTGGTGGCCAAGTCCGATCGCCGGCATGTGGAGCGGGCGTTGCGGGTGGACGTTGCCGAGGCATGTGCGATGGTCCGGGACACCGTGGCCCTGCTCGTCGCCGAGGGCCGGCGGGTGTTCCTCGACGCTGAGCACTTCTTCGACGGGTACGCCTTCGACGCGGGCTGCGCGCTGCGGGTGCTCGAGGCGGGCGTCACCGCCGGGGCCGACGTCGCGGTGCTGTGTGACACCAACGGTGGGCAGTTGCCGCTGCAGCTCGCGGAGACCGTCGCGGAGGTGGTGGCGCGCACGGGTTTCCGGGTCGGTATCCACTGCCAGGACGACACCGCCTGCGCAGTGGCGAACACGGTTGCGGCGGTGCAAGCCGGGGCCAGCCACGTGCAGTGCACCGCCAACGGCTACGGCGAGCGGACCGGCAACGCGGACTTGTTCGCCGTCATCGGCAACCTCGCCACCAAGCTGGGGATGGCGGTCCTCCCGGAACCCGGGATGGCCGAGCTCACCCGCACCTCGCACGCGCTGGCCGAGATCGCCAACCTCGCTCCCGACACCCACCAGGCATACGTCGGGAGGTCGGCCTTCGCCCACAAGGCGGGGCTGCACGCGAGTGCGATCAAGGTGGATCCAGAGCTGTACAACCACCTGGACCCCACGGTGGTCGGCAACTCGCAGCGCGTGCTGGTGACCGAGATGGCCGGCCGGGCCAGCATCGAGCTCAAGGGAGCCGAGCTCGGGCTGGACCTGGCCGGCCGCTCGGCGGAGGTCGGCGTGGTCACCGCCCGGGTCAAGGAACTCGAGTCCCAGGGCTGGTCCTTCGAGGCCGCTGACGCCTCCTTCGAGCTGCTGGTGCGCCACGAGGTCGACGAGGTGCCGCCCGCGCCGCCGTTTGCGCTGGAGTCCTACCGGGTGGTGGTGGACCACGCCGCTGGTGGTGAGGTGGTCGCACAGGCGACGGTGAAGGTGCACGTGGCGGGGGAGCGGGTGATCGCCACCGCAGAGGGCAACGGCCCGGTCAACGCGCTGGACGCCGCGTTGCGGCAGGCTTTGGACCCCCATGTGCCGTGGCTGAAGACCGTGGAGCTGTCTGACTACAAGGTCCGGATCCTGCCTGGCGCGCACGGCACCGACGCGGTGACCCGGGTCCTGGT
>DATHTJ010000277.1:0-2016 GCA_035463315.1 Pseudonocardiaceae bacterium
GTTCGGCAGGCGTGCCCACGATGCCCCGGCTGGCTACCGACCCCGCACCCTCGCCGTGCGCCTCGATGACCCTGCTGCTACCGCACGGTCCCTGCGCGCCCATATGGAACCGGCCGATTTCATGAAGTTGATCATCTTTCTCGCCGAGGCGGCGGCAGATGTACTCCGCAAACGGAACGAAGACCCCTAACAGCGTTGATGCATTTGGCGAAGCCGGGGCAGGCGAGGCATGGGTTGGCCAGATCACCCAGGACCAGCACGTCTAACCCGCCTGGCTACGCCTCCCGCGTCGCCGCGGCTTCCTTAACTGGCTGGCCGCCGTTCCCGACTTGGCCGCCGAGGGCGACTCGCTTTCCGAGCCGCGGGCACGTCGCCCTGCCGATACCCAGCTAGTGCAGCCTCCCCGATCCCTTGAACGCCGTCCAAGCTCATCCCGCATCGCGACCGGGCGCTTGGACCATGATCACACAGCCACAGTTCCCAGATCACCGGGTCACAGGCTCCAGTCCGAGTGAGCTCAAAAACCAGGTTAGGTTCACCTCACCGTCAGCTTCGCGCCATCGGCTGTTGTCCCCGGCGGGGAGGATCAACGCGGGCGGGTGGCCGCGCTGTCGCCTGTCGCCTGGCGAGCAGGGGCGGTATTTGTGCTCACGTGGAGCTGAGCGATGGGCCGGCTAGTTCCCGGCTGAGGGACCCGTATTAACACCACGCGTTTGCAGCACTGACTATCATCGCAGGAGAGGCTGGGAGGTGAGCACCACGACCGAGCAGCAACGCAGTCCCAGACCCCGCTGGAGCGCTGCCACCCGGCAACGCCTCGAGCAAGAGCTCAACGCCTTGCGCGCACAACGACGCCAGCTCGACGACGCCGCCACCGCAACAGACGCCGTCGACGACCGCGGCGATGCAGCGCAACGACTCGAATGGGCCGACGAGCGCAGCCTGCTCGACAATCGCATCAGCGAGATCATCGACCTGCTGCACGGCAGGATGGCCCCCTTGCCCGCGTCAGCTCTGGCCGACGGCACCGAGGTGACCGTACGGTTCAGCGACGGCAGCGTCGAGGCCATGACAGTGGTGGCCATTCCCGAGGAAACACCGGGCCCAACAGAAACCCTGACCTGGGACAGTCCACTCGCGCGAGCGCTCGTGGGCGCCCGCCCCGGTGACATGATCACCTATACCGGCCCCGACGGCGAGAGCACCGCCGAGGTGCTCGCAATCCAGGCGCCGGACACCTCAGAGACGACCTGAGCAGGCACAGTTACACCGGTGCCACCGGGACGTGTGATCGGCGAGCGCGTCGCGGTCCGGGAAGGGCTCAGCGGTTGAGCCGACGCCGGTTGTATGCGCCGGAGACGAGGGCCACACCGACCGCGGCGACAGCGACCTGCAGGACAATCTCGATCCAGTCGATACCGGCAGTGACCGCGACCCCGAGGTACTGGGCCACCACGGTGCCGAGGAGGGCGCCGATGGCACCGATGAGGATGGTGAGCCAGATCGGGATGCTCTGCTTGCCGGGCAGGACCAGGCGGGCCAGCGCACCGATGATCAGACCGATGACGAGCGCGCTGATGATGCCGGTAACGGTCATGGGCTCCGCTTTCTGTGGGCAGCAGACGAGTGTCTGCTCGGGTCGTCTTGTGTGTCGATTGTGTCGTGCTCGCCCCGAGTTCGCCTCCCCGCAACGCCGGATTTGCGATGCCGTCCGGTCCAGGGCCGGTGCGCACTACGGGCTACCGCGGGTCGTGGTGGTCACCGGCGAGGGGACCGCGGGCCCGGCGGCGCAGCCAGTCGCGGCCCTTCTTCAGCGCCCGGCTGGTAGTCGTGGGCCCATTGCGGGCCTCAAGCCGGTCACCGATAGCACCGAGTAACCAGCTCAGGACGGGGGCGCCAACGGCGAGTAGCAGCCAGAGCCGCAGCCGGGCGGACAGCAATGCCCACATGTCATGATCTCCTCACGGATAGAGTCACCAGCCGGCAGGCGCGACCGGCTGTGTAGATGAGGCTGGC
>DATHTJ010000278.1:0-1723 GCA_035463315.1 Pseudonocardiaceae bacterium
CCGATGAAGTCCTTGTTGGAGACTGCTACCAATACCGGCCAGGGCCCTGAGGTGAGCTCTCCCAGCCGGCGGGTCACCTCCAAGGAGTGCGCCGTGGTCTTCCTGAAGTCGTGGCCCGGGTCGATCATGATAGAGTCGCGGGAAACTCCGACGGAGACTGCTCTTTCCGCCAGGGCCGTGAGGGCCGCGCGAATATCTGCCATCACGTCGGGATAGCCAATGTCACGAAACATGGTCCTCGGCGGCAGTCCACCTGCGTGGGTGCACACCAGTCCGGCACCGTACTTGGCAGCGACGAGGGCAACGTCAGGGTCGTATCCACCCCACGCGTCGTTGATCATATCCGCGCCGGCGGAAATTGCTGCCTCGGCGACTTCGGCCCGCCAGGTGTCCACGCTGATGACCACTGTGGGGTGACGTTCGCGAACGACCGAGATCAAGCTGTTCACTCGCCGGATCTCCTCGGCTGGAGATACATCTGGCCCCGGGCCGGCCTTCACTCCGCCAATATCGATAATCTGTGCTTCGCTGGCGACTGCGCTGTCCACCTGATCGATTGCATCGTGCAGCTGATAGGTTGAGCCTTTGTCGTAGAAAGAGTCGGGCGTTCGATTCACCACGGCCATGACGATGAGTTCATCGTCATGGAACTCATTCGATCCGAGCCGCAATGTCATGCGACGCGGTCGGCGGCGGGGATGTGGCGGCGCACGGTCACCATCGCGCCCTGGCGCGGCACCATGGTCACGTGGCGCGGCTTGACCGGCTCGTCCGGCGCTGTGGTCGGGGACAGCTCGACCCTGCGCAGGACTTCCCGCAATACGGTGCGCATCTCGGTCTGGGCGAAGGTGGCGCCGAGGCAGCGTCGCACCCCGCCGCCGAAAGGCAGCCAGACGGCTGGGTCGGCCCGCTGGTCGAGGAATCGCTGCGGCCGGAACTCCTCCGGGTCGGGGTAGTGCCGGCTGCTGTGCTGCACCAGGTTGATGCTGGGCGCCAGGATGGTGCCGGCCGGGATGCGGTACCCAGCCAGCTGCACCGGTGCGGTCAGTTTGCGGCCGAACTCGAAGACCACCGGTCGCACCCGTAGGGTCTCCTTGCACACCGCGTCGAGCCAGGCGTCGTCGGAGGCCGCGGCGGCCTGCGCGGTGCGGTCGAGCAGCGCGGGGTGGCGGGTCAACCGCTCGAAGGTCCAGGACAGCGCGGTGGCAGTGGTGTCGTGCCCGGCCAGCAGTAGCGTGACGAGCTGGTCGACGAGCTCGTCGTCGGCCATCGGCGCCCCCGCGCCGTCCACGCTGCGCACCAGCATCGCCAGCGCGTCGGTCCGGTGCGCCAGCTGCGGGTCCTGGCGGCAGCGGGTGATCTCGTCGGTGAGCAGTGCCTGGGCCACAGCCCTGCGCTGGGCTCGGCGCCGCCACGGTCCGAACGGGCGCAGCACCTGCGGCGGCGGGATCAGCTCCAGTGGTGAGCCGATCTCCAGCATCGGCGGCAACGCCGCCCGCAGTGCGGCCAGCCGGCCCTCGTCGTGCACCCCGATGACGGTGCGCAGGATGACCTCAAGAGTGATCGCCTGCATCCGGGGGTACAAGGCGAACTGCTCGCCCACCGGCCAGCGCGCAACCTCGTCGACGGTGATATCGACCATCTCGGCGACCTGCCTGCGCACCGAGTCGCCGTGAAACGCCGGCAGCATCATCCCGCGGCTGCGCCGGTGCTTCTCGTCATC
>DATHTJ010000279.1:0-14472 GCA_035463315.1 Pseudonocardiaceae bacterium
GGCCTTCGCGTACTTGGCGGCATGGATGCTCATCGCGCTGGCGACACTGACATGGACGGCCACGTCAGGAACTCCAGAGCCAGACGAAGGTGGTGGCCAGCCATGCCTCAGAGCAGAGGATAAAGCCGTGCCCAGCGACGACACGGATGACCTCGGGTGCGGACGATGCCGTAGCCGGGGGTGAGGATCCCGTGCGGGTCGAACTCTTCCTTGGCTACCTGCAGCTGCCGCCAGCGCGGTCCGAAGTAGGTGCGCCAGTCCGCAGGGGACATCGGTACGGTGTTGATCGGGTAGACGACCCCACCGCGGGCGACGACCCGGTCGCGGACCACCCGGTTCGCCTCGATCATGGCAGCGGTGCCCGCGGGATCGTCGGCGCTGGCGGTCCGCAGCAGTGCGAACAGCCAGACCAGCTCCGAGTCGGGCACTCGCGTCAGCGGGGCATGCAACCGGCTGGCGTGGACCGGGTAGAGCAACGCCAGCCCGGAATTGCCCAGTTCAGCAGCAGTGAGTTCGGCGAGGATCTCGCCGACGAGCGCTGCGGTGATCCCCGATGGCAGGAATACGGTGATCCAGGCATGCGGATACAGCCACTCCCCACTGGCCCGCAGCGCCGCCTCGCCGGGAGCCATCCGATGCTGAAACTCTCGGTAGGAGATGTCGTCGATCTCCTCGTCATGACCGTCGTAACCCAAACCGTGGAGAAGCACTGCATCAGCAGGCGCTGCTGGTGGTGTGTAGTAGACGGCAACCTCAAGGAGGTATCGCCAGACCCCGGGCGTTGCCGGCACGATCTGACCCTGAAGGAAATCGAATCGACCCTGCATCACGAGTTGCCGCTGATCTGTGAGGAAGGTCGCGAGGTCGTGATAGGGCAGGCGGTAGCGCCGAGCCCGGGCGGGTGCCGGTATCACGCTTACGGTGGCGCTCATGATGATGCCGCATTGTCCAAGCCCAGCCCGGACCGCGTCGAACAGTCGCCGGTTCCGCTCCGGCGAGCATGTCACCCACCGGCCGGTTCCCGTGATCACACGCAGTTCCTTGACATTGTCGACTTGGAGTCCGTAGTAGTGACTGGTACCGCCTACGCCACCGACTGTGAGGGTGCCGCCCACCGAGGTGTACACATAATCGGTAAGCACCGCAGGTGTACGCCCGTGGGCGAGTGTGGCGTCCAAGACGTCACTCCACAGCGCGCCAGCCTGGGCCGTCACCCGGTCCGCGCGCACGTCACTCACCAGGTCCAGCCCAGCCATATCGATGACGATGCCACCCGCAGTCTGAGCCTGGCCGTGAGTGGAGTGACCAGCGCCGCGCGCCGCGACATCTAACCCGGTTTCACCGGCGAAAGCCACGATCGCGGCCACATCGGCTACCCCGCCTGGACGCAGCACCGCCCGCGGACCGCGATGCACCACGTGGCCGAAGTCATCGGCGGCCCATCGCAGGCTGGATTCGTCACACACCAGCACTCCGTCCAGCTCGGGCACCAGCACCGCTCCCGGGCTCTCCCGCGGAACCCACGTGCGGGCGGCCGGATCAAAAGCCACCGGCTGACACAACAAACCTTGCTGATCCACCCAGCGGAGACTACTTCCCGGACTCCGCGCAGCCGACCATGACCTCGGCGATCACTTCCGAATGAGACGAACGGCCACTGCCGCCCACCGAGGCGGTTACGGCAGGCCGGGAACCTTCAGCGTCACGCGGTAGATCGATGTGGGGGCCGTGATGTAGAGCGTCTTGCGGTCGGGGCCACCGAACGTACAGTTGGTGGGCACCTCAGGGACGGAGATGGTGCCCCAGGTCACGCCGCTCGGCTTGTACACCGTCACGCCGACATTGGTCGTCACATACAGATTTCCCGCGTCGTCCATCGCCATCCCGTCGCCGCCGCCGCCCGTAGCGGGCGCGAATATCGTGGGCGGTCCCAGGGAGCCGTCGGGCCTGACGGGGAACTTGCGTACCAGTCCGTCCGCGGTGTCGTCCACGTACAGTGTCTTCTCGTCCGGCGAGAGGGCCACGCCGTTGGGGCGGTTCATGTCCCTCGACTCGAGGTGAAGCATGCCGGCTGGGTCGACCCGGAACACGCCCTGGAAGTCGAGCTCGCGTGTTTGGCCGGTGGGGACGCCGTAGGGAGGATCCGTGAAGTAGATGGTGCCGTCGCTGCGGGTGATGTTGTCGTTGGGCGAGTTCAGTCGCTTGCCCTGCCAGCGGTCCGCCACCGTCACGACGGTGCCGTCGGCCAGCGTGCGCGACACCCGCCGGTTGTCGTGCTCGCTCGCGATGAGCCGCCCCTGCGCGTCGAGCCCGAGTCCGTTGCTTTTCCCGCTCGGCATCCGGAAAACGGTGACGGTGGCGGGTGGCTGCAGGCGGGCTCATGCCCGGCAGCGCGGCCGTGGCGCCGGGGCCCCTGTCTGGGTTTACTTCGGAGCACCGTCGGGTAGCCCAGGCCGGCGAGCCGCTGCGACGAGTAAATGGGAGGAACGATGGATGGCCTCGATCTACTGATCGCTGACCACAACCGGGTGCGAGGGCTGTTCACCCGCTTCCGGGAGGCGCAGGGGAACGAGGACACGCCGACGATGGGCGAGCTTGCCAGCAAGATCTTCGAGGAGCTTGAGGTGCACACCGCCATCGAGGAGCAAATCTTCTACCCAGAGGTGCACGACCTGAGCGAGGAGCTGGCCGAGGTCGTCAGCGAGGGCGTGCAGGAGCACCACGTCGTCGACGTGCTGATCGGGGAGGCGCGCACCCTCAAGCCCGGCGATGCGGAGTGGGTAGCGAAGGTGGCCGTGCTCATCGAGAACGTCGAGCACCACGCCGAGGAAGAGGAGACTGAGCTGTTCCCCCAGGTGCGGGCAGCCACCGACGCCGCCACGCGGGAGGAGTGGGGCACGCGGTTCGAGGCGATGAAAGCGCAGCGCGGCGCACCGACGCCCACCGAGGCCGCCGAGCTGACCACCAAGGAACTGCGGCAGCGGGCCAGCCTGCAGCAGATCCCTGGCCGTTCGACCATGAGCCGCGACGATCTCGTCGCAACCATCGACCCACGCTAGTGGGCTGGACCATCGAAGGAGACCTGTCATGGCCGCAGCCAAGGGGCTGGAGACCTACCTCAACGATCACCTGGCTGGTTCTGCCGCCGGCAGCGAACTCGCGAGCAAGCTCAGCTCCGAGTACGCGGCCACCCCATACGGTCCCTTCCTCGCCGAGCTGGCCCGCGAGATCGAGCAAGACAAAGTGACGTTGGAAGGGCTGATGAGGCGGCTCGAGATTCAGCAGAACCCGATCAAGCAGGCTGCCGGCTGGATCGGGGAGAAGGCCAGCAGGTTGAAGCTGAGCGAGACGATGACCGGTAATCAGGACCTGAAGTGCCTGCTGGAACTCGAGACGCTGTCGCTGGGCATCGAAGGCAAGCTGTCGATGTGGCGCGCCCTGATCGAGGTGAGTGACTCACACGCCGAGCTGGCTGCCACCGACCTGGCTAGGCTGGCGAAGCGCGCCGAGAGCCAGCGCTCCACTCTCGAGGATCACCGACTTCAGGTCGCCAAGGGAGCCCTGACCAGCTGACCTTGCGGTGCGTCTCCGGGACCTCTGGCTGGACACGGGCAGCGGATGCCGCCCTGTTGGCCGAGGTCCTGTTGGCCGAGTCAGTGTGGGAGGGGTGCGCCGTCGATGTCGGCATCGGCGCTGGTGTTGTCACCGGGCCAGCTGCCCTCGCCGCGATCTACCCCCCTGCTCAGCCGGCCTGCCTGCGCCCCGGTCGCTTGCGATCGCGCCCGGCCACCCCATAGTTGCTCACCGAGTTGCTCGGGCAGAACGGCCGCAACCGCACCCGCCACACTGTCTGGCAGATGCTCGCCGAGGATCGCCAGCGTCGCGCGGGTGACACGCTCCGCCTCGGCGCGAGTGCTCAGCCCGGCCCTGATTTGCACCTCTGTGATGAACTCCTCGTCGCGCACCTAGTCCTCCTGCTCACGTCGACGCTGAGGCAGTGGGGTACCCGGTGTCGACTCGGGGAAACAGGAATCGACGCCAGATAAGGGACAACACCCAAACTAGCAGGACCAGTCAGTCCGGGGTGGACATACGTTCCCGAAGGTGCACCAACGTCTGGCGGAGCACCCGCGAGACGTGCATCTGCGAGATGCCGACCTGCTCGGCGATCTGAGTCTGGGTCATCTGGCGAAAGAAGCGCAGTGCGAGGATCGTCCGTTCCCGGGGCGCAAGCTCAGCCAGCAGCGGGCGCAGCGCCTCGCGGTCCTCAATGAGCGCCAGGTCGCCGTCCAAGCCACCCATCAGGTCGCCGAGGGTCGCGCTGCCCTCCCCGGCGTTCAGCATCTCGTCGAGAGACGAGCTTCGGTAGGCGTCCCCAACCCGCAGTCCCTCAATCACCTCGGCGACGGGCAATCCCAGGCGGAAGGCGATCTCGCTGGGCCGGGGGGCCCTCCCGAGCTGCTGGGACAGCTCGGCCAGGGTGCCCCGGATAGCAATGTGCAGATCCTTCAACCGGCGCGGCACCCGCGTGGACCAGCCATGGTCGCGGAAGTACCGGCGCACCTCTCCGGTGATCGTGGGCACCGCAAACGAGAAGAAGTCGCAGCCGCGGTCCGGCTCGAACCGGTCCACCGCGTTGATCAACCCCACGGTGGCGACCTGGATCAGATCCTCCAACGGTTCGCCACGGCCGGCAAACCGGCGTGCGATGTGTTCGGCCATCGGCTGGTACCCGCTGATCAGCTGCTCACGCAGCTGCTGGCGGGCAGGATCGCCGGCTGCCAGCGCGGCATAGCGCCGCTGCAGTGGAGCCAGGTGCGCGTATTCGCCGTCGCGGGTGGCGGCCGACGGCCCGGACGAAGTCACGTCTGTGACGCGGGGACGGCGCCTTTGGCCAGGGTGATGCACACCCTGCCGCGCTGGCCTTGGGCACCGGGCAGGCACTGGACGCTCACCTCGTCGGTGAGGGACTCCAGTACCCGCCAACCGAAAGACCTCGTCGGCAGCGGATCAGCCGAGTCGTCTGCGTCAACTTCAGCGGCCAGCTCGATCCGCTCGGCTCGCACGGTGAACGTGCAGCTCAGCCTGGCGTTCAGGGCGGCGATCCGGACCAGCATGGCGCACACATCATCGACTGCCATCCGCAGGTCATCGATCGAGTCAAGGTCGAAGTCAGCACGCGCGGCGAGATCAGCGGCAACCGTGCGAATCGTCGGGATGACGACGGGGGTGGCCGCGGTATGCAGCTCAATGGACAACACCTGCTCCTCCCGGGATGGGTTCGGCAGCGCAGGACCCCGGTCGGGGGTCGAACCGTCACTATCCACGTACGTCCCCGTCATCGTGGTACCGCCTCAGTGACAGCACGGGTCGGTGCTTGCCATGGTCGTCTCCTTCAGCGATCAGTACCACCCTGTCGGGCTATGACCTGTGTTCCCCGATGGCGGCAAGGTCCAAACTCCGCCAAGGGCCGGTCCGGTAAGCACCCGATGTGCCTAATTGGAGCGGGCGCGCCGGAGAACTCACGGCGCACCCGCTCCGGAGAGGTGGTCCGCCTCACCTATTCCCGTAGCGGGAGCCGCGAAACCACCCGTTAGGGTGAGTTCTGCAGGGCCTCCGGCACGTTGGCGGCAAAGATAAAGTGCTCCTTCAGTTCGGTGGCCTCCAGTGCCCGGTTGGCGATTCGGGAGTTGCACACCAACCGCAGGGTGCGGTCTTCCCGGGTAGCAAGCTCGTTCGCCTCGAACAGCACGGACAGCCCAGCAGATCCCAGGAACTGCACGCCATCAAGGTCCACCACCACGACCCGAGCAGTGGCCAGTTGCGCGGTCAAGACAGTGGCCAGTTCCGGCGCGGTCAACGCGTCGACCTCGCCCACCACAGTGACGACACGCACGTCGGGGTAGTGCTCGGCCACCTGCAGGCCCATGATGTCAGCCGGGAAGTCGCTGGTCACGCCACGCACGATATAGGGCGGGCCACGGTCGGCGCCACGGGGCTGGGTCAGGGGTGCGTTCCGGTGCTGCCTACTCGGTGCCGCATGGCGCAGCCCTGATGGCCAGCACCGCCAGATCGTCGCCGTCATTGCGGCCCAGCCAGTCGGTGACGGTGTCCTTGACGCGGGTGGCCACCGCCTGTGCGGTCATCCCCACGCAGCCACGCAGGCAGGCAGCCAGCCGAGCCGGCCCGAACAGCTCCTCATTCTCTCCGGTGCGGCGGCCAGCCTCAGTGACGCCGTCGCTGTACAGCAGGCAGGTCTCGCCCGGTGCCAGCGTGAGCGAGGTCCGGCCGAAACGGGCGTCGGGCAGGATGCCCACGACTGTTCCGGGCACTCCGACCTCCTCGACGTGACCACCGCACCGCAACACCATCGGCGCGGGATGGCCGCCGCCAGCGAGCGTGAGCCTCAGACCTACTGGGGCGGGCTGCAGCGCGCCGAGCACCAGCGTGGTGAAGACGGTCCGCCCGGCGGCCAGCAGCGCCCGGTTGAGCAGGTGGAGCAACCGGGCCGGCTCCTGCTCGACGACCATCAACGCGGCCAGCGAGTGCTGCACTCGACTGCTTTCCGCCAGTGCCTCGGCGCCCTTGCCGCACACGTCCCCGAGAGCGAACAAAGTGTCCCCGTCAGGGGTTGGGCGGACCAGGTAGAAATCGCCGCCCACCGCCAGCTCTCCCCCCGCAGGGCGATGCGCCACGCCCAGCTGCACCCCCGGCAGCTCCGGCAACGCGTCCGGCCGCGGCGGCAGCAGTGGCGCCTGCAGCTGGTTCAGCGCGGTAAGTCGGTCCTGCCGCCGCCGCCCGGCCTCCAGCGCCGGGCCAGCCAACGCCGCCAGTGGTGCGAGCAGCTCAGCAGCAGCCGGTCGGACCACGACCAGCAGCCCCTCGGTCCGTTGCGGCCCCCGCAACGGCGTCACCACGACCGGCTGCCGCTCGGTGACGTCGGGTCCGAGCGCCACAGTCAACGCGGCCAGCTCACTAGCCGGCACCGTGGCCGTGTCCCCGGTGGCTCCGCGCAGCGCGCCGGCTAGCACTGGCGCTGTTCGGGGCACGGGCGCCCGGGCGATGCCGCTGGCCGCTCGGGCGTCACCGCAGGCGAATCGCCACCACGACATCCGCGCCCGCGGCGCCGGCAGCAGCACCGCAGCTCGCTCGCCGAGCACCGGGACGGCCATCCGAGCTAAGGCTGCCGCCGCCGAATGGTGGCCCACCCCCGCCGCCAACTCGCGGCCGGCAGCCAGCATGAAGTCGTGGCGGTCAGCCGCCTTGTCAGCAACGTCACTGACCACCCAGGCTTGCCAGCCATCGGTGAGCCGCTGCAGCCGTCCGCAAACCCGACGTCCGCCGAGCTCAGCGACGAAGGACTCGCCGCTGGAGTCGAACTCATCGCCGACGCACAGATCGGGGAACAGCCGCCGGGCCACCGCGTTGAGCAGCTGGATCCGTCCAGACGTGTCTTGCACTATTACTGCCTGGTCCATGCCGTCGAGTAGCCAGGGCAGTCCGGGCACCAGCAGATCGGCAACGGGGTCCGCGTCAGATGCCACTGCATCTCCTCACCCGATTCCGAACGCGTCGCGACCGAGGGTATCCCCACGGCAGGTGTGCGCCGGCTCGAATCCGACGGCCGATCGTGGCACGCTGCGAGCTTTAAAGCACTGTAGATGTTTCTGGGAGGCTCATCGTGAGCGCACAGCCCGTGTCAGCCCCGGGATCTCTTTCGGAGCGGCTGAGTCCGGTCGATCCCGCCACGCTGGAACGGCTCCTGCTGGCCTTGGAGGAGCTTCGCGACGGCAACTTCCGCCGCCGGCTGGTGGTCACCGACACCAGCCTCACCGGACGGATCGCAACAGTGATCAACCAGATCGCCGAGCGCAACCAATCCCTGGTCGGCGAGCTGGTCCGAGTGCGCGAGGCAGTCGGCCAAGAGGGTCGGACCCACGAACGGCTCGCCGACGAGGGCAACGGCGGGTGGTCGATCGCCGCCGCAGCGATCAACGGCCTGATCGAGGACCTGACGCGGCCGACCACCGAGCTGGCCAGGGTACTGGCCGCGGTATCTGAGGGGGACCTGTCGTCACGGGTGTCTGACCAGTTACTGCGGGGCGACTTCGCTCGATTGGGCCACACCGTCAACGGGCTGCTCGATCAGTTGTCGCTGTTCGCCGCTGAGGTGACCCGGGTGGCCCGCGAGGTCGGCACCGAGGGTCAGCTAGGGGGTCAGGCGCGGGTCCCCGGAGTGGCCGGGACGTGGCGGGACCTGACCGATTCGGTCAACGTGATGGCCGGCAACCTCACCGCCCAGGTGCGCGACATCGCCGAAGTGGCCACCGCGGTAGCCCGCGGCGACCTCAGCCGCAAGATCACTGTCGAGGTGTCGGGTGAGCTGCTAGAGCTCAAGAACACCCTCAACACCATGGTCGACCAGCTCTCCGCATTTGCCGCCGAGGTGACCCGGGGGGCCCGCGAGGTCGGGAGCGAGGGTCAGTTGGGTGGTCAGGCACGGGTCCCCGGAGTGGCCGGGACGTGGCGGGACCTGACCGATTCGGTCAACGTGATGGCCGGCAACCTCACCGATCAGGTGCGCAGCATCGCCCAAGTGGCCACCGCAGTGGCTCGAGGCGACCTCAGCAGCAAGATCACCGTCGACGCCCGCGGTGAGATCCTGGAACTCAAGAACACCCTCAACACCATGGTCGACCAGCTCTCCGCCTTCGCCGACGAGGTCACCCGGGTGGCGCACGAGGTCGGCAGCGAGGGCAAGCTCGGCGGCCAGGCTCGGGTACGCGGGGTAGCCGGAACCTGGAAAGCGCTCACCGACAACGTCAACGGCATGGCGGAGAACCTCACCAGCCAAGTGCGCAGCATCGCCGCGGTGGCCACCGCGGTGGCCGGCGGCGACCTGTCGAAGAAGATCACCGTCGAGGCCCGCGGCGAGGTCGCGGCGTTGGCCGAGACGATCAACCGGATGGTCGACACCTTGGGGGCGTTCGCCGACGAGGTCACCCGGGTGGCCCGCGAAGTAGGTACCGAGGGAACTCTCGGCGGCCAAGCCCGGGTACCCAATGTCGCCGGCACCTGGAAGGGCCTCACCGACAACGTCAACGGCATGGCGGAGAACCTGACCAACCAGGTACGCAACATCGCCCAGGTGACCACCGCGGTGGCGAGCGGTGACCTGTCCAAGAAGATCGACGTGGACGCCCGCGGCGAGATCTTGGAACTCAAGACCACGATCAACACCATGGTGGACCGGCTGTCCGCATTCGCCCGCGAGGTCACCCGGGTGGCTCGCGAGGTCGGCACCGAGGGAAAGCTCGGCGGGCAAGCCGAGGTGATCGGCGTCTCCGGCACCTGGCAGCAGTTGACCGAGAACGTCAACGTCCTCGCGGGCAACCTCACCACCCAAGTGCGCGCGATCGCCGCGGTGGCCACTGCGGTGACCGCCGGCGACCTGACCCGCCAGATCACCGTCGACGCGTCCGGCGAGGTCGCCGAGCTCAAGGACAACATCAACCGGATGATCGCCACCCTGAAGGAGACCATCCGGGCCAACCAGGAACAGGACTGGCTCAAGACCAACCTTGCGCGGCTCTCCGGTCTCATGCAGGGCCACCGCGACCTGGCCACCGTCGCTTCGGTGGTGATGAGCGAGCTGGCCCCCCTGGTGTCAGCCCAGCAAGGGGCGTTCTTCCTGGTCCGCAGTGAGGACGACGGACCGCCGATGGTGGAGTTCACGGCGGGTTACGGCATCCCGGGCCCAGTGTCGGCCTGCCGCTTCGCCCTCGGCGAGTCACTGGTTGGGCAGGCGGCGCTGGACAAGCGGACGATCCTGGTCACCGATGCGCCACCGGACTACGCGACGATCAGCTCCGGCCTCGGGTCTGCCGCACCGACCAACCTGCTGGTAGTGCCGTTGCTGTTCGAGGACCAGGCGTTGGGGGTGATCGAGCTGGCCTCGTTCAACGAGTTCGCCCCAGCGCACCGGGACCTGGTCGAACACCTTCGCGAGACGATCGGCGTCAACGTCAACACCATCCTGGCCAACTCCCGTACCGAGGCGCTGCTGGCCGAGTCGCAGCGGCTGGCCCAGGAATTGACCGCGGGTTCGCAGCGGCTTCAGGCGCAGCAACACGAACTGCAGAAGTCCAACACCGAGCTGGCCGAAAAGGCCGCCCTGCTGGCGACCCAGAACCGCGACATCGAGATCAAGAACGCCGAGATCGAGCTCGCCCGCCAGGAACTCGAGGAACGGGCCGGCCAGCTGGCCGCCGCATCACGCTACAAGTCGGACTTCATGGCGAACATGTCCCACGAGCTGCGCACCCCCCTCAACAGTGCCCTGGTCCTGGCCAAGCTGCTCGCCGACAACCTGGAAAGCAACCTGTCGGACAAGCAGGTGGAATTTGCCAGGACCATCTACTCCGCTGGCAGCGACCTGTTGCAGCTGATCAACGACATCCTCGACCTGGCCAAGGTCGAAGCCGGGCGGATGGACCCGTCGCTGTCCGATGTGGCGATGACCGCCGTGGTGACCTACGTCAAGACGCTGTGCGAGCCGCTGGCCGCTGAGAAGGCACTGCACTTTGCCGTGCAGCTCGATCAGGCTCTGCCAGCGACCCTGCGTACCGACGAGCTGCGCCTGCAGCAGGTGTTGCGCAACCTGATGTCCAACGCGCTGAAGTTTACTGATGAGGGCGGGGTGATACTGCGGATCCGGCCCGCGCCTGCCGAGGAGGTGGAGGGTGACGCGCTGCGAGCCGCGCCGGGCCGGATCGCGTTCGAGGTGGAGGACACCGGTATCGGGATCGCCGCCGACAAACTGTCTGTGATCTTCGAAGCGTTCCAGCAGGCTGACGGAACCACCAGCCGGCGTTACGGCGGCACCGGGCTCGGGTTGTCGATCAGCCGGCAGCTGACCCAGCTGCTCGGTGGCGAGCTGGCGGTGCGCAGCGAACCGGGCAAGGGCAGCGTTTTCACCCTCTACCTGCCCGAGGTCTGCCTGCCCGACATCACCGAGCTGCCCCCATCAGCGGTTCCCGACGGCACCGCACAGCACACGCCGGTCCACCGGCTCGTGGCACCGGAGCTGATGCCGGCGGCCCGGTCGTTGCCGCCGCTGCCTGCAGCGTCCGGTGTGGCGTCGCCGCGCTTCCACGGGGAGAAAATCCTGATCGTCGACGACGACCTGCGCAACGTCTTCGCGCTGACCAGCCTGCTTGAGGCGCACGGTCTGCAGGTCGCCTTCGCCGACAACGGAGTGGCCGGAGTCCGCGCCCTGGAGCGCCACGACGACACCGCCCTAGTCCTGATGGACGTGATGATGCCCGAGCTCGACGGCAACGCGACGATCGCTGCAATCCGCAACCTCAGCCGCTACGCCGACTTGCCCATCATCGCGGTGACCGCGAAGGCGATGAAGGAGGACCGAGCCAAGAGCCTGGCGTCCGGAGCGAACGACTACGTCACCAAGCCGGTGGACACCGACCTGCTCCTCGGGTTGATCAGTGCACACCTGGCCACCCAGTCGGAGGCTGCCCCTGCGGACGACGACGCCATCGTTGGGCCGTAGGTGCTTGCGCCTCGCCTGGGGTGAACGGCGAGCCCGCAACCTGGTCCTTCAGATCGTTCCGAGCCCGTCTGGGGGTTGACGCGGCCGCCGTGGAGAGAGACCTGGACGCACGCCGTACCCTAGGGGTGTGATCACGCACAGCGATCCCGCAGCAGCGCTCGGCGACCTGCGCCAATCCTACGAGTGCGGGCTGGCCCAGCTCCCGGACGTGACTTCGCCCGCGGGCTTGGTGCGCCCGCTCGGAGTGACTCGCGCTGGCCAGCTCACGAAAACGCGCACAGTTCGCGACCGCCGTATCCGTACAGTCATTTCGGCAGGAGACGCTGAGATGATGGGGGTGTGCGCTGAGGCTATCGACCGTGGCATGAGAAACGAGAATCGAGTTGGCTGACCGACAACTCCACCGCTGTTCACAATCCGTCCTAATCCAAGGACAACACCCTATCCTATCGCACTGCTTGCACAGGGAGGAAATTCGATGGTAGCCGCGGTTGTGAAGGTGCTGACTGTCGTCGTAGTTGTGCTTTTGATTCTCATCATTGTACCTCTGGTCGGGCCGTTCGTCACGGAGCAGATGCCGGAATTCGCGGAGTGGACCGGCAATATTCTCGAAGCAACCTGGGAGGGCTTCCAGAAGCTCCTCCGCGGTCTCGGCTTCTCAGGCTCAGGACGGTAACATCGCGGCTATGCCCGCCGGCGGGTCCCGAGTCCCAGCGGGTCAGACTGATCGGAGCCGGTTGAGGGCTGGATGGCGCACCGAGTATCGCGGTGAGCACGAGGACGAGCGCCCCGGTTGACTCGACATGTGCACTTGAGTCATCGCTCCCGACGCGCTTGCGCGCAGCCCAGGTCCACTAACGAGCCCTTCAGCCGTTGCTGCAGGAAGATAAACAGGTTGTTCGCTGCGGCCGGGTCCGGGGAGGGCGCGCGGACGGTGAACTGTCGATCATTGCGCAGCCGCGCCAAGCCAATCGTGGCCAGGTTGCGGCAGTAATTCTTCGCGGTATCGACCGCTGGATCCAACGGCGGCATATTCACACCGGCCCGGTACAGGTTGGCCTTGCGCACACTCCGCTTCCCGTCCACCTGCGCCATCGGATTGTTGGGCGGGATGAGCGCCACCGGCTGCGCCTGCGCAGCCGCGGCCTGTAGTTCGTTCAGCGCCAATGACGAGGTGAGCGTCCCGCCAGCGGTGAGGTCCGGAGCCGTGAACGGCTGACAACCCAGCGCCGGGCCGATGAAGCCGTTCAGCAGGAAGTTGTCACTGTCGTTCTTGAGGACCTTGGTCACGGGCAGCGACTTGGCGTTCGCCGCGTTGTCCTGCGCGGTGCGCCCGTTGGCCAACGCCAGGTAACTGGTGTTGAGGTTGTCGCTCTGGTCCTGATCGACTACTGAGAAGTCGCGGGTGGTGGGACAGGGCTTGCCGTCGCGGGCCTTGCCTACCGGCGGCACCTTCAGCTTGCCGGCGCCGATCGCGGCGTTGGCCGCGTCGAAGAAGTCCGGGGCACCACAGTAGGCGAACTGCCCGAACGGCGAGCGGGGCAACCCGTTGACACAGTCATCCGCGGCGCCCCGCAGCGTCAACACGTCGCCCTGAAAACCGAACCACAGCCCGACCACGGCACCCGGCGGTAGTTTCGGCACCACCGGCGGAGCCGCCGGCTTGGTGCCTCGGTCGATAACCAGCGGCCGGTAGATCGACAATGCACCCGTTGCCGGATCGATGATCGTGGCTTCGACGAACGCTGACTGGTCGGCGTTGGCCTCGCGGCACGCGCCGTTGCGACGATTCGTCGCCACCAGCTGGTAGGGCGTGGCCAGGCCCTGCGCGGTGAGCGGCGCGGCTGGGACGATCAGCGTGCAGTTCGGGTTGGGCGCCTTGCCTCGGCCCTTATCGTCTGGCGCGGCCTGCTGCTTGCGACCGCGCTCCCTGTCCTGCCCGCGACGGTCCGGATCTCGCTCGGGGTCGACCGCTAGAGCCGATGTGTGGCCGTTGCCCCGACTGAGAGGAGGGCCGCTGGTCGGCACTGCGGAAGTCGTAGCCGCAGCCGGTTCAGGGCCGGCCAGCGCTTGCCACGGCTGGATCGTCATCGTCGCGACCGGCAGCGCAACCGCGACGGCCAACAGAGTCCAGCGGACCAAGCGTGGTGTTCGGACCAAGCGTGGTGTTCGGGAAGACACCAGCACCACCTCTCTCAGGTCGGGGAGCGAGGCGGTTGCGACCAGTTCGCCAGTCCGCACACCAGCGCACAGGGGCGCGAGCACGCCGAACCTGGGGGCGTGCCGCCGGGACTTGCCCGGCAGGGACTGTCGATGCCCCGCTAAGTAGCGCGGGGATCAGGGCGAAGAAGCACCATCTTCTCCCTGAACGCCCTGGTTACAAGCCGTCGCCGCGGCGACACTACGGGGCGCAGTCACTGTCTGGCCCAGACCTGAGAACGCTGGTCACCCCACGGCGCTCACAGGTAGGTTTCATACGGTGAGGAGTCTGCCCTGTACTCCAAACGCCACAGTCTTGACTCCGTTCGGACGCGGGCAGTCCTCAGTTTGGTGAGACCGTTGAGCTTGCGCCGCTCGGCGACACGTCCGGCGATTCTGACCGGCCGTTCACGCACCTCACCTACGCAGCGCTTCGCCCGAATGGTCACTGCTGGTCACTGCCGCGCTAGCTTCGGTCGAGTAATTTTTGCTGGCCAGCTCCTCCCGATGAGCAGCAGCGCGCCCGACCGTCTAGTCCTTGTCGAGGACGCCGTCCGGAGAAACACCACCACCGGTCGCCGACCACCTCACCATATCTTCCGCCATCGTGATTGTGTGACAAAAGGTATCGATCGAGACTTCCCTGTCTCCTAGGCCCTCAAGGAACTGAACCGTCATCGGGTCCCGCATGGAGACACCCAGTT
>DATHTJ010000280.1:0-3800 GCA_035463315.1 Pseudonocardiaceae bacterium
GGGCCCATCCGGCGGTGGCGGTGGCCACGGCACCCGCCCTGGCCGTCGACGTTCACGATCTCCCGGGACTGCGCGAGATCGGCCGGCTGCTGGCGGGAGCGCAACCTGCCGTGAAATAGGAGCCGTGACTACGGCGGTCAATCATGCTGCCGCGAAGCACCCCCGAGCAGCTCTGCCCAGTTACGGACGTCCGGGCGGCGGTGCAGCAGCGCCCGACGTTCCCGTTCGGTCATGCCACCCCAGACGCCGAACTCAATCCGGTGGTCCAGCGCTTCGGCAAGACAGTGCACCCGCACCGGACACGGGACGCACACGATCTTGGCTTGCTGTTGCGCGGAACCCGCCACGAACAACCGATCCGGGTCGTGCGTCCGGCAGGCACCGCGGTACCGCCAGTCGGTGACCTCCACCTTCTCCCCAGTCCCCATGGCTCGCCGGCCTCTCATGTCGCCCAGCGCGGAAACCCCTCCGGAGCCGGGATGTGACGGACAGGAACGAGACTCGGACGCACTGTGAGCGGGCCCGGTTCCCGATGCACGGACCGTCACCCGACCAGGGATCCACCGCTGCCCGGGGGACTGCACGGCTCCGGATTAGCGGCGCAAGCGCAGCATCCGCGCGACCACACCGACCCGGTGACGGCTGGCCTCGTTGCGGTGAATTGCCCGCCGGGGTCGTTCTCTCAGATAATGCTGCGGTAGTCGGCGGCAACGCGGTCAATCGCCGTGCGTGCCGCGTCGCTGTAGGAGATGATCGGTTCAAGCTCGGCCCAGTGTTCTTCGTCGTCGTTCATGTCTTTCTGGTCGGTGATGATGGCGGTGGCGGTCTGGGTCCCCCAGAGAATAGCCCGCGAGTCGTAGATGGTGAAGCCGTGTAGAGCGGGAACCCTCGCCGGGATGGTCCACTCGATAATGCCCAACCGCACATTCGGGCGCCGGACTCCTGGACCAGGCGATCCAACTGCTCGACCATCACTGCAGTCTGCATCCAGAACGCGGGGAGAGGAGGGCGTTAGGTGCGGTCGCGCAGGTAGGTGAGACGGAAGGCGGCTTGATCGGGCAGGTCGAGAGGGGGCAGGGACTGGCCGGTGATCTTGTGCAGGATGTGGTCGGCTAAGGCGGGGTTGCGGGCCAGTACGGGACCGTGCAGGTACGTGCCGACGACGCGGTCGGTGAGCACACCTTCGGTGCGGTGCCCGAAGTGATCACCACGAGTGCCGTTGCCGATACCGGTGACCACTCGCCCCAAGGGGGCGGTACCCGCGCCGAGGGTGGTGACCCCGCGGTGGTTCTCGAACCCGGTCAGCGAGCCGACGCCGGGTACCGCACAGGTGGTGATCACCTCGCCGACGGCGCGCTGGCGGCCGGGCGCGGTGGCAATATCCAGCAGACCCAATCCCGGGTAGGCATGGCCACTGGCATCGCTCAACGACCGTCCCAGGATTTGCAGCCCGGCACACACGGCCAGCGTCACCGCGCTGCTTTCCAGTGCTCGACGTAGCTGGTCATGACGACGCAGCCAGTCTGCGGCGAATTGTTGAGCGGTGTCCTCCCCGCCACCCAGCACATACACCGCGCAACTCGCCGCCGGGACGTCCCGAGCAGTGATAGTAAGAATCTCGGCCGCAATGCCGCGCCAGCGCAACCGTTGAGCCAATATCGTGGCATTCCCGGCATCGGAGTAGGTGCCCAGAACATCCGGCAACAGCAGGCCGATCGTGACTGTCAACTCTCCGCTCACCCCGCTGCGTCCCGTTCCCGGCTCAGCCGGCGGCGGAAGTAATGGAAAGCGGTGTAGTTGGCCACCACGTCCACTGTCCCCGCCGGTAGTGCCGCGAGGGCGGCCAACGGGTCGGACACGGTCTGGTGCTCCAGCCCAGCATAGCTAAGCCGCACGCCGAGATCAGCGGCGCGTTCTCCGCTGGCCACCACCGGGCGGGAAGTGAGCTGCTCGAACGGGACATCCCACAACCACGAGGTGTCCCGCCCGTCGGCTTCCCGGGCGTTGATGATCACCAGCAACGGCCGCGGCTCGCGCACGATGGATAGCATCCCAGCCCATCCAGCCGGGTTCTTGGCCAGTAACAAGCGTAGGTTCTGTGATCCGCGGTGCACCATGGCGTACCGGCCGGCCACGACCTCCACCTCGCGCAGTGCGGAGGCGGCCTGATCGGCCTGGATACCGGCAGCGCAGGCGGCGGCCAGTGCCATAGCGGCGTTGCCCAGGTTGATCTGCCCGGGCAACCGGATCTCCAGCGGTAGCACCGCGTCGGTGGTGCACGCCTTGCCGTCGTCGATCCACCAGTCCGGGGTGGGGCGGGCCAGCCCACACGAACACTGCCACCCGGGCTCGGTGAAGACGAGGGTGTGGCCGCAGCGGGGACAGCTTGTCGCGTCCCGCAACCAGCTGGCTCCCGCCGCCACCCACAAGGCGCGCGGGGCCATCCCCACCGCCGACACCACCATCGGATCATCCGTGTTGGCCACCACCACCGTGCGCGGGTGCCGCGCCAGTGCACGTCCGATGGCGGCCGCGATCGCCCCCACCTCAGTCGCTCGATCCAATTGGTCACGGGTCAGGTTGAGCAGAACCACCACTATCGGGTCGACAGCCTCGGCGATCGCGGGCAGATGCAGCTCATCGACCTCGATCACCGCATAATCGGCGTCCCGAGCGTCGGCCAGCGCCGCCACCACCCCATCGGACATATTCGAGCCACTGGCGTTGTGCGCCAGCGGCCCGACAGTGCGCACCGCCGCCGCCACCAGATGACTGGTCGTGGTCTTGCCGTTGGTCCCCGACACCAGCACCACCCGCCGCCCAGCCGCCAAACGCTGCAAGGCGTGGCGGTCCAGGGCCAACATCACCCGACCACCGATGATCGACCCAGCCCCCAGGCCCAGCCGCCGGGACAGCCCCGCCGCCGCCAGCCCGGCCTGCACTGCAACGCGCGTCCACCACCCCAACCGGTGCCTCTGGGAATGCAACGTCACCGCCCCGGATGCCGGCACCCGCCATCACCCCCAAGCCGCCCTCGCTGCTAACCCCCGCCGCCGGGAGCGGGCTGACTACAGTATTCCCTACCGGTTCAGTTCAGCACGGACGCGAACGAGTCGAGCACGCCACCATTGTTCCTGCTCTGGGTCAGTCACGGCGAAGGTGTCCAGCAGGGCGGCATCCGGAATCGGCGGTGTGCGGGGCACGGGCAGGTAGCCGTCCACGTGCCGTAGCGAGTCAGCGCCACCCACCACGTCACCGCTGAGCAGCGAGAGGGTGCCCAGACCGCAGGCGAAGTCCAGCTCCGGCAGCGCCCCGGCCAAGGCGACCTGCGCCGCCAGCCCGACACTGGTTTCCAGCGCGGAGGACACCACACAGGGCAGCCCGGCAGCCTCGGCGACCTGCAACGAGCGGTGAACCCCGCCTAACGGGGTGCATTTGATGACCGCGATGTCGGCGGCTGCCGCGACCACGACCCGAAGTGGGTCCTCAGCTCGGCGGATGGACTCATCGGCGGCGATTGGCACTGTGACCTTGCGGCGCACGGTGGCCAGTTCCTCAATGGTGCGGCAGGGCTGCTCCACGTACTGCAATCCGCCAGCGGCCTTATCGAGTTGTGGAATCACCGCCACCGCCGTGTCGGTGTCCCATAGTCCGTTGGCGTCTACGCGTATTGCTCCCTGCGGGCCGAGAGCATCGCGCACTGCCTCCACGCGGGCAATGTCTTCGCCCAGTGAGTCAGCGTGATCAGCAACCTTGACCTTCGCCGTCCTGCAACCGGAGATAGACACGATCTCGTGGGC
>DATHTJ010000281.1:0-6341 GCA_035463315.1 Pseudonocardiaceae bacterium
CAATGCGATCGAGCGGGCCCGCCTACGGCACGCGAGCCGAATGATGGAGACCGATCAATCAGTCGGCAAGGACGAGCTCACCACCCTGACCCCGGAGGACTTCCTCGGCAGCCGCGTCTTCACCGACCGCAACGCCGAAACGCCTACCAGCTAATTCCGTGATGTCAGGTTATGACGTTGACGTCAGGTTATGACATTTGCGTCGTTGTGTAACCATATGTGGTGGCTGCCGCTTGGTGTGACGGCCTACAGTGTGATGAGAGCCAGGCGCGGATCCACTGCGGCTACGTCGTCCGGATCGCTGGTGAGCACTACATGACCCCGCTCAGCAGCGCACAGCGCAACGGAGGCATCGACGACGTCGTGGTGACCGCTGCGTGCGACGAGCATCCCTATCGCCCGCGCGGTAAGATCATCGAGGACTACGACCCTGACGTCCGGATCGGCCAGCAGTCGCGCGATCCGGGCTTGCCGAGGACCACCGCGCCACGCCTGCGCAACGACCCCGGCCGGAACTGCGAGGGGGAGACCGTCTGCTGCGGCGCGCTGCAGCAGGCTGCGGACCCGTTCGTCACCTCGCTCGAGTCCGATCAGGGCACCGGTGTCCAGCGTCAGACCACCAGTCGGTGGGCTCACGTGATGAGGCCGGTGCGCCGGAGCTCCCGATCAGCCCATGCGCGGGCCGCACCGCTGGGCTCGCCGAGCTCGCGGTCCAGGTCCGCCAGCAATTCGGCTAACGAGTTCTCCCGCTCGACGCGAGTCAGAGCGTCCGCCACGTAGGCGGACACGCTGGGAGCGCGACCGGCGGCCACCGCACGCCGGGCGGCTGCTACTTGCTCCTCCGGCAGTGATACCGCAATCTTCATACCCGCAGCATACCCAAGCGCATACTCTCGACATACTCTCCTGACGGCATCCAGGCTCAGCGCCGCGCTGACGGGGGCGGCACGACGGGGCCGCAGTCGCCGTCCGGCGCGTCGTCGAGGTCCACGATCACCGGTGCGTGGTCGCTGGGGGCGGTGCCCTTGCGGGCTTGACGGTCCACCCAGGCTGCGCGAGTTCGGGGCGCGACGTCGGCACCGGCAAGCACCAGGTCGATTCGCATTCCCAGGTCTTGGTGGAACATGCCGGCCCGGTAGTCCCAGTAGGTGAAGATCCGCTCGCCGGGCCAGCGCTCCCGCATCACATCGTGCAGCCCGAGGGCGCGTAGCGCGGCTCGTTCCGGAGGTGTGACGTGGGTGGAGGTGGCGTATGCGGCCGGGTCGTACACGTCGTCGTCGGTGGGCGCGACGTTCAGATCGCCACAGATCACGGTTGACGCGGGATCCCCGGCGGCCACCGTGGCGGCCAGCGCGGCCAGCCAGTCCAGCTTGTAGCGGTAGTGCGGGTCATCGGGGGCGCGGCCGTTGGGCACGTACACCGAGCTGACCCGCAATCCCGCGCAGGTGGCAGACACCGCGCGGGCTTCTGGATCGGGGCTGCGTCCCACCGGATTGGCGGGTTCGTTGAGCAGCCCGGTGACGACGTCATCCAGCCCGACCCGGGAGGCGATGGCCACCCCGTTCCATCGCCCTTCGCCATGGTGTGCGACGGCGTACCCGCGCTCGCTCAGTGCGGGCCCGACCAGCTCGTCGAAGGCATCAGCGGGCAGCTTGGTCTCCTGCAGGCACACCACATCCGGTGCGCGCGCGTCCAGCCAGGGCAGCAGCCGCGGCAACCGGGAGCGCACCGAGTTCACGTTCCATGTCGCCAGCCGCACCCCGCTCACGCTAGCGCCAGGCGAAGACGGGCTCCTCGAGGTGGGCGACGCGGGTGCGCCGTCGGTACATGACCACCTCGCGGAACTGGTAGAGCACCGCGGCCGTCGGGGCGTGCAGCCATTCCCCGTGCAGCGGCAGGCGGATCACCGGTCGGTCAGACGCTGAGCTGGCTACGAACACCGGCTCGACATCGAGGTCGGTGAAGGGGACGGCGAAGACGTGAGCCTGTCGGGGACGCAGCGGTTCACTGTGCTCCCCGGCCCAGACCACCACTGGCGTGATCACGAACCCGGAGCGGGCTTCGTAGTCGTCCAGCAGCCCGAGCACCGACTTCGACGGCAGTTGCATGCCGAGTTCCTCGGCGAGCTCGCGGTGGACCGCCTCGGCTGCTGACTCGCCAGGTTCGGTGCGTCCGCCCGGCAATGCGTACTGCCCTGGGTGGGTGCGCGGTGCGGTGGTGCGCCGGATAAGCAGCACTCCGGGGCCGCTGCCGCCGCTGACGACCGTGACGGCCACCGCGGCGCGCCTGGATCCCCAGCGCCTGATCCCGCGTCGTGGGAAGCGCCGCAGCGGATCCCTGATCTCCTCGCGCAGGCTCATGCTGGGCCATCCATCTGACCACGCATCCTCTCCCGGCAGCCCGGGCATGTCGGCAGCGGCGCCGCCGAGCCGGTTCACGCTCGGTGTGCACAATACCGACAACGATTCGTGGCACTACTCGCCACATCAGCCACATCAGTCCCAGAAGAGAGGGGCGGGTTTGCTAACAACGTCCCGCACTGGGCAACTATGCGAGAGGAATTGTGCCCTGGCTCACCCGGCCGGGGACGGACACTCACCGGAAGTGATAACGGCTCGATAACCACTGAGGTAAACCACTGGGGTAACCTGCGGAGAACCGCAGATGGGTGCATGTCGTCCCGATGTGTGTGCCGGCTGCAATCGAGACGACGGGAGGCGCTAATGGCCGCTACACACCTACTGGAAGGGTCAACCCCCCGCCGCAGTGGACGTCCGGCAGCGGGTCTGTACGACCCTGCCTACGAGCACGACGCCTGCGGGGTGGCATTCGTGGCCGACCTCGCCGGGCACCGCGATCACAGCATCGTACAGAAGGCTCTTACTGCGCTGCGCAACCTCGAGCACCGGGGTGCTCGGGGCGGCGAGCCCGATACGGGTGACGGTGCCGGCATCCTGTTTCAGGTCCCGGATGGTTTCTTTCGTGAGATTGTCGACTTCGAGCTGCCCGACCCGGGTGGGTACGCGGTTGGCACCGCCTTCCTGCCGGCGGACGACTCCGAGGTGATGGCGGCCATCGAGGGCATCGCGGCCGAGGAGGGCATGCGGGTGCTGGGCTGGCGGGAGCTGCCGGTCAACCCCCAGGGAGTCGGCCCCACGGCCCGCTCGGCAATGCCCGGCTTCCGGCAACTGTTCCTCGCGTCGGCTGGACAGCCGCTGAGCGGGCTGGAACTGGAGCGCCGCGCGTACTGCGTGCGCAAGCGCGCTGAGCGCGACGTCGACGTCTACTTCCCGAGCCTGTCCGGGCGCACGATCGTCTACAAGGGAATGCTCACCGAGGAACAGCTGGTGAGCTTCTACCCCGATCTGTCCGACGAGCGGGTCACCAGCTCACTGGCGCTGGTGCACTCCCGGTTTTCCACCAACACCTTCCCGTCCTGGCCGCTGGCGCATCCGTACCGCTACGTGGCGCACAACGGGGAGATCAACACCCTGCGCGGCAACCGGAACTGGATGCACGCCCGGGAAAGCCAGCTCGCCACCGACCTCATCCCCGGTGACCTGGATCGCCTCTACCCGATCGTCACCCCGGAAGCCAGTGACTCCGCGTCCTTCGACGAGGTCCTCGAACTGCTGCACCTGGGCGGGCGCTCGATGCCGCACGCGGTGCTGATGATGATCCCGGAGGCGTGGGAGAACCACGACGAGATGGACCCCGCCCGCCGGGCGTTCTACGAGTTCCACTCCACCCTCATGGAGCCCTGGGACGGTCCCGCGCTGGTCGCGTTCACCGACGGCACCGTGATCGGCGCGGTGCTGGACCGCAACGGCCTGCGCCCGGCCCGGTACTGGGTCACCGAGGACGGACTGGTGGTGCTGGCCAGCGAGGTCGGCGTGCTGGACATCGACCCCGCCACGGTGGTCCGAAAAGGACGGCTGGAGCCGGGCCGGATGTTCCTCGCGGACACCGCGGCCGGCCGGATCGTGGGCGACGACGAGATCAAGGGCCAGCTCGCCGCCGAGCACCCTTACGCCGACTGGGTCGCCGAGGGCCTGACCCGGCTGGCGGACCTGCCCGAACGCGAGCGGGAGATGCATACCCACGCCTTGCTGGTGCGCCGCCAGCAGGCGATGGGATACACCCAGGAAGAACTCGCGGTGCTGCTGGCGCCGATGGCCATCACCGGCGCGGAGCCGATCGGGTCGATGGGCAACGACGCCCCGCTGGCCCCGTTCTCGCAGCACTCCCGGCCGCTGTTCGACTACTTCAGCCAGCTGTTCGCCCAGGTCACCAACCCGCCGCTGGATGCGATCCGGGAGGAGCTGGTGACCTCGCTGCAGGCGCAGCTCGGTGCCCAGCCCAACCTGCTCACCGCCGGCGCCGACTCCTGCCGGCGGATCGTGCTGCCGTTTCCGGTGCTGGACAACGACGAGCTGGCCAAGATCCTGCATGTCAACGAGGACGGTGACCAGCCCGAGTACCAGGCCGTCGCGGTCCGGGGCGTCTATCAGGTGCACGGCGGCGGTGCGGCGTTGGTCCGCCGCCTCAACGAGATCTGCGTCGAGGTCGCCGAAGCTGTCGAGGACGGGGCGCGGCTGATCGTGCTCTCCGGCCGGGGCTCCGACGCCGAGCACGCGCCGATCCCATCCCTGCTGCTCACCGGCGCGGTGCACCACCACCTGGTGCGGGAGAAGACCCGCACCCAGGTCGGTTTGGTCGTCGAGGCCGCGGACGCCCGTGAGGTGCACCACATCGCGCTACTGATCGGCTACGGCGCCGCGGCGGTCAATCCCTACCTGGCGATGGCCACTGTGGAGGACCTCGCCGACCGGGGCCTGCTCAAGGGCATCGATGCCAGGACCGCTACCCGCAACCTGATCAACGCGCTGGGCAAGGGTGTCCGCAAGACGATGTCGAAGATGGGAGTGTCCACAGTGGCCTCCTACACCGGCGCGCAGATCTTCGAGGCGATCGGGCTGGGGCCCGAGGTCATCGACTCCTGTTTCACCGGCACCACCTCCCGGCTCGGTGGGGTCGGGTTCGACACCCTGGCCGACGAGGTGGCGATGCGCCACCGCCGGGCCTACCCACCCGGCGGGGTGCACCCCCCGCACCGGGAGCTCGCGATCGGCGGCGACTACCAGTGGCGTCGTGAGGGCGAGCCGCACGTCTTCAGCCCCCAGACGGTGTTCAAGCTGCAGCACTCCACCCGGGCGGGCCGCTACGACATCTTCAAGGAATACACCCGGCTCGTCGACGACCAGTCGCAGCGCCTGATGACGCTGCGCGGGTTGTTCGAGTTCCGCGAGGGTGTGCGGCCGCCGGTGCCGATCGAGGAGGTGGAGTCAGTCGAATCGATCGTCACGCGGTTTGCGACGGGCGCCATCTCTTACGGGTCCATCTCCAAGGAGATGCACGAGGTACTGGCCATCGCGATGAACCGGCTTGGCGGCAAGTCCAACACCGGGGAGGGCGGCGAGGACGCCGACCGTTACACCCCCGACCCCAACGGGGACCTGCGCCGTTCGGCGATCAAGCAGGTAGCGTCCGGGCGGTTCGGCGTGACCAGCGAGTACCTGGTCAACGCCGATGATCTACAGATCAAGATCTCGCAAGGTGCCAAGCCTGGCGAGGGTGGGCAGCTGCCCGGAACCAAGGTGTACCCGTGGATCGCCAAGACCCGGTACTCCACTCCCGGGGTGGGGCTGATCTCGCCGCCGCCGCACCACGACATCTACTCCATCGAGGACATCAAGCAGCTGATCCACGATCTGAAGAACGCCAACCCGCGGGCCCGCGTGCACGTCAAGCTGGTGTCCGAGGGGGGGGTCGGCACGGTGGCCGCCGGGGTGGCCAAGGCGTACTCCGACGTGGTGCTCATCTCCGGTCACGACGGCGGCACTGGGGCGTCGCCGCTGTCGTCGATCAAGCATGCCGGCACGCCCTGGGAGCTGGGCTTGGCCGAGACCCAGCAGACGCTGATCGCCAACAAGCTGCGGAACCGGATCGTCGTGCAGACCGACGGCCAGCTCAAGACCGGCCGCGACGTCATGATCGCCGCACTGCTGGGCGCCGAGGAGTACGGCTTCGCCACCGCCCCGCTGGTGGTCTCGGGCTGCATCATGATGCGGGTCTGCCATCTGGACACCTGCCCGGTGGGGGTGGCCACCCAGAACCCGGTGCTGCGTGCAAAGTTCACCGGCAAGGCCGAGTACGTCGTCAACTTCTTCGAGTTCATCGCCCAGGAGGTCCGCGAGTGCCTGGCGGCGCTCGGGTTCCGCAGGCTCGAAGAGGCGATCGGGCGCACCGAGATGCTGGACACCCGCCCGGCGATCGACCAC
>DATHTJ010000282.1:0-3813 GCA_035463315.1 Pseudonocardiaceae bacterium
GAGCGGACCGCGCCGGGTGACAGCAGCTGGCTTGGAGTAAGAATGGCGCGGTGAGTGAACCGGTGAGCATCGAGACCAGGGTCAGCCGCAACACCAACGACATCGAGGCTCTCTACGGCCTGATTCAGGGGTTCGAGGGCCGGACCAGGGTGAGCTTCGCCAAGGTCAACCAACGGTTCGATGACCTTGACGGCACGGTCGACGGCATCGTTGGCAGGGTCGATGGCCTTGACGGCAAGGTCGACGGCATCGTTGGCAGGGTCGACGGCCTTATTGGCAGGGTCGACGGCCTTGACGGCAAGATCGGCGGCCTCGTTGGCAGGGTCGACGGCATCGAGGGCAAGCTCGACGGCCTCGTTGGCAGGGTCGACGGCCTCGAAGGCAAGGTCGACGGCATCGCCGGCCAGCTTGGTGAGGTATTGGAGTTGCTACGCAAGCAGAACTGAGGGTTGAGTCCTGTGCTCAGCGCGAAGCGCAGCGACTTGTCAACGTCCAGTAGGGCTCCGTACGGCGTACGTCGGCTCGCGAGCCAGGTCTTCCCAGGCGCAGGCGGTTCTCAGGCCGAGCCACGAAAACCCGGCCGCGTGCGCCACCACGACCACGTTCTAGCAGGCAGGAGTAGATATGGCACGGGTCGGACTGTTGACGTTCTCCGACGGACGCGACTTCGTCCACGCCGACATCAAGGCGTTCTCGCTGGACGTCGAGCGTCGCATTGCCCAGGCGCTCGAGCAGGCCGGGCACGAGGTCATCCGAGCCTCAGAGCCGATCTGGACCAACACGATGGCCACCACCGAGGCACGCCGGGTCGCTGACGCGCGGCCGGACCTCACCATCTTCAACTACGCGGTGTGGGCGTTCCCGCACTTCTCGATGCTCGCCGCGGCAGCCACCCCGGGTCCGTTGCTGCTGTTCTCCAACATCGACCCGCAGTTCCCCGGAATGGTCGGCATGCTGGCGGCCGGTGGGGGATTGGACCAGATCGGCCGGCAACACACCCGGGTGTGGGGTGACATGGCCGATGACGCCGTGCGGGACCGCGTCGGCGAGACGGTCCGGGCCGCCGCCGCCGTGTCCGCCCTGTCAGGCAGCACCTTCGGCCGCATCGGTGGCCGTCCGATGGGGATGTACACCGCGGTGGCCGATACCGATCAGTGGATGAGCACGTTCGGGGTGGACGTCGAGGAGATCGATCAGTGGGAGATCGTGCGGCGCAGCGCCGCCGTCGAGCAGTCGCGGGTGACCGCCGGCCGGGAATGGCTGGAGCGCCACGCCGCCGGGGTGCACTACGACGGCAAGCAGCTGACGCCTGAGCTGCTCGAACGTCAGATCCGCTCCTATCACGCCGTGCGGGAGCTGATCGATGAGTGGAACCTCGACTTCTGCGGGATCAAGGGCCAGCCCGAGCTGACGACGCACTTCGCCACGATGGACGTCACCGAGGCGTTCCTCAACGACCCCTACGACTGGGAGGGCCCGAAGCGACCCCACGTGTGCGCCACCGAGTCCGACATGGACGGTGCGCTCACCATGCAACTGCTCAAGGGCCTCACCGGCACGCCGGTGCTCTTCGCCGACGTGCGGCACTACCACGCCGACCGCGACATCTGGGACCTGTGCAACTCCGGCCAGCACGCCACCTGGTTCGCCGCGCGCAGTGACGACCCGGCGGAGAACCTGCGCGCGGTGAACTTCTACCCCGAGATCTTCTACTTCCCGGCCGGCGGCGCCTCGGTGTCGTTCTTCGCCGCGCCCGGGCACGCCACCTTTGCCCGGCTGACCCGGATCGGGGGCAGCTACCGGATGCACGTTGCCCGCGGCGCCTTCGAGTCCTACGACGACGCGACCAACGAGAAGCTGGCCCGGCAGTCGACGTTCGAATGGCCGCACGCGTTCGCCCGGCTGGAGGTCGAGGCCGGCGAGTTCCTGTCCACGTTCGGGGCCAACCACATCCATGCGGTGCCCGGCGAGCACGTCGCCGAGCTGCGCGCGGTGTGCCGCATGCTCGACATCGAGTGGGCCGGGCTGGGCGAGGTTCGATGGGGCGCGGCTCGGTGAGCTCGCTGCTGCTCGGTGTCGACATCGGCACCGCCAGCTCCAAAGGCGTGCTGGTCCGCGCCGACGGCACCGTTGTCGCCACCGCAACCCGAGCCCACGAGGTGTCCATGCCACGCCCCGGTTGGGTGGAGCACGACGCGCAGGCAGTGTGGTGGGCGGACTTCGCGGCGATCAGCAAGGAACTGACGGCGACGGTGCGCGAACCCCTCGCCGCAGTCGGCGTCAGCGGCATCGGTCCGTGCCTGCTCCCGGTGGATGCCGCGGATCGGCCCCTGCGGCCGGCGATCCTGTATGGCGTGGACACCCGCGCCCAGGTCGAGATCGAGGAGCTGAGCCAGGCGCTGGGCAGCCAGACCATCCTGGACCGCTGCGGGTCGGTGCTCACCTCGCAAGCGGTCGGACCCAAGCTGGCGTGGCTGCGCGCGAACGAACCCGACACCTGGGCAGCGACCCGCCGCTTCCTGATGGCCAGCAGCTTCGTCGTGCGCCGGCTCACCGGCAGCTACGTCCTTGACCATCACTCGGCGAGCCAGTGCACCCCGATGTACGACCCGGTCGAACACCGCTGGATCGGAGAGTGGATCGAGCTGATCGCCCCCGGACTCGAGCTGCCACAGCTGTGCTGGCCCTCAGAGGTGGTCGGAGAGGTGCAGGCCACCGTCGCCGAGCAGACCGGCATCCCGGCGGGTACTCCCGTGGTGGCGGGCACGATCGACGCCTGGGCGGAGGCCACCAGCGTCGGCGTCACCGCACCCGGCGACGTCATGCTGATGTACGGAACGACGATGTTCCTGATCGAGGTGCTCGACCGGCCACGCCGGAGTCCGGATCTGTGGGGCACCGTCGGCACGTTTCCCGGCACCCACAACTTCGCTGCCGGAATGGCGACCTCGGGCGCGATCACCGACTGGATCCGCAAGCTGACCGGGGAATCCTCGTTCGACCAGCTCGTCGCGGAAGCCCAGCAGTCGCCGCCCGGGGCGCACGGCTTGCTGATGTTGCCCTACTTCGCCGGGGAGCGGACGCCGCTGTTCGACCCGGACGCTCGCGGCGTGCTGGCCGGGCTGACTCTGCGGCACAACCGGGGGGACATCTACCGGGCGGCACTGGAGGCCACGGCCTACGGTGTACGGCACAATCTGCACGCGATGCGCGACGCTGGCGGGCAGGACCGCCGCCTGGTTGCGGTGGGCGGCGGCACCAAAGGGGGGTTGTGGACGCAGATCGTCTCCGACGTCCTGGACACGCCGCAGCAGCTGCCACGCCAGACGATGGGCGCGTGCCTGGGTGACGCACTGCTCGCCGCCATCGGGATCGGGCAGTCACCGGACATGGACCAGTGGAACCCCATCTCGACCACGATCGAGCCGCATCCGGAGTCCGCTGCGGCCTACGAACGCTTCTACCCCCTCTACCGGGAGCTGTACCTGAACACCAGAGAGATCGTGCACGCGCTGGCCCAAGAACAGCGCCGCCACCACATCGGAGGTAGCTGATGGTCGCGTCCTTGCTCCAGGCCCGGGTGACCACGCGACGCGTGTACGCCTTGGGCGCGTTAGCGGCGGTGCTGTTCGGTTACGACAACGGCATCATCGGGGCCGCGCTCTTGTTCATCCCGCCGGAGCTGCCCCTTACGCCCTTACAGGCAGGTGCTGTGGTCAGCGCCACGGTGTTCGGGGCCATGGTGGGCGCACTGGGCAGCGGTCCCGCTGCCGATCGCCTAGGACGGCAGCGGATCCTGCTGGTCGCCGGGGT
>DATHTJ010000283.1:0-27738 GCA_035463315.1 Pseudonocardiaceae bacterium
CTGGCCGCCATGAAGCACGTTCGGCTGCACACGCCGCGGAACCCGCGGCAGTCCTCCGGGCTCGTCTGCTTCGAGGTGGACGCGATGACTCCCGACGCCGCCGTGGCACGCTTGCTGGAGCGGCGCGTCGTTGCCTCCGCGTCGCCCTACGCCCAGCCCTGCATACGGTTGGCGCCGAGCCTCGTCACCTCGCCAGCCGACATCGACGCGGCGCTGGCCGCCGTGCGATCACTCACCCCGTGAGTGCGTAACAGTGCTATAGCACTGTTACGCACTCACGGGGTGCAGCTCCAAGATCAGATCGCCGCCCTCTACCTGCCCGACGGTCTTGATCGCCAGCCGGGCCACGGTGCCGCTTTTCGGCGCCGTGATCCCGGCTTCCATCTTCATCGCCTCAATGGTGGCCACCGGCTGCCCTGCCGACACAGTGTCTCCTTCGGACACCAGCAGGGTGACCACCCCGGCGAACGGCGCCGAGACCTGGTTGCCGTTGGATTTGTCGGCCTTCTCGGCAACCGGGACCTCCGAGGCGATGGAGTGGTCCCGCACCTGCAACGGCCGCAGCTGCCCGTTGAGGGTGCACATCACGGTGCGCACGCCGCGTTCGTCGGCGTCGCCGATCGCCTGGAGCTGGATCAGCAGTCGCACCCCCCGCTCGAGGTCCACGGCATGCTCCTCGCCGGGGCGCAACCCGTAGAAGAACTCCTTGCTAGGTAACACCGAGGTGTCCCCATAGGACTCGCGATGCTCCTCGAATTCTGCCGTGGGACCGGCGAAAAGCAGCCGGTTGAGGGTCCGTGACCGGTCGGTTCGAAGGCCCTTTCGGTCCTCAGCGGACAGCTCCGCGATCCCCTTGGGACCGCTGCGCCCCTTCAGGGCCTTGCCGCGCAGGGGTTCGGGCCACCCGCCGGGCGGCTCACCAAGCTCGCCGTGCAGGAAACCGATCACCGAGTCGGGGATGTCGAAGCGAGCGGGGTCGGCCTCGAAGTCCTTCGGCTTGACACCGGCACCGACCAGGTGTAGTGCCAGATCCCCGACAACCTTGGAGGAGGGGGTCACCTTCACCAGCCTGCCAAGCATCCGGTCGGCCGCTGCGTAGGCTGCTTCGATCTGCTCGAACCTGTCTGCCAGGCCCAGCGCCGCGGCCTGCTGGCGCAGGTTGGATAGCTGACCACCAGGGATCTCATGGCGGTAGACCCGCCCGGTGGGCGAGGCTAAGCCTGACTCGAAGGGCGCGTAGACCTTGCGCACCAGCTCCCAGTAAGGCTCCAAGTCGCAGACCGCCTGCAAGTCCAGCCCGGTGCTGCGCGCGGTGTGGTCGGTGGCGGCGACCAGCGCCGACAGCGCCGGCTGCGAGGTCGTGCCGGCCATGGACGCGGTGGCCGCATCGACAGCGTCCACCCCGGCGTCGATCGCAGCGAGCAGGGTGGCGAGCTGCCCACCGGGAGTGTCATGGGTGTGCAGGTGCACCGGGAGATCGAACCGGCTGCGCAGCGCTGCCACCAGTGTCCGGGCCGCCGGGGGCCGGAGCAGACCGGCCATATCCTTGATGGCCAGCACGTGCGCACCGGCCGCGACGATCTGCTCGGCCAGCCGCAGGTAGTAGTCCAGCGTGTACAGCTGCTCCGCAGGATCGGACAGGTCGGCGGTGTAGCACAGCGCCACCTCGGCGAGCGCCCGGCCAGTCTCGCGTACCGTGTCGATGGCCGGGCGCATCTGGGAGACGTCGTTAAGCGCGTCGAAGATCCGGAAGATGTCCAGACCGGTCTCAACGGCCTGCTCGACGAAGGCGGCGGTCACCTCGGTCGGGTAGGGCGTGTAGCCGACGGTGTTGCGCCCGCGCAGCAGCATCTGCAGGCACAGGTTGGGCACCGCCGCGCGCAACGCGGCCAGCCGCTCCCACGGATCCTCGGCGAGGAACCGCAGCGCCACGTCGTAGGTCGCGCCACCCCAGCACTCCAGCGACAGCAGCTGCGGGGTCGTCCGAGCGACGTGGGGCGCCACCGCAACGAGATCCTTGGTGCGCACCCGGGTCGCGAGCAGCGACTGGTGGGCGTCGCGGAAGGTGGTGTCGGTGACGCCGACACTGTCGCGGGCCCGCAACCAGCGCGCGAACCCTTCCGGCCCCAGTGCGAGGAGCTTGTCCCGGGATCCGGCGGGCGGTGCGGAGTCCAGGTCGATCAGCGGCAGCTTGCTCACCGGGTCCGCCAGCACCGGGGGTTCGCCGTGCGGCCGGTTCACCGTCACGTCCCCAAGGTAGGTCAGCAACCGGGTGCCGCGGTCGGCGGACTGTCGAGCGGTGAGCAGGTGCGGCCGCTGCTCGATGAACGAGGTGGTGACCTTGCCCGCCTGGAAGTCCGGCTCGTCAAGCAGGGCGAGCAGGAACGGGATGTTGGTGTGCACTCCGCGGATCCGGAACTCGGCGATCGCCCGGCGCGCCCGGAGCACGGCAGACCCGAGGTCCCGTCCCCGGCACGTCACCTTGACCAGCAAGGAGTCGAAATGCGCGCTGATCTGGGCACCGGGATAGACGGTGCCACCGTCCAGCCGGACCCCGCCGCCACTGGCGGAGCGGTAGGCGGTGACCGTCCCGATGTCCGGGCGGAAGTCGTTGGCCGGGTCCTCGGTGGTGATCCTGCACTGCAGCGCGGCGCCGTGCGGCACGATGGCGTCCTGGGACAACCCGAGGTCGGCCAGTGTCTCCCCGGCCGCGATCCGCAGTTGGGACGCGACCAGGTCGATATCGGTGATCTCCTCCGTCACCGTGTGCTCGACCTGGATGCGCGGGTTCATCTCGATGAACACGTGGTTGCCCGCGCGGTCGACGAGAAACTCCACGGTGCCCGCGTTGACGTAGCCGATGTGTCGGGCGAAGGTCACCGCATCGGCGCAGATCCTCGCCCGCAGATCGGGGTCCAGATTCAGCGCGGGGGCGATCTCCACGACCTTCTGGTGGCGCCGCTGCACCGAACAGTCCCGCTCGTAGAGGTGGATCACCTCGCCGGTCGAATCGGCCAGGACCTGCACCTCGATGTGCCGGGGGTCGATGACGGCCTGCTCCAGGTACACCGTCGGGTCACCGAATGCCGACTCAGCCTCACGGGAGGCAGCCTCCAGTGCGTCGCGCAGGCCGCGGGGCGAGGTGACCCTGCGCATGCCACGCCCACCGCCGCCGGCGACGGCCTTGACAAAGACCGGGAACCCGATCCCGTCGGCAGCGGCCATCAACAGATCACTGTCGGCGGACGGGGCGCAGGACGCCAGCACCGGCACTCCGGCGTCGCGCGCCGCGGCCACCGCCCGCGACTTGTTGCCGGCCAGCGCCAGCACCGCAGGTGGCGGCCCGATGAAGGTGATGCCGGCCTGCTGGCAGGCCGTGGCCAGCTTCGGATTCTCCGACAGGAAGCCGTAACCGGGGTAAACAGCGTCGGCTCCGGCGCGCTGCGCGGCCTGGACAATCTCCGCCACCGAGAGGTACGCGCGGACCGGATGACCTTCCTCGCCGATCTGGTATGCCTCGTTTGCCTTGAGCCGGTGCTCGGAGTTGCGATCCTCGTAGGGGAACACCGCGACCGTCTGGCAACCCAGTTCGTAGGCGGCACGAAACGCCCGGATCGCGATCTCCCCGCGGTTGGCGACCAGCACCTTGCTGAACACGTGCCAGCCTCCCTTTCCACACGACCGGTCAGCCGGGATCGGTTACCGGGTTCATCACCTGCATCATCCCAGGTGATGACGCTGCCGGGGGGCGTTGACGCACACCGGGCGCCGGGGGACTCCCACGCGGCGACGCAGGGAGGTATCAAAGTGGGGTATTAAGGACGTGGCACCGAAAGGACGCAGCCATGGGCAGACAGCCATACCACCATTACCACCACTGGGGTCATTACCACCACTGGGGTCTGGCACGGCGGCCCTCCGGTCCGCTGCTGGTGCTGCTGTTTGCAGCGCTCCTGGTCGCCGTCGGCGTGGTTGCCGTGACACTGGTCACCCTCGTGCCGCTGATGCTGGCCGGGGTGGGCGCGGTAACCGTGGTGCGGCATCTGCACCGCCGCCGCCGGGTGGGCCGGGGGCAGCATCCGGCGATGGCATCGTCTCGACCGTCCGCATCCGTACCTGGCCCCCCGCCGGTGCCGGACTGGCGTGCTACCCGGGCCCGGTTTGCCCAGCTACGCAGTGAGTACGGCCAGTTCGAGTGTGACCCGCTCGCGGTGCTGCGACTACCCGCGCTGACCGACGTGACCGTGCCATCCACCGGTCGGTTCGTGGACGCCTTCGCCGAGGCCCAGGCACTGGACACCGACACCGAACCACCGGCCGCGCATCGCGCTCGCTACGCCACCGCAGTGGAGCAGGCGTGGCGCGCCTGGCACGCCGCACGCGACGCGGCGGAACGCATCCGGCTGGCCGGCATCCCGGCGCCGGAGCGCGCCACCGTGCAGCGGGCGATCAAGCTGCTGACCATGGCCCGGGACTCCGACCACGACGCCGAGCGTATCGCGGCCTACGGGAAGGCCCGAGCGGAGCTGGCGAAGCTGGACCGCAGCGGCACGCTGCGGCTGCCACCGGCGGCTGCCGCTGCGCTGGACGCGGCCGCCCGCAGCCAGCTGCCTCCCGCTCCCGCGGCGAGCTAGGGTCAGGCCCGATCCACGGTGGTGGGCAGTGCCGTGGTGGCGGCCTCAGCATCCAGCCGGGCGCCGAGGCGGTCGAAGCAGGCCCGGGCGGCGGCCAGTTCCGCCTGAGCCGGCTCGGGTTGGCCGGCCCGTTCCAGCGCGGTGGCCAGCAGCACCCGAACCCGCGCGCTCTCGTAGGGCGATCCGGCCTCCCGCCACAGCTCGGCACTGCGCTGCAGCGGCCACAGCGGGTCGCCCTCGCCGGTGGCCAGCACCAGCGCGCCGCGGGCGGCCTCGGCCGCCGCGAGTAGCGCCGTACTGCCGTAGGCCTGCGCCAACTCGGCGAGCTCGGCCACGGCGCCGCGGGCAGTGTCGAGATCGCTGGCGGCCAGCGCGATGGTCACCTGGTCAGGCAACAGCCGGGCCCGGCCCAAGCGGTCCCCGCTCTCGCCGGCCAGCGCCGCATTGATCAATGCGGCGGCCCCAGCAGGGCAGCCGCGCAGCAGCAACAGCCGGGCCCGGCCGGGCAGCGAGCTGGCCCCCAGCTCCTCGGCCTTGGCAAAGGCATCCTCGGCGCCTGTGAGGTCGCCGATCCGCAGCCGGACCTCACCGATGCCGGCAAAGGCGAGGCCAGCGTGGACCAGATCGAAGCACTGCGTGCCGACGCAGGCCCGGCGGGCCTCCTGCTCGGCGAGCGCCCAGGCACCGCGGCTGATCATGATCGCGATACGGTGGGTCTCGCAGTCACCGAGGAAGCTGGTGAGCCCGGTGCGCGCAAAGCAGTCCTCAATGGCCTCGGTCCACTCGTCCGCACGGCGGTAGTCGCCCAGATCGCAGCAGGTAGCGATAGTTCGGCAGAAGATCTGCACGGTGGCGACGGGCGGAAGGCCCCCACCGACAGCCATGGCCATCCCCTCGTCCAGCAGCGCCAATCCCTCCGCGACCTGCCCGCGATAGATGAGCACCGCGCCCTGGAACGCCATTCCGATGGCCTGCAGCCCGGCGATGCCATGTCGCACGCCCACCTCGTAGGTCGACCGGGCGGCGGCGAGGCATGCCTCAAGGTCGCCGGTGTCCAGCGCGGCGAGCGTGGCCACCCAGGACAGGTGGCCGTGCTCAGCACAGTCGGGCTCGTCCTCGAGCAGCCGCTGCGCGCGATGGAACCAGCCGCTGGACACCGCGAACTGCCGGAGACCTCCGTGGTGCATCGCGAGCATCAGTGCCGCCAGAGCGGCCCGGCGGTGGTCGCCGGCCTGCAGGAAGGCGTGGTGCGCGCGCTGCCGCGCCGCCAGCGACTCCCGGTAGCGCCCCAACCAGCACGCCGCCTCAGCCAAGCCATCGAGATCTCCCGCGGCCAGCGGCGCCACCCGGTCCGCGGCGGACAGCAGCTCGAAAGCACACTGCCAGTCGTGCGCGGCCAGCGCGGCGCGGGCGGCCGGCAGCCGTTCTTCGGGAGCAGGTACCTCGGCCAGCACGAATGGCCCGGGCGTGAGCTGGCTCCGGGGCTGTAGCGGGCACCAATCCAACTCGGGACGCTGAGCGAGCACGGCCTCATGCAACCGGACCAGCTCAGGGCTCGGATCGATACCGAGCTGCTCCCTGAGCTGCTCGCGTAACCGCGCATAGGCACCCAGCGCCTCGGCCTGCCGCCCGCAGCGGTACAGCGCTCGGATGAGCTGGGACCACAACCGTTCACGGAGCGGCTGCTCGGTCACTGCCCGGCTCAGTTCTCCGCAGAGCGCCGCGTGCCGGCCCAGCGCGAGGTCGGCCTCCACACGGTCCTCCACCACGGCAGCACGCAGCTCGGTCAGCCGGGTGATCTCGGCCTGAGCGAAAAGCTCAAAACCGAACTCGGCTAGCGGTTCACCGCGCCACAACGCCAGCGCGGCGCACAGTGCTTCGGCTGCCTGCTTCGGGTCGGAGGGCAGCGCGTCACGACCATCGCGGGCCAGCCGCTCGAACCGCACGGCGTCGATCACCTCGGGCGCGACGGCCAGCGCATAGCCTTGGCCGCGGGTGCGGAGCACGCCGTCCCGGGTTCGCGGAGTACGACCGGGCTCGAGCGCCCGGCGCAGGTGGGAAATGTAGGTCTGCACCGTGTTCGCGGCGGTGGCTGGTGGTTCGGCGCCCCAGAGCACCTCGATCAGCCGGTCGGCCGAGACCACTTCGTTAGCGTGCACCACGAGCACAGCCAGCAACAGCCGCTCCTTGGCGCTGGACACCTCAATGCGACGGTGCCGGTCCTGCACTTCCAGCGGACCGAGAATCGCAAACTCCACCAGTACCCCCCAGACACGTTCCAGTGGCTCTTCAGTTGTCCTTCAGTCCTCACCCCGATGCTGCTCGCCTAAGGCTTTTACCCGGTAACGCAGAGGCAGCAGTGGCCGAGATCATATCTGCCCACGAACGACCCGCTCGGTACACGTTCGGGTCACTGTCTGTGACAGGAACACCCTCGCCACGGCGGTGATTCGATGAGCCACTGTGACTCGCAACCATCAGGGAAGCCAGCCGACCGAGCGGCCGCGATAGCGGCTGCGCTGGCCGAGTTCGGCGTGCGGCCGGAGGAGCGAGTGCTGATCATGCTGCCGGACGGTCCCGGCTTCATCGACGCCTTCACCGGCGCGATGCAGCGGGGTGCAGTGCCAATGGCAGTGGATCCGCGACTGACCGCAGCCGACGTCGCGGCGATCGCCACCAAGACGGGTGCCCGACTGGTGCTGACCTCGGCGGAGCGGATCCATGGGCTGGCCGACCTGGAAGCCGAGCCACTGGTCCTGGTGGATGGGCTTCAGGGGCTCTGGACAGCCGCACTGCGGCAGCGCTGAGCCGGCGCAGGCACCCGCCGACTAGGGGGCGGCGGGTGCCTGCGCCCTTCTGGTGCGTTCGAGGCTGGCGGTGTGGCCGCTGCGCGGGTACAACCCTAACGGGACGTCGATCGTTGGGGGGCCGCGAGTGCGGGCACGTCGATTCGGCACCGCGCTTGCCGCGGGGCTGCTGCTCGGAGCGGGTCTGATCACTGGGGCCGCAGCCCCCGCGCAGGCCACGGTGCAGCTGCACCCCCCAGCCAAGACACCGGTGGTGCAAGGCTACGGCGGAGCGGTGGTCTCAGACACCGCGGAGTCGACGCAGGCTGGCCTGGAGGTGTTGCGCCGGGGCGGGACTGCCGCCGATGCCGCGGTCGCGGTTGCCGCGACGCTCGGCGTGACCGACCCTTACGTCGCGGGCATCGGCGGCGGCGGCTACTTCGTCTACTACGACGCGCGGACCCACCAGGTGTCCACGATCGACGGGCGGGAGACCGCGCCGGCCGCGGCCGGGCCGTCGATGTTCATCGACCCCACGAGCAAGCAGCCACTGGCGTTGCCGGCCGCAGTGACCAGCGGACTGTCCGTCGGCGTGCCTGGCATGCTGGCCACCTGGGAGCGCGCGCTACAGCGGTGGGGCCGCTTCGGGCTCGCCGAGAACCTGCGGCCGGCCGAGCGGGTCGCCGAGCGCGGCTTCGTGGTCGACGCGACATTCCACGAGCAGACGCGGCAGAACGCCAAGCGCTTCGCCCAGTTCGGCTCGACGGCGGCACTGTTCCTGCCCGGCGGCGCGCCGCCCGCGGTGGGCTCGACGCTGCGCAATCCCGACCTCGCGAAGACGTACCGGGAAATCCGCAAGCGCGGAATCGGTGCGCTCTACGGCGGCTCGATCGGCGCCGACCTGGTCGACGCCGTACAGCACCCACCGCTGGCTTCGGACGCCACGCTGGTTGCCAGGCCCGGTCCGATGACGCTGTCAGATTTGCGTGCCTACCGCACGCTGGACGCCGACCCCACGCACGTGAGCTACCGCGGCCTCGACGTGTACGGCATGGCGGCATCCTCCAGCGGCGGCATCACCGACGGCGAGGCGCTCAACATCCTCGGTAACGTCGACCTGTCCGCGATGAGTGAGGTACAGGCGCTGCACCACTACCTGGAGGCCAGCCGGTTGGCGTTCGCCGATCGAAACCGGTACCTCGGCGACCCCCGCTATGTGGACGTACCCCAGCAGCAGCTGCTCTCGACGTCTTTCGGCCGCCAGCGTGCCTGCCTCATCGAGCCGGCAAAGGCCGCCACCAGCCCGGTCGCGCCGGGCGACCTGTCCGCCGGATCGCGTGACTGCACGCCGGTCGGCGCGGGTGTCGGATCACCCGGCCAAGAGAACCACACCAACCACTTCGTGGTCACCGACCGCGCAGGCAACGTCGTGTCATACACCAACACGATCGAGCAGTTGGGCGGCAGCGGGATCGTGGTTCCCGGCCGGGGTTTCCTGCTCAACAACGAGCTGACCGACTTCAACTTCGCGCCGACGCAGGGCCGCGCACCCGATCCCAACCTGCCGGCGGCCGGCAAGCGGCCGCGCTCGAGCATGTCGCCGACCCTCGTGCTGCGCGACGGCCGGCCGTTCCTCGCAGTCGGCTCGCCGGGTGGCGCCACGATCATCACCACCGTGCTGCAGATCCTGGTCAACCGGATCGACTTCGGCATGAGCCTGCCGGATGCGATCGCCGCACCCCGCGCCTCGCAACGCAACGCCGAGACCACGCAGGCCGAGCCGGCGTTCATTGCCGCACCCGCCACGCCTGGCCTGGAAGCACTCGGGCACAAGTTCGCGATCAGTGACACCTCGCCGCTGGATCCCACGATCAAGATCAGTCCGGAGATCGGCGTGGCTTCGGGGCTGGAGTTCCTTCGCGGCGGGTAGGTGCTCGCTGCCGGAGTACCCACCCGGCGCGGCGGCAGCGCGGCCGGCGTCGTCTGCCCCATCCGCTGACCTCACCCAGCCGAGCACCGCAACCCCGGCTATAGGAACCTTTTCGCGGTGCCATCACACCTTCTGGAGGAACTGCGCGCGCTCCTCGTTCAGCAGGTCAGCGGCTAGGCGGGCCAGTGCGGGATGCTCGGTGAGGTCAGGATCGGCCTCGACCAGTTGCTGGGCGACCTCCCGCGCCTGCCCGATCAGGTCCTCGTCGCGCAGCAGCGACAGCAGCTTGAGCCCGGAACGGCGGCCGGACTGCACCGCGCCGAGCACATCGCCCTCCCGGCGCAGCTCCAGGTCCAGCCGGGCCAGCTGGAACCCGTCAGCGGTGGCAGCCACGGCGGCCAGCCGCTCCCGGCCAGCGGTGCCTTCCGGGGAGTCAGTCACCAGCAGGCACAGCCCGGGATGCGACCCCCGGCCCACCCGGCCGCGCAGCTGATGCAGCTGGCTGACCCCGAACCGCTGCGCGTCCATGATCACCATGACGGTGGCGTTCGGCACGTCCACCCCGACTTCGACGACGGTGGTGGCCACCAGCACGTCGATCTCGCCGGCGGTGAAGGAACGCATCACGGCGTCCTTCTCCTCCCCGGGCAGCCGGCCGTGCAGCACGCTCAGCCGCAGCCCGGCCAGCGGGCCCTCGGCGAGCTGCGGAACCAGGTCGAGCACCGCGAGCGGCGGGCGGCCGCCCTCGTCTCCGCCGCCAGCGTCCTCGCCGGCAGCGTCGTCACCGCCGATCCGCGGGCACACCACGTAGGCCTGCCTACCGGCGGCCACCTCCTCGGTGATCCGCCGCCAGACCCGGTCCAGCCAGCTGGGCTTCTCCCCGACCGGCACCACCGTGGTGGAAATCGTCGACCGGCCACCCGGCAGCTCACGCAGCGCAGAGACCTCCAGGTCGCCGTAGACGGTCATCGCGACAGTGCGCGGGATCGGCGTCGCGGTCATCACCAGCACGTGCGGGCTGGTGCCGTCGGCTGCCCTGCCCCGCAACGCGTCGCGTTGCTCGACGCCGAAGCGGTGCTGCTCGTCGACCACCACCATGCCCAGATCGGCGAAGGACACCCGGTCCTGGATCAGGGCGTGCGTGCCGACCACGATCCCCGCCGCACCGCAGGCCGCGTCCAGCAGGGCCTGCTTACGGGTCCGCGCCGGCAACGACCCGGTGAGCAGGACAATCCGGGTAGCCACCTCGGCGGACCCCAGCTCGCCGGCCTTTCCGAGGTCACCGAGCATCTCCCGCAGGGACCGGGCGTGCTGCGCCGCGAGCACCTCGGTGGGTGCCAGCAGCACCGCTTGCCGCCCGGCATCGACGACCTGCAGCATCGCCCGTAGCGCCACCACGGTCTTCCCGGACCCGACCTCACCCTGCAGCAGCCGGTTCATCGGGTGCTCGCCGGCGAGCTCGGCGGCCAGCAGCTCGCCCACCTGCCGCTGCCCCGCAGTCAAGGTGAAGGGCAACGCGACGTCGAACGCGGCGGCCAGCCCACCATCGCGGCGCGGGCAGGCCGGTGCGGGCCGCAGCGCCGCCTCCTGACGGCGCAGCGCAAGGGTGAGCTGCACCGCCATCGCCTCATCCCACTTCAGCCGGCGCTGAGCTGCGGCGATCTCGGACCGGTCGTCGGAGCGGTGCACCGCCCGCAATGCAGCACCCAGTCCCGGCAGCCGGTGCTGCGCACGCACGGACTGCGGCAGCGGGTCCTCCGGGTCGTCCAGGACGTCGAAGACCTGCCGCGCGCAGAGCTGGATCGTCCAGGACGGCAGGTCCTTGGTGGCGGGATAGACCGGGATCAGTGGCCGGGAGAACTCCGCGAGCTCGCCGGCGTCACCGTCGAGCAGCTGGTACCTCGGGTGGGTGAGCTGCAGGATGCGTTTTTTGCCGTACGTCGTCACCCGGCCCGCGAACAATGCCTTCCGGCCGGGGGTAAGCGTCTTATCCAGGCGATGCTGGTTGAAGAAGGTGAGGTTGAGCTCGTGGGAGCCGTCCCAGATCACCGCGTTCTGGATGGTCCCCTTCTTGGTCTGCATCCGCCGCGAGCTGCAGCTGCGGATCTCGGCGACGACCGTGACGTCCTCCCCCGGCGTCAGACCCGCGATGGGGGTGAGCTGGCCCTGGTCGGCGTACCGGCGCGGGTAGTGCCGCAACAGGTCACCGACGGTGTGCACGTCCAGCTGCTCGGCCAGCAGAGTCGCCGACTTCGCGCCGATCACCCGGTCCAGCGCATCGTCCATCCCGGCCACGGCTCACTCCACCCCGACCAGCAGCACGCTGCCCGGCAGGCCACTGGCATACACCACCGCATCGACCTCAGGGTGCGCACTGCGCAGATGCTCGGTCAACACCTCGCCGAAGCCTGCCGGAGCGTCCTGACCGACCAGCACCGTCACCAACTCCCCGCCTACCGACAGCATCCGCTCCACCAGCCCGCGGGCCGCGGCCAATGGGTCACCCTCGATCAGCACGACCTCGCCGCCGACCATGCCAAGTACATCACCCAGCTGGCAACGCCCGACCCAGGTCAGCGCGGCTGCGCTGGCCACGGTCAGCTCCCCGCACCGGGTCGCGGCCGCAGCCTCGGTCATGGCCACCAGGTCGTCGGCCGCGCGCCGGCCGGCGTCATGCACCGCGATCGCCGCCAATGCCTGCACCGGTGACGCAGTCGGCACGACCACCACCTCCTGGCCGGTGTCCCGGGCGTGGGCGGCCGCGGTCTCCGCGACCCGGGTCGCGGAGACCGGACCCGCCAGCACGGTGACGTGCCTGGCGCGGCTGCCGGCGAGGACCGCGAGCAGCTCGGTCACGCTGCTGGCGGCGGGGGCGGTGAGTGCGCCCTCGCCTCGGAAAAGTTCAGCCACCCCGGCCCCGGAGACCATGGCAAGCACCGCGTGGCCGGTGACGAAGCGGTCCGTCCCGCAGGCTTGGTCGGCACGGGTTTGGTCGGCCCGGGTTTGATCAGCAAAGCGCAGCACGGTGATGCGGTGCGGCCGTCCGGCCCGGATCCCTGCCTCGATCGCGGCACCGACATCGCAGCAGTGCACGTGCACGTTCCACAGCGCTGCGTCGGCCTCCCCGCCCGAGCTGACGACCGCCACACAGTCGCCCAGCCCGGCGAGCTCGGCGCGCAACGTGCCGACACTGGCCTCGTCGGTACCGTCGAGCAGGTACATCACCTCGTACTCGTACTCCGTGGACCCGCTGTCACGGGGGGCTTGCAGCGACCGCGCCGAGCGCGCTGGGACGCTGGCGGCAACCGCGGACCCCACGGTGGACCGTTCGTTGACCACCGTCAGCAGTGCCTCCAGCAGCACGACCAGCCCCTGGCCGCCCGCGTCCACCACTCCAGCCGCAGCCAGCACGTCGAGCTGGTGAGGGGTTTCGGCCAGTGCACCGGCCGCGGCGATGGTGGCCGCCGATGCCACCTCGCCGAGTTCGTCGGACGGGACCCCCATGGCCGCCTGCGCCGCGGCGTGGAGCACGGTCAGCACGGTCCCGGACACTGGGTCGGACACCGCGGCCGTGGCCAGCTCGTCGGCCCGGCGAAGCCCCTCCCGCAGCGCTGCGCCATCCAGGGCCGCGCCGACCAGCGCCTCCGCCAGCCCGCGCAAGACCTGGGACAGGATCACCCCGGAGTTGCCCCGCGCCCCCATCAGCGCGCCGCGAGCCAGCACCGCGACCGTGCTGCCCGGCGGGGCATCCCGGTCGTCACTGTGAACCCGGAGCACCGCGTCCAACCCGGCCCGCATGGTGGCCAGCAGGTTCGAGCCGGTGTCGGAGTCGGCGACCGGGAACACGTTGAGCGCGTTGATCTCGTCGCGGTGCGCCGCGAACTCATCGCAGCAGGTGACGGCCCAGCGACGGACCGCCGCCCCATCCAGCGACTGCAACACCGCGGCTCCTCCTCACCGCCTTCGTGCGGGCTGCGTCGAAGATTACCCATCCCCTGTGATGTCCCCGGTGCGCAGCGGCGTGCACCATCGGGCTACCCTTGCCGCGAACCTTCGCGACGAACCCAGAGGGAGTGTCTGACGTGGCTGCCGTGTGCGATGTCTGCGGCAAGGGACCGGGCTTCGGCATGTCGGTCTCGCACTCGCACCGGCGGACGCACCGCCGGTGGAACGCGAACATCCAAACCGTCCGGGCGAAGATCGGTGCCAGCGCGCGCAAGCGCCTGAAAGTCTGCACCTCCTGCCTCAAAGCAGGCAAAGTCACCCGCGGCTGACCTGACCGGTTTTTCGCGGCCTGGACGCAGACTGTAGCTATTTCGACACCGATTGCTGCAGTCTGCATCCAGAACGCGGAAGGGGCGTCACGGGAGCGTCCAGTCGACTGGGTCGGCTCCTAAATCCGCGAGCAGGGCATTGGTGCGGCTGAAGGGGCGGGAACCGAAAAATCCGCGGTCGGCTGACATCGGTGACGGGTGTGCGGACTCGATGCACGGGACGTCGGAAAGCATCGGACCCAGGGTGCGCGCGTCCCGACCCCAGAGGATCGCCACCAACGGCTGCGTGGGACGCGCCACCAGGGCACGGATGGCCTGTTCGGTGACCTGCTCCCACCCCTTGCCACGGTGTGACCCCGGCTTTCCGGGCTCGACCGTGAGTACCCTGTTGAGCAGCAGCACACCGCGCTCGGCCCACGGGCTGAGGTCCCCGGTGGACGGAGTGGGCAGGCCGAGGTCGTCGCTGTACTCCCGGAAGATGTTCTCCAGGCTGCGCGGTAGCGGCCGCACATCCCGCTCGACCGAAAACGACAGCCCCACCGCGTGACCCGGAGTCGGGTAGGGATCCTGGCCGACGATGAGTACCCGGACCTGGTCGAAGGGCTGGACGAACGCCCGCAAGATGTTGGCCCCCGAGGGTAAGTAGCGCCGCCCCGCGGCGATCTCGGCCCGGAGGAAGTCGCCGGCAGCGGCAACCTGCTCAGCTACCGGGGACAGCGCGCCGGCCCAGCCGGCCTCCACAATGTCGTTCACAGCAGCGGGCACAGTCCGCGACCTTATCGAGCGGTCATCGGGCGGGCTGCGCCGCCACCGGGAGCAACTTGCCGAAGCATCGGCATCGCGGGCTGCACCGGTACATCCCGAACGGAGAGATCTCGGTGTAGCCCGATGAGGTATAGAGCCCGATCGCCTCGGGCTGGTGAATCCCGGTCTCGAGCACCAGCCGTCGCTGACCAGCGTCAACGGCCCGGCGCTCCAACTCGGCGAGCAGGACCCGGGACAGCCCCCGGCCGCGCGCCGCTGGGACCACGTACATCCGTTTCAGCTCGGCATCCCCATCGGCGAAGTCCGGCCCGGAGTCATGTGCCCGCCAGCCACCGCAGGCCATCGCCACCTCATCGAGGTAGCCCACCACGAAGGTTCCGCGTGACGGCCCGAACTCGCTGACGTCGACCGGCGTGGCGTCCTCGCCACCGTAACGGCGGACGTATTCCTGCTGTAGTTCGGTGATCAGCCGGCGGACGTCGGGATGGTCGAGGGTCAGCGTCCACAGCTCCACGCTGGCAGCCTACGACTGCTCGTGAGTGACATCGCGTTCTATAACACCGTTACACACTCACGAGAAGTGCTCCCAGCCCGCTGGGAGCACTTCATAGGGCTCGCCGTCGACGGTCACGCCGTGGCCCTCCCGCACTACGCCGAGCGCCGTCCAACCAGCGGGCAGCGCGACTCCGGCGGGGAAACTTGCCAGCAGCGCGTGGTCCTCTCCCCCGGTGAGCACCCAGTGCCGCGCGTTGGCGCCCAACGCTGAGGCTACTTCGACCAGCCGGGAAGGCACCGGCAGCGCCGCCGAGTCGATGTCGATGCTGACGCTGGAAGCGTTGGCGAGGTGCCCAGCATCGGCGAGCAGGCCATCTGAGATGTCGATCATCGCCGTGGCACCCGCCGCAGCGGCCTGCGGGCCGGCACCGTAGGGAGGCTCCGGCACACGATGCGCACCCACCACCCCCAGCGGAGACCGGAACCCCCGGCGCAGCACGGCGAGGCCCGCGGCTGACCAGCCCAGCCTCCCGCACAGCCCGAGCACGTCCCCCATCCGGGCACCAGCCCTGGTGACCGGAGCCCGGCCCTGCAGATCGCCCAACGCGGTCACCGACACGACCAGCTCAGCCGAGCGGACCACGTCACCGCCGACGATACCGGCGCCAGCTTGCTCGGCCTCCTCCCACATCCCGTCAACAAGATCATCCACAGTAGACACCGAGGTGCGCCCGGGCACGGCTAAGCCGACGACCAACCCGGTCGGCACCGCACCCATCGCCGCCACGTCTGCCAGGTTGGCGGCCACCGCCTTGCGTCCGACCTGGTGCGGCGTGGACCAGTCCAGCCGGAAGTGCACCCCCTCGACGAGCACGTCGGTGCTCACCACCACCCGGCCGTCCGCAGCGGCCAGCACCGCAGCGTCATCCCCTGGACCAAGCAGTGCGGCCGACGGGAGACCCCGCCCCGCAGTGATCCGGGCGATCAGCCCGAACTCGCCCAGATCTGCTACCGAGCTGACCTCGGACGGCGGCGAGTCCGGTGTGGTACCACCGGCAGAACACACTGCCACACCCCCGATCCAGGGTAGGTTTCGTTCCTACTCCAATCGAGCCGCCGAGACGAAGGGCCACGCCGTGGTTCAGGCATACATCCTCATTCAGACCGAAGTCGGCAAGGCGGCCGCCGTGGCAGCGGCAGTGGGGAACCTGCCCGGCGTCGCGAGCGCGGAGGACGTCACCGGCCCCTATGACGTGATCGTGCGGGCCGAGGCCGCCGACGTGGACCAGCTGGGCCAGCTCGTGGTGGCCAGGGTGCAGAAGGTGGACGGCATCACCCGCACGCTGACCTGTCCCGTCGTGCACCTGTCCTAAAGGCAGTCGGGGTGACCCAGCAGGCCAGCACCCCGGCAGCCAGCACCCCACGCTGGCTGCTCGGGATCGCGTTGGCCCTGCCGGTGGCACTCGTGGTGGGGGTGCTGGTCGTCGCCGCGCAGCTACGGAGCCAGCCTCAGGATCCAGTGGGGCTAGCCGGCGTCCCGGCCCCCGCAGCTGACTCAGCGGACTGCACACGGCTGCTGGCCGCCCTGCCCGCGGAGCTGGATGGGGGTAAACAAGGCACCCTGCAACGGCGGCGGCTGGCTGCCCCGGCTCCTGCGGGCGCTGCCGCGTGGGGTGAGCCGCCGGTGGTGTTGCGCTGCGGGCTCGACCGGCCTGCCGCCCTCACGGCAACCTCGCGGCTGCTGGCCGTCTCCGGAGTGCAGTTTCTCAAACTTCCCAGCCCTGGCACGAGCACCTGGGTCGCGGTGGATCGGGCCGTCTACATCGTGGTCGACCTCACCCCGGTCACCGGCAGCGGACCGCTGCAGCAGGTCGCCACCGTGATCGCGGACACCCTGCCGCAGCGCAGCGTGAACATCCCGCGCTGATCGCGCTATAGCTGGTTGAGCCCGGCCAGCACCCGCTCCATCAGCGAAAGATCCGGTGAGTTTCCGAACGCCGTGGGGTTACGGTGCACGTGCACCAAGCCGGTGTCGATCATATCGGCAAGCAGCACCCGGGCCACCCCTAGCGGCAGCGCGAGCAGAGCCGCGACCTCGGCGACCGAACGGACATCCGCACACAGCCCGGCGATGGCAGAGTGTTCCGCAGAGTGGGCCATGGTCACGTCTCGACCTACGTCGCTGGTGGACACCAATGTCTCGACGGCGAGGTCCTGCACCGGCCGAGTCCGACCCTGGGTCCAGGTGTAAGGGCGGACGACGAACCGGAAGTCCTCCGGCTCATCCCATTCGTCAGCTGCCTCAATGACCGCCGTACCTGGGGAAGGCGCAACCGCGTCGCCAGCGGCCTCGTCAGGTTCGTCAGCGTCGACGACGTCATGGTCTGGTTGCGCGTGCCGGGCCCGATAATCATCCCGGTCCTGATCCGGTGCGATGTCGTCGGACCCGTTGCGTCCGGATGAAAAGGACAATTGCGATGCCTCCGCCCCTGCCGCCGGGACAACACACACGATCGGAAGCGAGGACGTAGTGACCCGTCTCCGTCCGTGTGGGGAACGCCGACACCGACACGGACGAACCCCACATGCCTAACTAGCCGTTCCCGGGTAGGTCACTAGAGTTCACCCGATTGAATCTCAGCGACCCGGTTCGATCCACGGCCCGATCGAACCGACGCACCAACGCACCAACAGCTTCAGCGCAGCCCCGTCCCCCGGGTCACCGCAGTGTCGATCAGTGTGGACAGCAAAGTGGGGTAGTCCACTCCGGTCACTGCCCACATCCGGGGATACATCGAGATCGGTGTGAAGCCAGGCATCGTGTTGATCTCGTTGACGGTCAACTCCCCGTCGGGTCCCACGAAGAAGTCGACCCGAGCAAGGCCTTGGCAATCCAGCGAACGGAACGCGGAAACGGCCATCGCCCGCAGTCTGGCAGTGACGTCGTCATCGAGCTTGGCGGGGATATCGAACTCGCACGAGTCGTCGAGATACTTGGCGTCAAAGTCGTACCAGCCCCCCGAGTCCTCAGCGACCACGCGGATCTCCGCGGGCAACGACGCTTCGACCCGGCCGTCAGGGAACTCCAGTACCCCGCACTCGACCTCACGACCGATCACCGCCACCTCGACGAGGACCTTGGGATCGACCGCGCGAGCGATGGCGATCGCCGAGGGCAGCTCGGACCAGTCCACCACCTTGGTGATGCCCATGGAGGAGCCCGCTCTGGCCGGCTTGACGAAGACCGGCAGGCCCAGCCGTGCACGCTGATCAGCAGTCAGCGTGGCGTTGTCAGCGCGCAGCACGACGGCATCAGTGACCGGCAAACCCTCGATGCTCAACAGTTTGCGGGCGAACTCCTTGTCCATTCCCGCCGCGCTGGCCAGCACCCCCGAGCCGACATAGGGTAGGTCGGCCAGCTCCAGCAGTCCCTGGATCGTGCCGTCCTCACCAAACGCACCGTGCAGCACCGGGAACATCACGTCTATCCCGGAGAGCACCTCGCCGGCCCGGTCGCCCGCGATGCGCACCAGTTCCCGCCTGGTCGGGTCACCGGGCAGGGCAAGCGGGGTGGCGGCGCCGTCCACGGCGGGAAGCTGCCGGTCCCGGATCGCGAGTTCGGCCGGCTCCCCGGGACCCAGCACCCAGGCGCCGGCAGGGCTGATGCCGACCGGGATAACGTCGAATCGCGCCCGGTCCAGGTGGGCCAGCACGCTGCCCGCCGAAACGCAGGAGATCGCGTGTTCGCTACTGCGACCGCCGAAAACGACGGCGACGCGCAGCCTGCGATCCGCCATGGCGGCAGACCCTACCCCCGGTGAGCAATCCACGCCTGGAAACCGCCGATCACGTCGGTAGCGCGGTGCAGGCCGAGACTACGCAGCGAGTCTGCGGCGAGGCTGGAGGTGTAGCCCTCTGAGCAGAGCACGATCACCTGCACGTCGTAGCCGGTGGCCTGCGGCAGCCGGGCGTCACACTCCGGGTCGAAGCGCCACTCCAGGTGGTTGCGCTCGACCAGCAGGGCGCCGGGCACCTCTCCTTCGGCGGCGCGCTGCCAGCCCGGGCGGATGTCCACCAACAGGGCGCCTGCGGCGACGGCGTCCTGCGTTTGCGCGGGAGTAAGGCGCTGCAGTCGTGAGCGCGCCTGCGCCAGCATCTGGTCGATGCTGTACGAGCCGGGTGGGCGACTCACCAGTCCACCCCGGCTTGCTCCACCCCGACGTGGCACAGCTCCCCAGGCTCCCCCCGGTAGCGGTTCATCATGGTCAAGCCCGGGGTGTAGACGTGCACGCTCACCGCGGGAACCGTGCCGGTGTTGGTCACCTGGTGAACGTAGTGCGGGCCGAAGACGCGGCAATGCCCGGCGGCCAGTGCCCGGGTGACCTCCACCGGCGAGCGGCCTGGCTTGGCTGCGACCACCCGCTCGGTCAGCGTGCCCACCGCGACCGCGAAGGCACCCGATGCCGGGCCGTGGTCGTGCAGATCGGTACCTTGGCCGGGCAGCCAGGACAACAGCCACACCTCATGCTGCTTGGCGCGCTCGAGCAACCGGTACCAGCGAGTGTCGGTGCGGTAGTCCACCAGGGACCACCACCGCTCGGAGTGCGCGGCCAGCCTCATGGCGAGGCTGATGGGGCCGCCGGAACCGGCGCTGTCGGCAGCTGGGACGGTGAGGTCAGGGACGGCGTACACGGGATTTCCTCCGCGGAATCGGTGAACCGACCGCGCGGATCATCACCCGGGCAGGATGGGCCAACGGGGAGGCGCGGTCAGTAGAGCAGGGAATTCACCGAGCCGGACAGAGTGCACTCGCCACCCGGCGCAGATCCACCGGGGACCGCCGGACGAGGACGACAGTGCTACTCACAGCAGATGATCAAACCAGCAGATGCCGTCTCAGTCAAGTGACGTCGAGTGCCTGGCGCAGATCGGCAAGCAGCTCCTCCGGGTCCTCCACGCCAACGGACAGCCGCACCTGGCCCGGCGCGATGCCGGCTGCCGCGAGTGCGATGTCGTCGAGTTGGCGGTGGGTGGTCGACGCCGCATGGCTGACTTTGGAGTGCACGCTGCCCAGCGAGGAGGCGATCAACACGGTGCGCAGCGCATCGCAGAAGGCCATTCCAGCCTCCCGTCCACCATGGACGTCCATAGTGATCAGACTGCCGAACAGCCCGTCGGGGAACAGCCGGCGAGCGACTCCGTGCTGCGGATGTGAAGGCAACCCGGGATACCGCAGTCGTTGGACCGCAGGGTGCCCGGCGAGCTTCTCGGCCAGCACGGCGGCGGTGGCGCTCTGCCGTCCCACCCGCAGCGTCACCGTGGCCAGCCCGCGGTGCAGCAGGAACGCCTCGTCGGGGGCCAGGCACCCCCCGAGGTCGATCCGCGCCTCCCGGACCGGCCCGAGGTGCTCGCGGCGGCCGACAACAACACCGCCGGTGGCGTCGGCGTGCCCACCCAGGAACTTGGTCGCCGAGTGCAGCACCAAGTCCGCGCCGTGCTCCAGCGGTCGGCAGATGACGGGCGTAGCGAACGTGGAGTCCACCACAAAACGAGCGTCGGCTTGATGTGCAACCTCAGCGAGAGCGGGCAAGTCGGGGACCGACAGCGTGGGGTTGGCGATGGTCTCTGCGTAGATCATCTGGGTCCGCGAGGTGACCGCCGCCCGGACGGCCGCGACGTCGGTGATGTCGACCAGCACGGGGTGCAACCCCCACCGCGGCAACCAGCGGGTGAGCAGCGACCAGGTGCCGCCGTAACAGTCCGCTGGCGCGATCACCTCGTCACCGGCCACGAGGTGGCCGAGCAGTGTGGTGGAGATGGCTGCCATCCCGGACGCGAACGGCTCCGCGCCGATGTCTTGGGCACCAGGCGCCTCCAGCGCAGCGACCGCTGCGGCGAACGCGACCGCCGTCGGGTTGTCAATTCGCGAATAGGAGTAACCAGAGACCCGACCACCGAGCACGTCCGCGTAGTCGTGCGCATTGTCGAAGGCGAAGGCTGAGGACCGCACCACGGGCAGCCCGAGAGGACGCGACATGTCCTGAAACGCTACCGGCGGTGCCCTCTCCCGGCGATGAACCGGGACGAGCGGGTCTACTCACCCCCTGTCGCTGGAACTTATCCGGACACCGGCTGGTCGGCGTCGACGCAGACCAGGCTCCACGGCTGGTTGAGCATGCGGGTCATGACCAGGGTGGCGCGGCGGGTGCCGCGGAGCTTGAGGCGGCGATGCAGCTTCGTGACGTCACCAGCGAGGCCCCGGCGGCGGATGTCGACGGCGCCGATGTCCAGTGCGCGCAGCCGTGCGGTGAGCTGTTTCTCCTTCCACGGGGCTGACTCGATCACCCACAGGGTGCGGGCAAACGGGGTGTGCACCGGCTGGTCGGAGGAGAGAAATGCGATCTGGTCATCGATTTTCCAGCATCCGGTAGCCCGGCCCAGCTCCTCGACCAGCCCGGCACGGGTCACCGCAGGGTTGGGGTCGAGCAGGAACCCACCCGGTGGGCGGACGGGTACCGGGGCACCGTCGCTGGGCGTGAGGGTGTGCCCACCAGGTAAGATGGTCGCCCGCCGGGCCGCAGTGGCCAGCGCGGGCGACCAGGCGACCGCCTCTTTCAGGTCGCGCCCGTCGGCGAGAAATTCCAGCTCCCAGCCCGCTGGCACGGCATCCCGGTCCAGCCCCGGTGCCAGCTTGATCCCCACCGCGGGCACGGCCTGAGCCAGTCCGAGACACCAGCCCAGCGGAGGCTCGCTCTGGCCTGTACGCAGCCGCCGCCCACCGCTGCGTCGGGCCGGGTCGAGGAACACGCCGTCGATGCCGGCCAGGTCCACCGACCGGACATCGGCATGCACCGCACGCACGCCGGTAGCCACGCCATACACGTCGGCATTGAGCACCGCCATCCGAAGGTGCACCTCATCGAGGTCCACGGCCAGCGTCTCGCTCTGGCCGGCTATCGAGATGAGGTCGCCCCCGATCCCGGTACACAGATCGGCAAGGCGACCAAGGCCCGCGAATCGGGGGGCTCGATAGCGGGACACCATCTCGGCGGAAGCCTGCTCCAGGCCGGGACGGGTGAACAACATCTGGCTGGCTTTGCTGAACTTGCTCTCCGCCGCACGGCGCAGCTCATGCTGGGTCAGCGCCGCGGCCACCAGATCCGGTGAGAATTGCTCGCGCAAGGAGGCGCCCAGCCGTATCAAGTCGGTCACCGCAGGCTCCTCGCGGGCGAGCAGATCCAGCAGCGCACACCCCTCCACCGACAGCAGCATCTCAAGACGGTCGACGGTCACGGATGTCTGCGCCACGCGCCGACCGTCTCGCATCGTGAGCGCATCCTTAGCGCGGCTTGCTGAGATCCTGATCCGGGGCCACCCGCACCGCGGCCGGGCCAGTGCCGACGACACGGCGCGAGGTCTCCGGCCTGACCACGCCCGGGTGCCAGCCGGCGGCGGGCTGCTGCTGAGAGATGGCTACCCATCATTCCGGTTTGGGCGTGCGGCCGAGCAGGTCACTGGCCATCTCCCGGGGCGACTGACCGCCGTTGCACACCCGGCGCACCGCGTCGGCGATCGGCACCTCGACGCCGCAGCGCGCAGCCAGCCCCTGGATCGACGAGCAGGACTTGACGCCCTCGGCCACCTGACCGTGGGTGGCCTGCTGGGCCTGCTCGAGGGTGTCTCCCAGCCCGAGCCGGTAGCCGAAGGAGCGGTTACGAGACAGCGGTGACGTGCAGGTAGCCACCAGGTCACCCAAGCCGGCCAAGCCCGCGAAGGTCATCGGGTCGGCGCCCAGCGCCGCACCCAACCGTCCCATCTCGGCCAGCCCCCGGGTGATCAACGTCGCAAGGGTGTTGTCCCCGTATCCCAGGCCGACAGCCATGCCGCAGGCCAGCGCGATGACGTTCTTGCAGGTGCCACCGAGCTCGCAGCCGATCACGTCGGTGTTGGTGTAAGGCCGGAAGTAACCGGTCACGCAGGCGTGCTGGACCGCAACGGCACGGTCGTGATCGGTGCAGGCGATCACGCTCGCGGTGGGCTGCTCGGCAGCGATCTCGCGGGCCAGGTTGGGGCCGGACACCACCACCACCTGGTCGGCCATGACAGCCGTGACGTCCATCACGACCTCGCTCATCCGCTTGAGGCTGCCCAGTTCGACGCCCTTGGCCAGGCTCACCAAGGTGGCCTTCGGAGGAATCGATTTGTGCCAATCATCCAGATTATCGCGCAACGTCTGGCTGGGTACCGCGAACACCACCGCGTCCACCCCGTCCATTGCCTCGTCGGCGTGCTCGGTGGCCTGCAAGGAAGACGGCAACCGCACTCCGGGCAGGTAGTCCGGGTTGAGCTGCCGGTGCGCGACGGCGTCGGCCACCTCAGCCCGACGGGCCCAGAGCACGACGTCCCGACCAGCGTCGGCGAGCACCTTGGCGAACGTGGTACCCCAGGTGCCCGCGCCCATCACCGCAATTCGCTGCACCGGCAGGGTCATGACGCCTGCTCCCCGTACTCCTTCTCGCGTGCCACGCCATCCTCCTCGCGTTGATCGACCTGAGTCTTCCCTGCCACCGGATCGGAGGTCCAGTGCCGGTCCGGCGCGGGAGGATAGGGGGTGTGCAGGTGGACCTGCTCGTTCCGGTGAAACCGCTCGCTAGGGCCAAGACCCGGCTGCGGGGCATGGCCGACGGCGGGGCCGGTGCTCCCGAAGCGCACGCCCGGTTGGTCGTCGCACTGGCCCGGGACACCCTCGCGGCAGTGACCGGCGCGGCTGTGGTGCGCAAGGCACTGGCGGTCTGCTCCGATGAGGTGGTGCGTAGCGCTCTCGCCGCGGACGGGGTGGCGGCGATTCCCGACGAGCCAGCCGCCGGTCTGAACCCGGCCCTGCGGTACGGGGAGGCAGTGCTGCGCGGGGCAGACCCGTCCGCGACGGTCGGGGCGCTGCAGGCTGATCTGCCGGCACTGCGTCCGGAGGAGCTGGACTGCGCGGTCCGCACCGGCCTGGCCACCGGTGGCCGGGTCTTCTGCGCCGATCGCACGGGCACCGGGACGACCCTGCTGCTGGCCCCACCATGGCAGCCCCTGGAGCCCTGCTTTGGACCGAACTCGGCTGCGGCACATCGGGCCACCGGGGCTCGCGAGCTCACCGGTTGCTGGCCCGGGCTGCGGTGTGACGTCGACACTGCGGCCGATCTGGCGGTGGCGCGCGAGCTGGGCCTCGGCCGGTTCACCCGGGCCGCGCTGCAAAAGTCCGGGTTCGGAGATTCCACGCTCGAATGACCACGGGTATCCGCTATGTACGGGACAATGGTCGGGTGAGCACGCATGACGAGAACACCGGTCTCACGACCGCAGCCGCCAGCTCGTCGCCCAGCAGCTCGTCCCCCAGTAACTTGTCAACCAGTAACTTGTCCCCCAGCAACCTGTCACGCGGTGCCACGGTGACAGTACTGCCCGCCCCGCCAGCGGCGACTCCGCTGCCCTCGACCACTGACCTTCCCGACGACCGCTATCTCAACCGGGAACTGTCCTGGCTGGACTTCAACGCCCGGGTGCTTGCGCTCGCCGAGGACGCCAGCCAGCCGCTGCTGGAGCGGGCAAAGTTCCTGGCAATCTTCGCGTCGAACACCGACGAGTTCTACATGGTTCGGGTTGCCGGGCTCAAGCGCCGTGACGAGGCCGGGCTGTCGGTGCGCAGCGCGGACGGGCTGTCCCCCCGGGAGCAGCTGGCCCGGATCGCGACGCGCAGCCGGCAGCTCGCCGAGCTCCACGCCCGGGTATTCCTCGACGAGGTTGCACCACAGCTCGCGGAGCACGACATCACGTTTATCACGTGGTCGGACCTCGACGATGCGCAGCGGCTACGGCTGTCGGGCTACTTTTCCGACCAGATCTTTCCGGTGCTCACCCCGTTGGCGGTGGATCCCGCACACCCGTTCCCCTACATCTCCGGCCTGTCGCTGAACCTGGCCGTGATGGTGCGTGATCCCGACAGTCGCATCGAGCGATTCGCCCGGGTCAAGGTGCCCAACAACGTGCCGCGCCTGGTCCGGGTGGATAGCGACCAGAGCGAGCGCGGGTCACCACCCGCCACGTTCCTCCCGCTGGAGGAGCTGATCGGCGCCCATCTCAGTGAGCTGTTCGCCGGCATGGAAGTGGTGGACTGGCACATCTTCCGGATCACCCGCAACGCCGATTTCGAGGTCGACGAGGACCGTGACGAGGACCTGCTGAAGGCGCTGGAGCGGGAGCTGGCGCGACGCCGCTTCGGTCCACCGGTGCGCCTGGAGGTGGCCGACACGATGAGCGAGCGCGTGCTGAAGGTGCTGCTGCGCGAGCTCGACGTCGATCCGCACGACGTGGTCGAGGTACCCGGCCTGCTCGACCTGTCGTGCATGTGGCAGGTCTACGCGCTGTCCGCCCCGGAGTTGAAGGACGAGCCGTTCATCCCTGTCACGCACCCGGCCTTCGGTGAGGGTGAGACGCCCAAGGACGTGTTCGCCACCCTGTGCGACGGTGACGTGCTGGTGCACCACCCCTACGACTCGTTCTCCACGAGCGTGCAGCGTTTCATCGAGCAGGCTGCCGGGGATCCGCAGGTACTGGCGATCAAGCAGACGCTCTACCGAACGTCCGGTGACTCCCCCATCGTTGACGCGCTGATCGACGCGGCCGAGGCGGGTAAGCAGGTCGTCGCGCTGGTGGAGCTCAAGGCGCGATTCGACGAGCAGGCCAACATCAAGTGGGCCAGGGCGCTGGAACGCGCCGGGGTGCATGTGGCGTACGGGTTGGTGGGGCTCAAGACCCACTGCAAGACCTCGCTGGTGGTGCGCCAGGAGGGCTCGATGATCCGCCGGTACTGCCATATCGGCACCGGCAACTACAACCCGAAGACCGCCGGGCTCTATGAGGACATCGGATTGTTCACCGCCGAGCCCGCAATCGGCGCCGACCTCACCGACCTGTTCAACTCGCTGACCGGCTATGCGCGGCAGACGGTCTACCGCAGCCTGCTGGTGGCGCCCTATGGAATCCGGCGCGGCATCGTGGATCGGATCGAGGGCGAGATCGCCCGCGCTCGGGCGGGCCGCCCGGCCGGGATCCGGATCAAGGTCAACTCTCTGGTGGACGAGCAGGTAATCGATGCGCTGTATCGGGCGTCGTTGGCGGGTGTCTCCGTCGACCTGGTGGTCCGCAGCATCTGCGCACTGATTCCCGGACGTCCGGGGCTGTCGGAGAACATCCGGGTGCGCTCGATCCTGGGTCGCTTCCTCGAGCACTCGCGAGTCTTTCACTTCGTGGGTGCCGACGAGCACTGGATCGGCAGCGCTGACATCATGCACCGTAACCTGGACCGCCGGGTAGAGGTCCTGGTGCGGGTGGCAGACCGGCAGATGACCGACGAGCTGGATGCACTGCTCGCCTCTGCCCTGGACCCGGCGACACGATGCTGGGTCTTGGAATCCGATGGCTCGTGGAATGTCTCCCCCACCGACGGATCCACCGTCCGCGATCACCAGGTGCAAGAGATCCTCCGACACGCAAGGGTGAATGAACTGTGCCGGGACTGATCGCCGCGGGCGCCGTCATGTGGCAACTGTCGCCATCCGGCGACGTCGAGGTGGCACTGGTGCACCGGCCCCGTTATGACGACTGGTCACTTCCCAAGGGCAAGCCGCACTCCGGGGAGGCGCTGCCGCTCACTGCGGTCCGCGAGGTGGCCGAGGAGACCGGACACACCGTCGCGCTCAGCGCCAGGTTGGGCAGCACCCGTTATCTGGTGCGCTGGGGCCAGAAAGTGGCGCACTACTGGGCAGCGCGTCCCACGGGTGGCAGCTTCAGCCCCAGCGAGGAGGTGGACGAGCTGCGCTGGCTGCCCTTGGCCAAGGCGACGGAACTGCTCACCCACCGGCACGACCGAACGCTGCTGACCGGCCTCGACGGCGCGACGGCCATAGCCAACACCGTGCTGCTGGTCCGGCACGGCGAGGCAGGCGAGCGGGAGACGTGGCAGGGCGACGATGACCTGCGCTCGCTGACCACGACGGGCCGGCGGCAGGCCGAAGCCCTGCGGGCGCTGCTGCCGCTGTTCGGAGCGCAGCGGGTGTATTCGGCACCACCGCTGCGGTGCCGCCAGAGCGTTGAAGGTCTCGCAGCGGATCTTGGGGTTTCGATCATCGAGGAACCGCGGTTGTCCGAGGAGGCATACCTGGCCGATCCAGCGGCCGGCCTCGCCCGGCTGGTCGAGGTCGCGGGCGAGCCCGGGGGTCCGGCCGTGGTATGCAGCCAGGGCGGGGTGATTCCCGACCTGGTCAGCACACTCACCAAGGAAGCTGGGCTTGACCTAGTGGATGTGCCCAGCCGAAAGGGCAGCTACTGGGGGCTGTTCTTCGGCAGCGGGTCGCTGGCACCCCCACTGCTGGCCGCCGACTACTACGACGACGCACTGGGCTGAGCACGCTCTCACTTCTTGGCGGCGCACTTCTTGGTAGCGGACTTCTTGACGCACCGTTGGTACCCGCCCCACTGGCGGCAGCTTGCGCGCCCCACTCACGACTTCGCGGAATAAAGTGTCCGGCGAAAGGCGGGCACGTTGGTCTTCTTAACTTTCACCGACTGCCCGGTGCGGGGATTGCGCGCCACCCGCGCCCGCTTCTCGAAGGCGCCGAAACCGGTAATAGTGACCTTGTCGCCCCCCTCACCGTCCGGGTGTCGTGATTGGCAGCCAGGACGGCCGACGGGCCTCGAACGCGTCGATCTCCTCGGCGTGCCGCAGGCTCAGCGCGATGTCGTCTAATCCCTCCAGCAGGCGCCAACGGGTGTAGCCATCGATGGCGAAACCCACCGTGAGGTCCTTG
>DATHTJ010000284.1:0-1889 GCA_035463315.1 Pseudonocardiaceae bacterium
CTACTTCTGGAGCCCGGGTACCCAGAATATATCGTATACGTTCAATCTCGTCTCGAGCGCCACGCCTGGCAACTTCATGTTCTACTTTCAGACGGATAGTCCAACACGCCACGCCTCGAACGAACAGTCATTTACCTTGGAGTGCAGGCCGTAGTGGTTGCGGCAACGACCGTGTTGGCGCTGATCATGACTTGCGCCGTTAGCCGGGACGTCATCGGGGCAGCTCCGGGAGTTCGACGACGAACCGAGCGCCTGCGCTGGGACTGTCTTCTACCCACACCGCGCCGCTGTGCGCGCTGACGTGTTGAGCGACCACCGCAAGCCCGAGCCCACTGCCGTCGTCATCGCTGCGGTGCCCGGCGTGTGCCCCACGGGCGAACCGCTCGAAAACCCGCTCGCGCAGCTGGACCGGCACGCCGGGGCCAGCGTCGTCGACCTCTAGGCGCACGCAACCGTTCCGACGTGAGACGGCGATCCGGACAGGGCCGCCGCCGTGGCGTTCGGCGTTGTCGAGCAGATTGGCCACCACACGGTCCAGACGGCGCCGATCGGCCAGGACAAGAGGTGGTGGCTGCTCGACGTCGATCGGCACGTCACTGGGGCGGCTGGCTGCGACGTTGCGCACCAGCTCACCGAAGTCGATTGCCTCCAATGCTTGGTCGTCTACGTCCTGATCGAGGCGGGCAATTTCAAGCAGATCAACGACCATGTGCCGGAACCGCTGCACCTCATTGGCGAGCAGGTCCGCCGCTGTGCGCGCGGTGGTCGACAGCTCGCCGCGCCGACGTTGGAGTACTTCGCTGGCATTGACCATGGTCGTGAGTGGGGACCGGAGTTCGTGGCTCACGTCACCAGCGAAACGGGCGTCCCGCCGCACCCGCTGCTCCAACGCCGACGCGGTCGCATTGAAGGTTGCCGCCAGCGGAGCGAGATCGGGATCGGACTGCTGCGGCAGACGGGCCTGCAGATCTCCCTGGGCCACCCGGGCAGCGGCAGCGGTGAGCTCGGTGAGCGGGCGTAATGCGCGCCGGCTGGTCCACCAGCCCAGCGTGACCCCGAGCAGGGCGCTCAACGCCGTGCCTGCAACCAGCAACCTGCTCAGGAACCGGAAGCTGCGCTCGAGTTCCACCAGCGGGGACAGTTGGACGTAGATGCCGTCTTCGGCGGCGACCGGCAAGGCGACGGCGAGCACCGAGACCTTGCCGACAACGAGGCGCTGGCGGGCTGGCGTGCCCTCCCGCGCCAGCGCCAGCAGCCCAGCGGGCAAGGCGGCGGGATCGACCTGCCGACCACTGGTGATCCAGCTTTCCTTGCGGTGAAGCAGGATCGTCGATTGGGGATCCCCGGCCAGACCGGTCAGCAACTCGTTGAGCCCTTCGCTCCCGACTCGCAGCGCGCCCTCGACGAGGCGCGCGTTGGCCACGGCCTGCGCGGTGACGCTCTGCTCGCGTTGCCCGAGCATGTAGCTGGAAGCGAGATGCCACGTGGCAACCGCAAACAGGCTCGCCACTACCAGCGAACTCAACCCGAACGCCACCGCCACCCGCCAGCGCAGCGACAGCCGCAGCATGCCGAACCCGGCCCTCTCCTTGCACGTGGGTGTCAAGCGTTCTTACCGACCTTGTAGCCCACTCCACGAACGGTGAGCACCAGGGCAGGCTCGTTCGGGTTGGCCTCGATCTTGCGACGAAGCCGGCGGATGTGCACGTCGAGCAGCCGAGTGTCCCCAAAATAGTCATAACCCCACACCCGCTGAAGGAGCTCCTCACGAGTGACCACCCCACCATCGGCCACCGCCAGCTCCACCAGTAACCGGAACTCAGTACGGGTCAGGTGGACCTCCGTGCCATCGCGACAGACCACCCCCTGCCCGGGCCAGACCTCAACCT
>DATHTJ010000285.1:0-5115 GCA_035463315.1 Pseudonocardiaceae bacterium
AGGGGCGGAAAAGCCTCCTGGCCTCCCCTTCGGGGTCGCTGCGCTCGCCCCCGCCCCCGACGCGATGCCCACAGCACCGCCCGGCGCTGCCCCGCGGTCATGCCCCCCATGACGCCGTACTGCTCGGCGGCCGGGAACTCCAACGCCTCAGCCAGGCACGCCGCCACCACTGGGCAACCCGCACATACCGCCAGCGCCCGCCGCTCCCAGCCATGCAGTGGCCTGCCCGCAGGGCTGTCAGCCGGCCCGTAGAACACCTCAGGATCCACCCCCCAACATGCTGGTTCCTGCCCCGTGACCTGCTGGTGTGACGCGAGGCGATCGATGCCGATCACGGCCCATCACCGCCTGACTCGGCGTCGGCGGCTGTAATGTCCTGACTGGCCACAGCAAACCTCCCGGTGGTGAACTGATCGATACCAGAAAGAGGTAAACAGAGACCTCGCGGGATCACGTCCCGTCATGTCCCCTCTGAAGAGCTGGAAGATCCTCAGCGGCCGCTACCTCGGGCCACCCGGCAGATTCCCCAGCGCAGTCCTGATCATCGCGCTTGTCGAGTGGGCTACCCCCTTTTCATCCGAGCAGGGTGACCATTTTGTCTTGCAGCCTGAAGCTCGTGCAATTGCCTATAGAGGGAGCTTTGCGCTGCTGCTTGCCGTCTCGCTCGCCCCGCCAGCTGCCGCTCGCTGAGCCTGCACCCCATGAGTACGCCAAAGACAAATATCACCAAGACGGATGCCACCAGGACAGTCACTTCAACAGTCATTTCCTCCTCCTTAGTGGTCTTTCCATAGAGTTTGGTGAGGGACCAGTCAAGGATCAACCGGTGATCCGGACCACGTCGCGACGAACAAGGCCACGCTGGCCCGCAACGACGCGACTCACGGCGGGACCTGGGCGCGGCCAGAGCGCCCGCGGTCCTGCCGCGCCCACGTCCCGCGGCTCCCAGCAGCCCCTGACAAGGTCCTGACCGCGCGGATGATCGGCCTGACGGGTACTCGAACCATCTCCGGCTCCCCTCTAGGTCCTCGGGCGGCGCCCCCGAGGGACACCGGTTCCTCTCTTGCGGCCCGAGCGTCGCATCCGGAAGCCGGGACCGTTGTTGCAGTCAGTTACCCCCGCTCACCTCTCAGTAAACCCGGGGTCCCCACTGGCAGTGACTGCTCCACCGTGTGGAACGCTGTTGACCTGCAGGACGAGATTGTCGCCCGCCATGAGCCGCTGCTTGACACCCACCAGCCGCCGGTTGTGCTACATCCGTGCCGGGCGCAGCGGCGACCGACGGGGAGCCACCGGGACACTGAATCCTCACTTCAGGACAAAGTCCCTTGACCTGTCATCCTTCTGGGCAGTGCTGAGCGGTGCGTCGCCACACCCGCCACACCCGCACCCAGGATCCCGACGATGCTCACTAATGGAACGCAATTCTGCGACACAGAGTGAGACACACACCACCGGATGGCAGGAGCGTACACGCCTATCGAGCGGGGTACCCAAACACCACGCACAGTTTGATGCGAACCCCAGTGAATATGAGTACGTTCGGCGTCGGCGACGGGGGTGAACAGATGGCTAGTCGGTTAGGTGGCACGGATGATCGTATGGGTATCGCTGGGGCGATACGCTGTGACATGACCGCCCCCCTCGTGCTTGACGCTCACGTGAGGGGTTGCGCCTTGGTGGTGCGGCCGGTGGGGGAGCTGATCTGCGAGACCTACGAGCGGCTGCGGGACGGCCTGTTCGAGTGCGCGGCCAAGGAACCCACAGCGATTGTGGTGGACCTGGCCAGCATGCGGGCGGCTATTGCGTCGTTGCTGACAGTGTTCCCCACCGTGAGTGACCGCATCAGTGACTGGCCCGGAGTGCCGCTCGTGCTGGCCGCGGCGAGACAACCGCTCCGTACCTTGCTCGACTTCAGCGCCGTGCCGCGATTCGTCCCGACCTACCGCAGCGTCAGCGAAGCCCTCAAGGGTCTCGACGCGGCACCCCGCCGTCGCCGGTGCCAGGTGCAACTGCCCTGCGAGCCCGCTAGCGCGCGGCTAGCCAGGCGGCTGGCCGCGCAGGCCTGCCACGAGTGGGGGGTCCCCGCCATGGCCACCGACGCCGTGGTAGTTGCCTCGGAGCTGACCGACAACATGGTGTACCACGCGCGTTCGGACGGCTGGCTGCGCCTGGAGCTGCGCAGCAACAAGCTTACCGTCGCGGTGGCCGACATGGACCCGCGCCCGCCCCGGCTGCGCGTGCCCGGTCTCCGTGCTGCCGGCGGCCGCGGTCTGGTGCTTGTTGACAAGCTGAGCCGGACCTGGGGAACCGCATCCCGGCTTCCCGAGGGCAAGGTGGTCTGGGCGGTACTCACCGTTCCCGCACGGACGCAGCCCGCGCCCGTCCCGGCCACCGCGCCCGCAGCCCGGTAGAGAGCGGGGCCGGTAGAGAACGGAGCCGAGGTGCTCGGTGCCGGATGAGGTGCCTTCGTCTGTCCGTGCCCGGCAAACACCGCAACGCGATCACCGGACCACGGGGCGTCACAGTTGACGTGACGAGACCGATCTGTATCGTGAGAGCTGGCTGACCGTTAGCACGTCTCTCCAAGGTGAGCCGCGCGGTAGCGACACGCACGACGACGTGCCCCGCCGGGGCTGGGCCAAGCGTGTTGCGAGTAAGCGGGCACTCAGCGGCTCGCAGGAAAGCGACCGCTATGGCAGATGATGTGACGTGTACGGACGCGTGGCATGGCCCCGCCGCACCGCTGTTGACCGCGACTTTGAGCCATCCGCGAGTAGGGACCGTGGTGTGCACGGCGGTGGGCGAGGTGGACGTGGCCACGGGGCCGCTGCTGGGGGATCAGCTCCAGCAGGCGACCAGTGATGAGCCGGGACACCTGGTGGTGGATCTGTCGGGCGTCACATTCTTCTCGGCGGCCGGCGTCGACGTGCTGATGCAGGCGTTGACGGCGCAGCAAGACCGTTATGCGATGGTCCTGGTGGGCAACAGCCGTCCGGTGATGCGCGTCCTCGACGTGCTCAAGCTCACGCAGCGGTTCCCGCGGTATGACGACGTTGACGAGGCGGTCGCGGCCGCAGCGGAGTGCTCGCAGCGTGATCGCAGCGTGCCCCTGCGACACGGGAGGGCGCCCGCCGCCGCGTCGGGGGTTGATGACAGAGGAGAAACGGTGGTATCAGCGCACGATCAGAGCACTGCGTGACCCAGGAACGGGACCGGCGGCTTACCGTCGGCGGCGGGCCGCAACTCCACTGCATACCATCGCTCGACACAGGATGTGCGACGGCCAGGCGAAACGTCCACGGGTGCCAGGTATAGGCTGCCTGGCCAGCCCAACCGGGTGCCCAGCTTCGTGCACGTCGCCGACGAACCGGCCGATCTGCTGCATCGACCGCTGGGATCTGGCGATCCTGGGCACCAGCTTTATCGTCGACGAGCCCGGCGCCAAGAACGCCCCGGAGGGCATGGCTCCCCGAGTCTGCACATGTCAGTGACTAGCACCGCGGATACCAGACGTCCGAGGTGCGGGAAACACCCACCCAAGGAGAGAGATGACAGCTATTGTCCGAGTGAGCGGCCGCGAGATTCTCGACAGTCGCGGCAACCCGACTGTCGAGGTCGACGTCCTGCTGGAGGACGGTTCGCTCGGCAGGGCGGCGGTCCCGTCCGGCGCCTCCACCGGCACGAACGAGGCGGTCGAGCTGCGCGACGGCGACAAGAACCGCTTCCACGGCAAGGGCGTCCGCACAGCAGTGCAGGCCGTGAACACCGAGATCGCCGACGTGGTCCGCGGCCTACCTGCCGAGTCGCAGGCCGAGGTCGACCGGGCGATGATCGCGCTCGACGGCACGCCCAACAAGGGGCGCCTAGGCGCGAACGCCACCCTCGGCGTCTCGCTCGCGGTCGCGAAGGCCGCCGCGGCCAGCAAGGACCTCCCGTTGTACCGCTACGTCGGCGGTGTCTTCTCGCACCTGCTGCCGATGCCGATGATGAACATCATCAACGGTGGTGCGCACGCCGACAACCCGATCGACTTCCAGGAGTTCATGATCGGTCCGGTGGGGGCCGAGACCTTCGCGGATGCCGTGCGAATGGGCTCTGAGGTGTTCCACACGCTGCGCAAGGCGCTGCACGAGGCGGGCCACAGCACCAACGTAGGAGACGAGGGAGGCTTCGCGCCGAACCTCAACTCGGCGGATGAGGCGCTGGAGTTCGTCGTCCGCGCCATCGAGCGGTCCGGCTACACGCCGGGTGCGGACATCGCCCTGCTGCTGGATCCGGCTGCCTCCGAGTTCTACCGCGACGGTGTCTACGTCTACATGGGCGAGGGCAAGAAGCGCACCGTGGAGGAGCACGTCGAGTACGTGGCCGAACTGACCAGGCGGTTCCCGATCGTGTCGATCGAGGACGGGATGGCCCAGGACGACATCGAGGGCTGGAAGCTCATCACCGACACCATCGGCGACCGCGTGCAGCTCGTCGGCGACGACGTGTTCTGCACCAACGTCGAGCTGCTGAAGGACGGTATCGAGCGCGGCATCGCCAACTCGATCCTGGTGAAGGTCAACCAGATCGGGACGCTCACCGAGACGCTGACCACCGTCGAGGCCGCACACAAGGCCGGCTACACCGCGGTCATGTCGCACCGCTCCGGCGAGACTGAGGACACCACCATCGCCGATCTTGCGGTGGCGACCAACTGCGGTCAGATCAAGACCGGTTCGCTCTCGCGGTCCGATCGCACCGCGAAATACAACCAGCTGATCCGTATCGAGGAGGAGTTGGGCGCCGAGGCCCGCTACGCAGGCCGCAACTCCCTGCACGGCGCGATCTGACCGCCAGGCCCCGCTTCGTCATGAGGGGACCAGAAAGCACACCTCTCATCGAGGAGGCACGCCGGGTGGAGAGTCGGTCAGCGCGGTGCGCACCGCCCCGAAAAGATCGATCTCGCGGCACAGCCGCAGGGAGTCCTCCCCCCCGGGGGCCGGGCCCAGGTGATCGGCCCGCGTGGGGTCACGGTGGGGGGCAGCGCCAGGACGCCGGTGACCCGGTGCACCTGAGCGGGCCAGGGCAGTGGCACCCCGTAGCGTTCGCCGGTGAGCAGGATGTGGTGCT
>DATHTJ010000286.1:0-3333 GCA_035463315.1 Pseudonocardiaceae bacterium
TCTCGACCAGCATCTCCACGGCTTCGGTGACGATGTCCGAGTACTCCTGCCACCAGCCCCGCTCGTCGGCTCGCAGCCGCAGCGCGTCGAGCTGCTGCGCCTGCTCGGCGCCGACGTCGAGCACCGTGATGATCCGTTCCAGGTGCTCGGAGGTGATCCGGGCACCGCCGGACTCCACCCGTGACAGGTGCGCGGCCGAGATGCGGCGCTGCTGAGGCTGATCGGCGTTCATCAGCTCGACCAGCTTCTCCTGGCTGAGCTGGGCATCATCACGGAGTCGCCGGATCTGCTTGCCCAGCCGGCGGGACCGGACCGTCTTGCGCTGTGCCACAGGACCTCCTTGCTAGATCGTGAAAGTTGCTGACAAATTTTATAAATGCTACTGTCGAGGCGCAAGGAAGTTAGCGACAAGCCTAGTTCCCCGTGGTGGTGCGCTCCGGTGAGCCCGCTGTTGAGCGCGCCCCCTCACCAGGACGGCGGTGGCCCCGGCCTGACCCCCCGAATCGGCCGGGGCCACCGTCCACCAGCACGGGCGGTGACCACGTGACGCTGCTGCCAGATCTCGACAGCCAGGGGAGCCTGCCGCCGGTGGTGGAAGGGCTGCTGCTCGACATCGTCGCGGACGGGTTCACCGTGTACTGCTGCGGTCCGCGAGCCGCACCGACCGCGCTGGCCGCCTCCTACGAATGGGAGGACTGCGTCGATCACCTCACCATCCGGCGCTGGGATCAGGTCATCGCAGCGAGGCTGCCGAAGGTGGGCCGGGTGGACGTGTTCGCGCCCGAGGTCGTCGTCTGGGCCTACGAAGGTCCCGCGGAATGCACTCTGCGGGCACTGCTCAACCTGGTGCACCCGCAACACCCGGACGCCCCCACGGGAGTCCACCCGGCGCCCCGCTCCCTGCGAGTGCCCCGGCATGAGCAGCGGCCGATGACGATTCGGCTGCCCTCAGCGAGCCACGCTGGGGTGCGCGCGGCCCGGCTGGCAGCCGTAATCTGCGGCTAGGAGTCCTGGCTACGTTGCATTCGACGCTGGGCAGCGCGGAGGTGGGCGCCGTGATGGCAGTGCGGCTGGTGATCGGCCTGGGGTTGACCATTCTGACCCTGGTTCTTGCTGTTCAGCGAGTGCGGTGGCTCTACGCCCTGATCCGTTCCGGGCAGCCGGACCACGGCCGCAGCGCGGACCTGGGTGCCCGGCTACGGGCCCAGCTGGTCGAGGTGTTCGGGCAGCGGCGGCTGCTGAAGTGGACGATTCCGGGCCTGGCGCACTTCTTCACCTTCTGGGGCTTCGTGATCCTGCTCACGGTCTACGTCGAGGCATACGGGGCGCTGTTCGATTCGCACTTCGCCATCCCGCTGATCGGGCACTGGCCGGTGCTGGGCTTCCTGCAGGACGTCATCGCGCTCGCGGTGCTCGCGTCGATCATTGCCTTCGCGCTCATCCGGGTGCGACAAACCCCGGAGCGCAGGGAGCGGGCGTCGCGCTTCTACGGCTCGCACACCGGCGGCGCCTGGCTCATCCTGTTCATGATCTTTAACGTGATCTGGACGATGTTCCTGTTCCGCGGGGCCGCGGTGAACACGCAGACGTTCCCCTACGCCTCCGGCGCGTTCGCCTCGGAGGCCGCCGGTGCCCTGCTGGCACCGCTGGGCGTAGGCGCCAACGAGGTCTTGGAGACGGTCGCGCTCCTGCTGCACATCGGCGTCATGCTGGCCTTTCTGATCATCGTGCTGCACTCCAAGCACCTGCACATCTTCGTTGCGCCGATCAACGTCGCGGCCAAGCGGATGCCCAATGGGCTCGGCCCGCTGTTGCCGATGGAGTCGGGTGGCAAGGAGATCGACTTTGAGGATCCCGGTGAGGACGACGTCTTCGGCCGCGGCAAGATCGAGGACTTCACCTGGAAGGGCATGCTGGACTTCGCGACCTGCACCGAGTGCGGCCGCTGCCAGAGCCAGTGCCCGGCGTGGAACACCGGCAAGCCGCTGTCTCCCAAACTCGTGATCATGGACCTGCGCGACCATCTGTTCGCCAAGGCGCCCTATCTCATCGGCGACCAGCCCATGCCGGATCACAGCGATGTCGACGTGCTGGCGCTGGCCGCAGGCAACGGTCACCACGTGCCCGAGTCCGGCTTTGGCCGGGTCCCCGGATCGGGGCCCGAGCAGGCCGCCCGCCCGCTGGTGGGTAGCGCCGAGGTGGGCGGAGTGATCGACCCCGACGTGCTGTGGTCGTGCACCACCTGCGGGGCCTGCGTGGAGCAGTGCCCGGTGGATATCGAGCACGTCGACCATATTGTTGACATGCGCCGCTACCAGGTGCTGATCGAGGCGGAGTTCCCCACCGAGCTGGGCACGCTGTTCCGCAACCTGGAGAACAAGGGCAACCCGTGGGGGCAGAACCAGTCCGCCCGGATGGACTGGGCAAAGGGCCTGGACTTCGAGGTCCCGCAGCTGACTGAGGAGACACTGCCCGACGACGTGGAGTACCTGTTCTGGATCGGCTGCGCCGGTGCTTATGACGACAATGCGAAGCGGACGGTGCGGGCCACCGCCGAGCTGCTGCATGTTGCTGGCGTCAACTATGTGGTCCTCGGGGATGGCGAGACCTGCACGGGGGATCCGGCCCGCCGATCGGGCAACGAGTTCGTGTTCCAGATGCTGGCGCAGCAGAACGTCGAGGTGCTCAACACGGTGTTCGAGGGACGCGAACCGGGCCGTCGCAAGATCGTGACGACCTGCCCGCACTGCTTCAACACCCTCGGCAGGGAGTACCCGCAGCTGGACGGGCACTACGAGGTGGTGCACCACACCCAGCTGCTCAACCAGCTGGTGCGGGACAAGCGGCTCGTGCCAGTCCCCGCCCCCGAGGCTGCTGCCGGGCCCGCGGTCACCTACCACGACCCGTGCTACCTGGGCCGGCACAACGAGGTGTACTCGCCGCCGCGCGAGCTGATCGGCGCCTCCGGGGCGCAGCTGACCGAGATGCCACGGCACGCCGAGCGTTCGATGTGCTGCGGGGCGGGGGGGGCGCGGATGTGGATGGAGGAGCGCATCGGCAAGCGGGTCAACCTGGACCGGGTCGACGAGGCGATCGCCACCGAGACCTCCGCGATCGCCACCGGGTGCCCGTTCTGCCGGGTGATGCTCACCGACGGCCTCACCACCCGGGCAGCCGAGAGTACGGCCGGCAACCAAACGGAAGTGCTCGACGTCGCGCAGCTGTTGCTAGCCAGCGTCAAGCGGGGGTCGAGGAACGGGCAGTTCGACCGAGACAGCTCCGGCCCGTAGCTTTAGACGGCGCCGAATGGCGGCACCAGAATCACCATTCGGA
>DATHTJ010000287.1:0-42139 GCA_035463315.1 Pseudonocardiaceae bacterium
CCGGCGCCGTCAGAGATCTCGGCATCGACGTTGTCTTCCGGGCGCATCTGGACTCGCCGGGAGACGAAGCGGAAATAAGTGCCGATGATGAGGGTCAGCCCGCCGGTCAGAGTTAACGCTGCCGTTCCGACCGGCTCGCCACGCGACCACAAGCCGTAGACCACTGCGGACAGAAAGAAGAATGCGGTGGTGATCTCAAAGATCCGCGCCTCGACCCTCATAGTGCTGCCTCGCTCTCGAACATGGGCGAAGGACCGGCCGATAACTCCAAGGCTAGCGGCCCCCACCGGCCTGACGGATCTCCCGGGCGGTGCGGTCGGTGTCAAACGGGGAAGTGGTCACTGCCTCAGGCGCGCACAGCTCACCGCAGTTCAGCTGCGCGAGAGCCTCTCCGGCGGTGTACGGGCGGCTGGTCTGCGGGTTCGTCTGGGCCCGCAGGATCATGTACCGGTCGAATAGGTTCCCCGGCAAGGCCCGAAGCTCGAAGTTCATCATCGCGTGGTAAGTGCCGCACAACTCGGCGCAGCGACCGACGAAGGCACCCTGACGCTCCACCGTGGTCTGAAACACGTTGTCGGTGCTGTTCTTCTCCGGCCGCGGGAAGACGTCACGCTTGAAGAGGAACTCCGGTATGTAGAACGAGTGCAGTACGTCGGTGGACACGATCTGGTACTCCACCACCCGATCGGTAGGAACCACCAGAATCGGGACGGTGAAGGGGGAGCCGAGTGTGGACAGCGGTGAGCCGTCCTCGGTGCGCCGGACCTGGTAGCTGCCATCCCTCCCCGGTGTGTTCTGGAGGTACTGGAACTCCCAGTTCCATTGGAAACCGACCACTCTCACCCGCAGATCAGGGTTATCGACCTTGGCGTTGACGAAGTTCTGCGATGTGACGGTGAAGTAAAAAAGTACCGTAACAATCACGAACGGGATGACCGTGTAGACGATCTCCAACGGCAAGTTATATTGGGTCTGCCGAGGCATCTCGTCGGACGTTTTGCGGTGAAAGGCGACCGACCACATAATCATTCCCCCGACGATGGCCCCGACCACCAACGCGGCTACCGTCGCCCAGATCCACAGTGCCCGCATCGTCTCGGCCTGCGGGGTGACCCCCTCCGGCCAGCCGAAGGCGAACACGTCGTACACCGAGCACCCGGTGGACAGAAAGGCGACCATCCCGGCCAGACCGGCTACCTTCAGCAACCGAGCCGCGCGAGAGCGGACCACGCCGATCACGCCTAGGTTCCTCCTCGTCGCCCCATGCGATCGTCAGCTCGCTAGGTGGAGCCTAAACCAGCGCCGCGGCCAGAGCTCCCCCGGGGAGCGGGTGCCCCGCGCGACGGTCGTCATACTGAGCAGATTGTCATAGTGGACAGATGGTCATAGTGAGCCGCTGTGGATGTCCCTGACCGAGGGCCGGCCACTGCTGAGAGGGCGAGAGTGTGTGCGGGTTGCTGGGATTGCTGACGGCGCAGCAGGACGCGTCGCAACGGGTGGCGGACGTGACTGCGGCGTTGCGCTGCCAGCGGCATCGCGGCCCAGACGAGACCGGGACCTGGCACGACGGAGACGTGGTGCTGGGATTCAACCGGCTGTCCATCATCGACCTCGAGCACTCCCACCAGCCCCTGCGGTGGGGCCCGCCGGATGCACCGGAGCGCTACACGATCCTGTTCAACGGGGAGATCTACAACTACGTCGAACTCCGCGAGGAACTGCGGCGCGAGCCCTGCGCCGTGAATTTCGTCACCGAGGGCGATACTGAGGTCATCGTTGCGGCCTACCACCACTTCGGGCCCGCTGCCGTGCAGCGGCTTCGGGGGATGTTCGCGTTTGTGATCTGGGACACCCAACTGCGGGTGGCCTTCGGCGCCCGGGACCCCTTCGGTATCAAGCCGCTGTTTAGCTGTGCCGGGCCGGGCGGAGTCGCGTTCGCCAGCGAGAAGAAGAGCCTGCTCGAGCTGGCGCCTTCGCTGAGTGTGTCCACAGAGGTGGACCGCCGGGCGCTGCAGCATTACCTGAGCCTGCAGTACGTGCCCGAACCGGCGTCCCTGCACACCGGGATCATTCGGATCGAGTCCGGCACCTCGTTCACCCTCTCCCCCGGTGGCAAGCTAGTCACCAAGCGTTACTTCCATCCCGATTTCCGACCCCGTCCAGTCCGCTCCGAAGCCGAGGCGTGCGCCCTGCACGACGAGATCACCGCAGCGATGCGGGACTCGGTCGCCAAGCACATGCGGGCCGACGTCACCGTCGGCGCCTTCCTGTCCGGCGGGATCGACTCCACCGCCATCGCCGCGCTGGCCAGGGAACACAATCCGGATCTGATCACCTTCACCACCGGTTTCGAGCGGGAGGGCTACTCCGAGGTGGAGGTGGCTGCCGAGTCGGCGGCCGCGATCGATGTCCGGCACGTGATCCGCACTGTCTCAGCCACTGAGCTGGCCGAGGCGCTGCCGCTGATCGTGTGGTACCTCGACGACCCAGTGGCTGACCCCGCGCTGGTGCCGCTGTGGTTCATCGCCAGGGAAGCCAGGGAGCACGTCAAGGTGGTGCTATCCGGCGAGGGCGCAGACGAGCTCTTCGGCGGGTACACCATCTACCGGGAGCCGCTGTCGCTGGCCGCTTTCGAGAAAGTCCCCGGCGCGCTGCGCCGAACGCTGGGCAGAATCTCCCTCTGCATTCCGGACGGGGTGCGCGGCAAGGACCTGCTGCGTCGCGGCGCACTGACGCTGGAACAGCGCTACTACGGCAACGCCCGGATCTTCCGGGACGACCAGCTGCGCGGGGTGCTGCGCGGATACGACCCGACCATCTCGCACACCGACGTCACCGCGGCGGCCTATGCCGCCTCACGCGGCTGGGATCCGGTGACCCGCATGCAGCACGTGGACCTGTTCACCTGGCTGCGTGGCGACATCTTGGTCAAGGCCGACAAGATGACCATGGCCAACTCGTTGGAGCTTCGGGTGCCCTTCCTCGACCCGGAGGTGTTCCGGGTGGCGTCCACCATCCCGCTCGAGGAGAAGATCACTCGCGAGACCACCAAGCACGCCCTGCGCCGGGCGCTGCGCGACATCGTGCCCGCGCACGTGTTGAACCGGCGCAAACTGGGTTTCCCGGTGCCGATCCGGCACTGGCTAAGGGAAGACCTGCACGACTGGGCACGCGGCGTCATCAACGACTCTGGCACCGCGGAGTTCTTGGACCTCGCTGCGGTGCACCGGATGCTCGATGAGCACCGCGCAGGCCCACGAGACCACAGTAGGCGAATCTGGGCGGTACTGGTCTTCATGCTCTGGCACGGCATCTTCATTGAGCAGCGGATTGCCCCCAAGGTGCCCGAGCCGCACTACCCAGTGCAGGTATAGCGGGCCGGGCACCAGCGCCGGACATGCCGGAGCACTCGGATCAGTTGAAGGAGTCCCCACACGCGCAGGACCCGCCCGCGTTGGGGTTGTCGATGGTAAAGCCCTGCTTCTCGATGGTGTCCACGAAATCGATCACGGCGCCCTGCAGGTAGGGGGTACTCATCCGGTCGACCACCACGGCGAGGCCGTTGAAGTCCCGCTTGGCGTCGCCGTCGAGCGTGCGCTCATCGAAGAACAGCTGGTAGCGCAGCCCTGCGCAGCCCCCCGGCTGCACGGCGATGCGCAGGTGCATGTCGGTCCGGCCCTCCTGGTCGAGCAGCGCCTTCGCCTTGAGGGCGGCAGCATCAGTGAGTTCGACGCCGTGGGTGGCTCCCTCGGTGTCGGCGATGTTCTCGACGGTCATGGCTCTCCCTGGGGATCGGCGCTCGGCACGGACGGGCTGTCTGCGTCACACCAACGCCCGCGACCGACGGGTGATTCCCGTGCCTCCATGGTGCCACAGCATCCGTGGCAGCGGGGTCCGTGGTGACGGGGTCCGTGGTGACGGGGAGCAGCTCACCGCCCGCCCCACTGCCGAGCGGCGTGCTCGGCCACCGCTTCCAAGGTACCCGCCGGGTCGGCCAGTGCGGCCTGCACCGAGCCGGCCAGCTCTGCGGCGGCATAAGCGGCCGAAACCCCGACCGCGGCGGCCTCCCGTCGCCCGACCGACACTTGCCCGGCCAGCACGATGCAGGGCAGCCCACGCCGCGCGGCGCCTTCGGCAAGCGCGGTAACGAGCTTGCCGCGTAGCGACTGCCAGTCGAAGCTGCCCTCACCGGTGACCACCAGCTCGGCGGAGTCCAGCGCATCGTCCAGGCCGGTGCGTTCGGCGACCAGCTGCGCGCCGGAGACCTGCTCGGCGCCGAGCCCGAGCAGCGCTGCACCGAGGCCTCCGGCTGCCCCGGCCGAGGGCAGCTCCCGGACCGCCCGGCCGGTCGCCCCCTCCAGCACGTCGGCCCAGCGGGCCAGCGCCGCCTCCAGCTCCAGAACCTGCTCAGGTCCGGCACCCTTCTGCGGTCCGAACACCTCGGCGGCGCCGTACCGGCCCAGCAGCGGGTTGGTCACATCCGCGGCAGCGACCAGCCGCAGGCCGTCCACCGCGGCCCGGCCGTCGAGCCGCGCACACCGGGCGAGGGCAGCGCCGCCGGCCGGTAGCGGCTGGCCTGCGTTGTCCACGGCAACTGCGCCGAGAGCCGCGAGCGCTCCGGCCCCACCGTCGGAGCTGGCCGAACCGCCCAGACCCACCATCGCAGTGCGCAGGCCAGTGTCTCGCACCGCGGCGAGCAGCTCCCCCACCCCGCGGCTGGTCGCTGTCATCGCATCGCGCTGCCCGGGGGGCACCAGGTGCAGGCCGCAAGCCTGCGCGGCCTCCACGTAACCGGTCGTCTCGTGCTCCAGCCAGCGGGCAGTCACCGGCTCCCCCGTCGGGCCGGTGACCCGGAGACCGTGCACGATTCCACCCAGCGCACCGTGCAACACAGCCACGAAACCTGGGCCTCCGTCAGCCAGCGGGCGCAACACCAGCTCGTCGCCGGGGGCGACCGCCCGCCATCCCCTTTCGACGGCTTCGGCCGCCTCCACAGCGCTCAACGTCCCACCGAAACAGTCCGGGGCGATCACCACGCGCACAGCTGCCGACGCTACGCCTCCGGCACGTTGTCCTAGTCTGGTCACCGTGAGGTTCCTGCGCGGCAAGACCGGCCCGGGAGCCACCGATCCCGAGGAGCCAGCGGAGGAGGTGGCGCCCGACGCCGACGACGTGACACACCGGGCCCGCCCCGCCGGCAAGGGCCGGCCCACGCCAAGCCGGCGAGAGGCCGAGGGCCGCAAGCGGGGTCCGGCCCCGCCCCCACCGCGCACCCAGCGGGAAGCTCTACGCCGAATGCGCGGGTCCAAGGAGGCGCGCCGCAACGCCTCGGCGGCGCGCCGCGAGCGGATGATGTCCGGGGACGAGAAGTACCTGCTGCCCCGCGATCGCGGCCCGGTGAAGGCCTACGTCCGGGACCTGGTGGACTCCCGGCGCAACATCTCCGGCCTGTTCATGCCGCTGGCGCTGCTGGTGATCGTGGTGATCCTGGTGCCGTCACCTGCAGTGCAACAGTACGTGTCGCTGGTGTCGATGGCGATGCTCGTCACGATGATCGTCGAGGGGGTGCTGCTCGGCCGGATCGTCAATCGCCGCGTCCGCGAACGGTTTCCCGATGCATCGGGAACCGGCGTGGGCCTGGGATTCTACGCAATGACCAGGGCGACCCAGCTGCGCCGGCTGCGGGTACCCAAGCCTCGCGTCGGTCATCGCGACCCCATCCCGTAGCAGGTCTGTTCACGACGGTCGCAGGCTCATCGGGCCGTACACCTCGTCTTCGCCGTCAAGCAGCGTGACCGCCGCCACGCCGCCCTCGAGCAAGGCCGGCCACTCGCGGCCGAGCCACTCCTCGGCGTCCTCCTGATCGTTGAAGGTGATGTCCGGGCCTGCCGCCTGGCCGCCGGCCCGATCCTGGTAGCGCCACCGAAGGGTCATCGCCCGACGGTAGCGTCGTCAGCGGCGGCAAGGAGGTCAGGTGCGGACGCTGGTGCTCGGTGGTGCGCGCTCGGGAAAGTCCGCACATGCCGAGGGATTACTGAGCGAGGCGCAGGTGGAGTACCTGGCGACCGCCCGGCGCCAGTTCGATGACCCGGACTGGGAGGCGCGGATCGCCGTGCACGTGGCCCGCAGGCCACCGGGCTGGTGCACCGTTGAGCCGTCCGACCTGCCTGCTGCACTGCGCACCGCAGGACCGGTCCCGGTGCTGGTTGATGACGTGGCCACCTGGCTGACCGGAGAGCTGGACGACGCGGGAGCCTGGGCGGGCGGGCCGGAGGCGGTGGCGGCCTGCCGCGCACGGTGCTCGGAGCTAGTGTCGGCGGTGGCGGCCTGCCCGGCCCGGCTGGTACTGGTCAGCGCGGAGGTCGGGCTTGGTGTCGTGCCTACGACCCGCGCTGGGCGGCTGTTTCGCGACGAGCTCGGCACGCTGAACGCCGAACTCGCCTCGGTGTGCGACGAGGTGCTGCTGCTGGTGGCAGGGCTGCCGGTGCGGTTGCGCCACGCTGGAGTGCCCGGTGCCCCGGCGGGCAGGATGCAGGCAAGCGGAGGACACCGAGACCTGCTCGCAGGGTCGAGGCATCAACCCCGAGGACTACAGGAGCGCCGCGTGGAGTTCCCCAGGATCACGCCACCCGACCAGCAGGCCCATCGGGAGGCGGTGGCCCGCCATGAACAGCTGACCAAACCGGCGGGCTCCCTGGGTCGGCTGGAGGAGCTGGGGGTCTGGGCCGCCGCCTGCCAAGGGGTCTGCCCACCACGCCCGTTTGCCCAGCCCCAGGTGGTGGTGTTCACCGGAGACCATGGTGTCGCCGCGCGCGGAGTCTCCGCCTATCCCAGCGAGGTCACCCGGCAGATGGTGAGCAACTTCCTGGACGGAGGGGCGGCGGTGAACGTGCTCGCCGCTCTCGCCGGGGCTGCGGTGCGAGTGGTCGACATGGCCGTGGACGGCGAGCCGGCTGCATCGAGCGCCGAAGCGTCGCCGCTGGTCACCCGGCACAAGGTTCGCCGCAACAGTGGCGTGATCGACCGTGAGGACGCGCTGACCGACGCTGAGGTGACCCAGGCACTGGCCGCCGGGGTGGCGATCGCCGACGAGGAGGTGGACCGCGGCGCCGACCTGCTGATCGCGGGCGACATGGGAATCGGCAACACCACCCCCGCCGCAGTGCTGGTGGCGGCGCTCACCGGCGTGGAGCCGGTGGCGGTAGTGGGGCGTGGAACCGGGATCGACGATGCCGGCTGGATGCGCAAGGCCGCAGCGATCCGCGACGCGCTGCGCCGGGCCCGACCAGTCGTCGGGGACGCCGTCGCATTGCTGCGCACCGCAGGCGGCGCCGACATCGCGGCGATGGCCGCCTTCCTGGCCCAGGCCGCGGCCCGGCGCACCCCGGTCATCCTCGACGGCGTGGTCGTCGGGGCAGCGGCGATGCTCGCCGAGGAACTCGCGCCTGGAGCACGGCAGTGGTGGGTGGCTGGGCACCGCTCCGTGGAGCCTGCGCACACGCTGGTGCTGGAGCATCTGGAGTTGGATCCCATCCTGGATCTGGGGATGCGGCTGGGCGAGGGCTCCGGGGCGGTGGCGGCGCTGCCGCTGGTGCAGATGGCCGTCCGGGTGCTCGCCGAGATGGCCACCTTCGACGACGCCGGCGTCTCTGGGCCTGCAGGTGATCCAGTGCCCACGAGGTGAGCCGCGGGTTGCGGCTGGCGGTGTCCTGGCTGACCGTGCTGCCGGTGCGCGCACCCGTCAAGGTGGACCAGGTGGTCGCTCGCCGGGCGCTGTACTGGGCTCCCTTGATCGGCGCCGGGTTGGGCCTGCTGGCTGTCGGAATGCTGGCAGCGCTGGCCGCGCTGGGCACTCCGCCGCTGCTCACCGGGATGGTCGTGGTGGCGACGCTGGCCGGGCTGACCCGCGGGATGCACCTGGACGGGCTCGCCGACACCGCCGACGGGCTGGGCTGCTACGGCGGGCCGCAGCAGGCACTGGCGGTGATGCGGGACGGGGCAACCGGACCGTTCGGGGTGGTCGCGCTGGTGCTGGTGCTGACCACTCAGGCAGTCGCGCTGGGGGCGCTGGCCGAGACCAGCCGGCTGGTCGCCGTGCTGCTCGCGGTCACCGCAGGGCGGGTCGCCTTCAGCTGGTGCGCCCGGACGGGGATGCCGCCGGCCCGGCCAGCAGGGTTGGGCGCACTGGTGGCCGGTAGCCAGCCGCCCGCTGTTCCCGTGGCTTGGTCGGCAGCCTTGCTGGCCGGCGGGCTGATGGCGGTGCCCGGCCGGGCCTGGCAGGGCACGCTGGCGGTGGCTCTGGCCGCCCTGGTGGTCGTGGCGCTCTCGGCGCACACCCAGCGCCGCTTCGGCGGTGTCACCGGCGATGTGCTCGGCGCCAGCAACGAGCTGGCCACCACAGTGGTGCTCGCCGTGTGCGCGGTGGGCTGACCGCACCCCGGATCAGGTGAGCGGGACCATCCAGCCGTGCGGGTCGGGCGCGGCACCGCGCTGGATCGCGGTGAGCGCCGCGCGTAGTTGGCTGGTGACGGGCCCGGGTTGGCCACTGCCGATGGTGAACTCACCGCTGGAGTACGCGACCCGACCGACCGGGGTGATCACCGCGGCGGTGCCGCACGCGAAGACCTCCGAAATATCCCCGGTCTCCACGCCCTTTTCCCACTCCTCGGTGGAGATCCGTCGCTCCTCGACGCCCATCCCGCGGTCCCGGGCCAGCGTGAGCAGGGAGTCGCGGGTGATGCCGGGCAACAGTGTGCCGGTGAGCTCCGGCGTCACCAGCCGGGCCTGCTGTCCCTCCCCGAAGACGAAGTAGAGGTTCATCCCGCCCATCTCCTCCACCCAGCGCCGCTCGACCGCGTCCAGCCACACGACCTGGTCGCAGTTCTTGTCAGCGGCCTGCTGCTGGGCCACCAGCGAGGCGGCATAGTTCCCGGCGAACTTGGCAGCCCCGGTGCCGCCGGGGGACGCCCGGACGTATTCGGTGGACAGCCACACGCTGACCGGCTTGAGCCCGCCACGGAAGTACGGGCCAGCTGGCGAGGCGATGAGCAGGTACCGGTAGGTCGCCGCAGGGCGGACCCCGAGCCCCACCTCGGTAGCGAACATCAGCGGCCGCAGGTACAGGGATTCCTCCCCGCCGGGGGCGGGCACCCAGTCGATGTCGGTGCGTACCAGTTCCCGCAGCGAGCCGAGGAACAGTTCGTCGGGTAGCTCCGGCATCGCTATCCGGCGGGCCGAGGAGCGGAACCGGGCGGCGTTGGCCAGCGGGCGGAAGGAGGACACCGTGCCGTCTGGTTGCCGGTATGCCTTGAGACCTTCGAAGACCGCCTGCCCGTAGTGCAGCACCAAGGCTGCCGGGTCCATCATGAGCGGCCGGTACGGGCCAATTTCGGGATCGTGCCAGCCGACACCGGCGGTCCAGCGAATCTCCACCATGTGGTCGGTGAAATAACGGCCGAAGCCCGGCGCGGCCAGGATCTCCGCCCTCCGTTGCGACGTCGTCGGAGACGGGTGGGGGAGGCGGGTGAACGGTGGAGCGGCACTCATGACCAGCACGGTATCCCGTCCCGCGCCGAAATGGTAGGACGTCCCACTACCTCTGGATGGCTCTCCAGAGCGGGACGATCACGCGTATCGACCCTTGACGTGAAGCAGCAGATGCGCCGTTCGTGTCAGCGCACGTGGGAGGGCACGAAGGGAGGTTTGACCACCTCGCAGGGCAGGGCTCGGCCGCGGACGTCCACCTCGACGGTGTCCCCCGGTCGCACGGCGGGATCGAGCAGCGCCAGCGCGATGCCGGTGCGCAGCGTCGGGGAGAAGGTGCCCGAGGTGGTCTCCCCCAATGGCGCACCCGCCGGGGACCGCACCGCCATGTGCGGCCGTGGCACCCCGCGCCCGGTGGCCCGCAACCCGCGTAACCGCCGGGATGGGCCCCGCTCGCGCTCGGCGAGCAGCGTGTCACGCCCCCAGAAGGCCGGCTTGCCCCAGCCAACCGCCCAGGAGGCGCCGCCCTGCACCGGAGTGATCCCCGGCCCGAGATCCTGGCCGTGCAGCGGGTAGCCCATCTCGGTGCGCAGGGTGTCCCGGGCACCGAGTCCGCACGCCTGGCCACCGAGCGGGCCGGCGGCCCGCAGCAGCGCCTCCCATAGTGCGGGCGCGTGCTCCCACGGCGGCAGCAGTTCGTAGCCATGCTCGCCGGTGTAGCCGGTGCGACCAACCCGCACCGGCACGCCGTCGTGGTCGGCGTCGGCGAAGGCCATGTAGTCCATGTCACTGGGCAGCCCGACGGCGGCGAGGACCTCGGCCGAGCGGGGTCCCTGCACGGCCAGCACGGCGAACTCGTCGTGCCGATCGGTCACCCGTACCCCCGGGGGCGCCGCGGCGGACAGCCGCCGACCGACCTCCCCGGTGTTCGCCGCATTCGGCACACAGAACACGTTGTCCGAGCCGACCAGGTAGGCGATCAGGTCGTCCACCACACCGCCGTCCGCCGCGCAACACAGCGTGTACTGCGCCCGGCCCGGACCGATCTTGGCGAGGTCGGCGGTGAGACACGAGTTGACGAACTCCGCAGCCGCTGGACCGGTGACACTCACCTTGCCCAGATGGGTGACGTCGAACACCCCGACCGCTTCCCGCACGGCGGTGTGCTCAGCGACGACGCCGACATAGTGAAGGGGCATCTCCCAGCCGCCGAACGATCCGAGGGTGGCGCCGGTCTCGACGTGGAAGGCGTGCAGGGGGCCACGGCGCAGAGGTGTCCTCACGACTGTGGAACGCTACCTCGTAGTAACCTCCGACACTATCTGGCCAGATCAGCGAGGAGATCATCGTGACCACCCCGACGCTGGGTCTTACCGATGCCTCGGTGACCACTGCGACGGTCGATGCCGTCGTGATCGGCACCGTGCCCGGCGAAGAGGGTCCTCAGCTCGCCCAGGGTGGCGAGGAGGTTGACGCGGCGTTCGACGGCGCGCTCACTGACCTGCTAGCCGTACTGGGCGCCCGAGGCAAAGCCGACGAGGTGATCAAGGTACCCACCCGTGGAGCCATCGGCGCCCCGCTGCTGATCGCCACAGGCCTCGGCGCGGTCGATGATCAACCGACCGGCGAGCAGGTGCGTCGAGCCGCTGGGGCGGCGGCCCGGGCACTGTCCGGTACCTCCCGTGCGGTCACCACGTTATCTCGGATTGACCTGGCCGCCGCCGCGGAGGGCGCCGCGCTGGGCGGCTATGCATTCACCGCGTACCGGTCCCAGAACGGGGACGGGCCGCTGGGCCGGATGGACCTGTCGGTGTCCTCGACCCACGCCGCGAGCGCGCGGCAGGAGTTGGCCCGGGCTACCGCCGTTGCCGAAGCGGTTGCGGCCGCACGTGACCTGGTGAACACGCCGCCCAACGACCTGTACCCAGCATCGTTCGCTGAGCGCGCGGTGGCGCTGGCCGAGCAGGCCGGGCTGCGCACCGAGGTGCTCGGCGCGAAGGCGCTGCGGCGCGAGGGTTACGGCGGCATCCTGGGAGTCGGCGGCGGCTCGTCCCGCCCGCCGCGGCTGGTCCGGCTGCATTACACCCCGGCGGCGCCGAGGGCGAAGGTCGCCCTGGTCGGTAAGGGGATCACCTTCGACACCGGTGGCATCTCGATCAAGCCGGCGGCGAAGATGGACGAGATGACCATGGATATGGCGGGGGCGGCCGCCGTGGTCGTCACCGCGGTGCTCGCGGCCCGGCTGGAGCTCCCGGTGGAGGTGATCGCCACCGTGCCGATGGCCGAGAACATGCCCTCGGGCACCGCCTACCGGCCCGGGGACGTCCTCACGATGTACGGCGGCAAAACCGTCGAGGTGCTCAACACCGACGCCGAGGGCCGACTGATCCTTGCTGACGCGCTGGTCCGCGCAACGCAGGACGCTCCGGACTACCTCATCGACACCGCCACCCTCACCGGCGCTCAGATAGTGGCGTTGGGGAGCCGCACGCCGGGGATCATGGGTACCCCGGAGTTCCGGGACCGGGTCACCACGATCTCGCAGGAGGTCGGGGAGAACGGCTGGGCCATGCCGCTGCCCGACCATCTACGGTCCGAGCTGGACTCCAAGCTCGCGGACATCGCCAACGTGGCCAGCCACCGCTGGGGTGGCATGCTCATCGCCGGGGTGTTCCTATCCGAGTTTGTCGCCGACGGCACGCCCTGGGCACACTTGGACGTCGCCGGGCCGGCCTACAACACCGGCTCACCGTGGGGTTACACCGGCAAAGGCGGCACGGGGGTGCCAGTGCGCACCCTGGCCGCCGTCCTCGCCGACATCGCCGAACGTGGCTGAAGCGGGAAACTACTGCCCCTGCTCGCGCTCGCGCAGGATGCGCTGACGGGCGGTGTAGTCCCGCATCCGTTGCGGGTAGCCCATCTGGGCGACATCGTAGACCGGGATCTTCAGCCGCTTACCCAGCCGCCGGGCGCCCTCGTCGCCTTCGACCCTGCGCCGGGTCCACTCGCCGTCGTGCGCGACGAGCACCACGGTGGTGTCGGTGACCGTCGTGCGCGGCTCAACGAACGCCTCCACTCCGCGGTGTGACGCTGCCCACTGCTCAAGGTGGTCGAGGTCCGCACTGGACGCCACGCGCCTGGTCCCCGGCCGCTCCCGACCTAGGAGCCGATCAAACACGCCCACGCCGGCACCTCCTCTGCCGCCAGTCCTCCCGGCGAGCCGCCAGTTCAACGCCCCTGCCAGTCCATTTACTCCGCACTGCCAGACCGCCTCGCCCACATCGCCGCAGAGCCGAGCGTGGTGACAAGATGGCAGTGGCACCCAATGCCACGTTACCGACGTCTGCTTGAGGAGCTTCTCAGTGACCGATACCTCCGCCGACTTGGTGATCCTCGGAGGCGGCTCGGGCGGTTACGCCTGCGCATTGCGCGCCGCGCAGTTGGGTCTGTCCGTCGTCCTGGTGGAGAAGGACAAGCTGGGCGGCACCTGCCTGCACCGTGGCTGCATCCCGACCAAGGCGCTGCTGCATGCTGCCGAAGTGGCCGACGCCGCTCGTGACGGTCATCAGTTCGGGGTGAAGACCGTGCTCGAGGGCATCGACATGGGTGGGGTGAACAAGTACAAGGATGGCGTCGTCGCCAAGATGTTCAAGGGCCTGCAGGGGTTGGTGTCCTCCCGCGGGATCACCTATGTCGAGGGCAGCGGCCGGTTCGTCGCCCCGAACGCCGTCGATGTCGACGGGCGGCGCTACACCGGGCGCAGCATCGTGCTGGCGACCGGTTCCTATGCCAAGTCCCTGCCCGGCCTGGAGATCGGCGGGCGGGTCATCACCAGCGACCAAGCGCTGAACCTGGACTACCTGCCCGAGCGCGTCGTGGTGCTCGGCGGTGGAGTGATCGGAGTCGAGTTCGCCAGCGTATGGCGTTCCTTCGGCGTCGAGGTGATCATCGTTGAGGCGTTGCCCCGGCTCGTCCCGGCCGAGGACGACTTCTGCTCCAAGCAACTGGAGCGCGCCTTCCGGCGGCGCGGCATCACGTTCAAGACCGGGGTGAAGTTCACCGGCGCCAACCAGTCCGACTCCGGTGTCACGGTGAGCTTGGAGTCCGGGGAACAGTTCGAGGCCGACCTGCTGCTGGTTGCCGTCGGCCGGGGCCCGAACACCGCTGACGCCGGGTACGCCGAGGCCGGTGTACGGATGGAACGCGGCTTCGTGCTCACCGACGACCGGCTGCGCACCAACCTTCCGGGGGTGTACGCGCTGGGGGACATCGTGCCAGGGCTGCAGCTCGCGCACCGCGGGTTCGCCCAAGGCATCTTCCTCGCCGAGGACATCGCAGGACGCAACCCGACCCTGATTGACGAGGACGGCATCCCGCGAGTGACCTACTGCGAGCCGCAGGTGGCCTCGGTCGGCCTGACCGAGGCCCAAGCCAAGGACCGCCACGGCGAGGTCGAGACGATCACCTACGATCTGGCCGGCAACGGCCGCAGCCAGATCCTGCAAGCCAGGGGCGCGATCAAGCTGGTGCGCGCCAAGGACGGCCCGGTGCTCGGGGTGCACATGGTCGGCGCCCGCATCGGCGAACTGGTCGGCGAGGCGCAGCTGATCGTCAACTGGGATGCCTACCCGGAGGACGTCGCAGCTCTGGTCCATGCCCACCCGACGCAGAACGAGGCTCTCGGCGAGGCGCATCTCGCCCTGGCCGGCAAGCCGCTGCACGCGCACGGCTGATCGACGAGGAAGACGAGGAGTCGAGGCAACAGATGGCGTACTCCGTGGCGATGCCTGCGCTCGGCGAGAGTGTCACCGAGGGAACGGTGACGCGCTGGCTCAAACAGGAGGGTGACACCGTCGAGGTGGACGAACCCTTGGTCGAGGTGTCCACCGACAAGGTCGACACCGAGATTCCCTCGCCTGCGACCGGTGTCCTGCAGCGGATCGTTGTGCCCGCGGACGAGACCGTCCAGGTCGGCGCGGAACTCGCCGTGATCGGCGACTCTTCCGGTGACGGCGGGCGCAATCACACCGAGTGGGTGGAGCCACCGCAGCAGCCGAGCGCCCAGCCGACCCCGTCCGCCGGGGACTCCGGGACACCCGTGACGATGCCTGCACTGGGGGAAAGCGTCACCGAGGGCACCGTGACCCGGTGGCTCAAGCAGGTCGGTGACACCGTCGAGGCGGACGAGCCACTGCTCGAGGTGTCCACCGACAAGGTTGATACTGAGATTCCCTCCCCGGTGGCAGGCACCGTGGTGGAGATCGTCGTAGCGCAGGACGAGACCGTCAAAGTCGGCGCCAAGCTGGCCACGGTCGGCGATAGCAGCGGCGCTCGGGCAACAGCGGCGCCGGATCAGCCCGACCAATCCGCCCAGCCCCCATCCGCCCCACCCCCATCCGCCCCACCCCCATCCGCCGAACCGCAGCGTCCGAAGCGGCCCGCCCCGGCACCCGAAGCCGATGAGTCCGGCGGCGCACCGTACGTGACGCCCCTGGTGCGCAAGCTCGCGGCTGAACACGGCGTCGACCTGTCGGGCGTGCAGGGCACCGGGGTCGGCGGCCGGATCCGCAAGCAGGACGTTCTCGCCGCCGTGGAAGCGCCCCAACCGGAACCTGAGCCTGAGCCGCCGTCCCTGCCCGCACCGCAGCAGGTGCCGACGGCCACCACGGCGCAGCCAACGGCGACAGCCTCGGACCTGCGCGGAACGACCGAGAAGATGTCCCGGATGCGCAGCGTCATCGCCAAGCGGATGGTGGAGTCGCTGCAGATCTCCGCGCAACTCACCACCGTGGTGGAGGTCGACGTCACCCGTCTTGCGCGGCTGCGCGATCGAGCCAAGCGGGACTTCGAGGCCCGCGAAGGCGTCAAGCTGTCGTTCCTGCCGTTCTTCGCCCTGGCCACCGTCGAGGCGCTCAAGCAGCACCCGAAGGTGAACGCCTCGATCGACACCGAGCGGGGCGAGATCACCTACCACGGAGCGGAGCATCTCGGCATTGCCGTGGACACCGAGCGTGGCCTGCTGGTGCCGGTGATCCGCGAGGCGGGTGATCTCAACATCGCCGGCCTAGCCCGCCACATTGCCGACCTCGCCGACCGGACCAGGGCCAACAAGATCACTCCGGACGAGATGAGCGGCGGCACGTTCACGATCAGCAACACCGGCTCGCGAGGCGCGCTGTTCGACACCCCGATTATCCTGCAGCCGCAGGTCGGGATCCTGGGCACCGGCAGTGTGGTCAAGCGACCGGTGGTGCTGTCCGGTGAGGACGGCGACACCATCGCGGTCCGTTCAATCACCTATCTGGCGCTGTCCTACGACCACCGACTGGTGGACGGCGCCGACGCCGCCCGCTTCCTCAACACCGTCAAACAGCGCCTCACCGACGCCGCATTCGAGCTGTAGACACGCCCTGCCACCGGGAGGCTATTCGGAGCCGACTTGCGGTTCGGGGCTCACGAGGAGCGCCAGGGGGAGCCGGATTGCGGTTTCCGTGACCCCGGGTCGCGAGGTCTGCGCTGACCCGAGAAGATCTCCGTATGCGCGTCGCGATCGCGGGGGCCTCGGGCTTGATCGGTACGGCGTTGGTGTCGCTGCTGCGGCAGGGCGGCCATGAGGTGCTCCGGCTGGTACGCAGGCGCCCGGGTGCCCCGGATGAGCGGGCCTGGGACCCGTCGGCGGCGACCATGGATGCCGACGCCCTGGACGGCGCCGACGCTGTGGTGAATCTGTGCGGCTCCCCGTTGGCTACCGGGCGCTGGTCCGGCGAGCGCAAGCAGGCCATCAGGGACAGCCGGATCGGTCCCACCGAGGTGCTCGCCGCGGCGGTCGCCGAGCACCGGGTTCCGGTGCTGGTCAATGCCTCCGGGGTGAACTACTACGGCGACACTGGGGACCGCGAGGTCGATGAGCACGCGCCCCTGGGCTGCGGGTTCCTCGCGGAGGTCTGTCGCGACTGGGAGGCGGCCACGGCGGCCGCGGAGCGGAGCGGGGCGCGCGTGGTGCTGGTGCGGACCGCTCCAGTGATCTCCCCGTCCGGTGGGTTGATGGGCCAGCTCAAACCGCTGTTCGCGCTCGGGCTGGGTGGTCGACTCGGCAGCGGACGGCAGTACATGCCGTGGATCTCGCTCGATGACGAGGTGGGCGCCATCCGCTTCGTCCTTGAACGCGATGCGATATCAGGTCCGGTCAACCTCACCGGCCCCGACCCGGTAACCAATGCCGAGTTCACCCGGGCGATGGGCGAGGCGATGCACCGGCCGACGCTGCTGGTGGTGCCTGCCTTCGCGCTGCGTCTGGCCCGCGGTGCCGAACTCGTTGACGAGATGGTGCTGACCGGGCCGCGGGCGGTGCCTGGGGTACTGCGCACACACGGTTACCCATTCCAGCACCCGACCCTGCCGGCGGCGCTGGCCGCGGCGCTGGAGTAGCCGATGAGTACCGGCGCCGTCGATGGCTTCCTGCTCGACCGCGGCTTCCCCGTGCTGAACACCAGCTACCCCGCCTCGTACCGCGAGCTGGACCTGCGCCCGGGCAGTGCGCGCCGAACCCGGCGTGGCCCCGCAGCGGCGTAATCTCGGGCCCGTGACCGTCACCACCGGGTCCTGCCGGGCCGCCACAGCGCCCGTGCACGTCCACCAGCTCGGCACCATCGACTACCCACGTGCCTGGGAGCTGCAGCATGAGCTGGCCACCGCGCGCGCCGAGGGAACCGGGCCCGACGTGCTGCTGTTGCTAGAGCATCCCTCGGTATACACGGCGGGCCGGCGGACCACGCCCGGCGAGCGGCCCCACGACGGCACGCCGGTGATCGACGTCGACCGCGGTGGGAAGATCACCTGGCACGGTCCAGGCCAGCTCGTCGGCTACCCACTGATCGGGCTTGCCCAGCCGGTCGACGTGATCGACTACGTGCGGCGCCTGGAGCAGGCGCTGATCACCGTGTGCACCGGCCTGGGCCTGCGCACCGGGCGGATCTCGGGACGGTCGGGGGTGTGGCTGGCGGCTGACCCCAGCACCGGTCTCCCGGACCGAAAGATCGCGGCAATCGGGGTCCGGATCAGCCGGGGGGTGACCATGCACGGGTTCGCCCTGAACTGCCACCCTGACCTGGCCGCCTTCGACCGGATCGTGCCGTGCGGCATCACCGATGCCGGCGTGACGTCGCTGGCCGCCGAGCTGGGCCGACCGGTCTCGGTAACGCAGGTGCAGCCCGCGGTGCGCCGCGCCGTCCTCGATGCGTTGGACGGCACCCTGCCGCTGCACCTGTCCCCGGCTATTTCCCAGGCTTAGGTAGCCGAGTTGAGCCGATGGAGCGCAGCCGACATCCCCGACCAGACCGGCCGCACGGTGCTCGTCACCGGAGCCAACTCCGGTCTGGGGCTGCAGACCGCCACCGTGCTCGCCGAGCGAGGTGCAACGGTGCTGCTGGCTTGCCGAGACCCGCAACGTGGACGGGCAGCGTTGGACCGGGTGCGGTCGGGTTCCGGCGGGACGGACGCCACGCTGGTCCCTCTCGACCTGGCTGACCTCAGCTCGGTCCGCAGGGCCGCCGACGAGGCACGCAGGATTACCGGAGACCGGTTGGACGTGCTGGTAAACAACGCCGGCGTGATGGCCGCTCCACGGCGGCGCACCGTCGACGGCTTCGAGTTGCAGATCGGTACCAACCACCTCGGGCACGCGGCGCTGACCTGGCTTCTCGGGCCCGCCCTTGGTCCCGGAGCGCGGGTGGTCACGGTATCCAGCCTCGCGCACCGCAGCGGCGGGCTCGATCCGGACGACCTGAGCTTCGAGCAGCGGCGGTACAACCCGGTCGCGGCCTACAGCGCGTCGAAACTGGCGAACCTGCTGTTCACCTTCGAACTGGACCGCCGAGCCCGGGATGCCGGGCGGAACCTGCTTGCGGTCGCTGCCCACCCTGGCCTCACCGACACCACACTGGTGTTCAACACCGCTCGGATGAACTCAGCCGGGCCGCTTGCTCACGTCGCACGATGGGGCAACAAACTGATCACCCAGGGTGTCGCCGCGGGAGCGTTGCCGCAGCTGTACGCCGCTACCGCGTCGGACGTGCGCAGCGGGGAGTACTTCGGCCCGACCAGCCTCGGGGAAACCCGCGGAGGCCCTGGCCGGGCGGCAGCGAGCCCCGCCGCCCGGGACGAGCACACCGCGCGGCTGCTCTGGGAACGCACCGCGGAGCTCACCGGAGTGACGCCGGATCCCGCGTAGGCTCGCATCCGTGAGCGTCGCACCCCCAACACCCGATCACAGCGCAGCACCTGATGCCACCGGCCGCAAGCTGCTTCGCCTAGAAGTCCGCAACAGCCGGACCCCGATCGAGCGCAAACCGCCGTGGATCCGGACCCGGGCGACGATGGGACCGTCGTTTCGTGAGCTGACGGGGCTGGTGCGCCGGGAGGGCCTGCACACGGTCTGCGAGGCAGCCGGCTGCCCCAACATTTACGAGTGCTGGGAGGACCGGGAGGCCACCTTTCTTATCGGTGGCGACCAGTGCACCCGCCGCTGTGACTTCTGCCAGATCGACACCGGCCGCCCCGCCGAGCTGGACCGCGACGAGCCACGGCGGGTCGCCGAATCGGTGCAGGCGATGGGGCTGCGCTACTCGACGGTCACCGGGGTGGCGCGTGATGACCTGCCCGACGGCGGCGCCTGGCTCTACGCTGAGACCGTCCGGCAGATCCACACACTCAACCCTGACACCGGTGTTGAGCTGCTCATCCCCGACTTCAACGCCCGTTCTGAGCTGCTCGGCGAGGTGTTCGACGCCGCACCTGAGGTGCTGGCGCACAACCTGGAGACCGTGCCACGGATCTTCAAACGGATCCGACCGGCATTTCGCTACGAGCGCTCGCTGGACGTGCTGCGGGCGGCCCGCGCCGCGGGGCTGGTCACCAAGTCCAACCTCATCCTGGGTATGGGTGAGGAGCCCGAGGAGGTCACCGCCGCGATGGCCGACCTGCATGCCGCCGGATGCGAGATCCTCACCATCACCCAGTACCTTCGGCCCTCGGCACGGCATCACCCGGTGCGGAGGTGGGTCAAGCCCGAGGAGTTTGTCGAGCACGCCAGCGCCGGCGCGTTGATGGGTTTCGCCGGGGTGATGGCGGGACCGCTGGTCCGATCCTCCTACCGGGCCGGCCGGCTCTATGCCCAGGCCGTCGCGCGGCGGGGCGATCGGGTGCCCGAGCACCTCGCGCACCTGGCTGCGGCTGGCCCGGCCGCGCAGGAGGCGTCCAGCCTGCTGGCCCGATAAAGGCACTAGTCGGCTGACCATCCGCAACCCGTCACGCCGTATCCTGGCTGCATGGCCGCCAAGCCCTCCTCGAAAAACCCCTCGAAACCCAAGGACAAGGAAGCGGCGAAGGCCGCCAAGCGGGAGCGCCGCGCCGCGTCGAGGCAGCGCCGGGCGCAGATCTTCGAGGCATTCAAGGTCCAGCGCCGCGAGGACAAGGCCCTGTTGCCGTTGATGATCGGCGCGTTTCTGGTCATCACCGCGGTCGGCTTCGGGGTGGGCTTCCTGCTTGACCAGCTGTGGTTCTCCCTGCCGATGGCCGTCACGCTTGGCGTGCTCGCCGCAATAATGATCTTCGGGCGGCGGGTGCAGCGCAATGTCTTCGTCAAGGCCGAGGGCCAACCCGGCGCCGCGGCCTGGGTGCTGGACAATCTGCGCGGCCGGTGGAAGGTGACACCGGCCGTCGCGGGCACCACGCAACTGGATGCCGTGCACCGGGTCATCGGGCGGCCCGGGGTCGTGCTCGTCGCCGAGGGGGCCGAACATCGCCTCAAGCCGCTGCTGGCACAGGAGAAGAAGCGGGTATCCCGGCTGATCGGGGAGATTCCGATCTACGACGTCACGGTAGGCAACGGTGAGGGTCAGATCCCGCTCGCCAAACTGTCCCGGCACCTCGCCAAATTGCCGCGCAATATCAGCGCGGCGCAGATCGACGGTCTGGAGGGCAAGCTGACCATCCTCACCACCCGGGGTGCCGCGATGCCCAAGGGCCCGGTTCCCCAGGGTGCCAAGATGCGCAACCTGCAGCGCGCCGTGCGCCGACGCTGAGGGAGGGGTCTCGACTCAGCGGGTCCGCAGCACGATAGTCCCGACGGCCCGGTCGTGCAGGCCACGGCCGTCAGCGTTGTACACCACCGGTGGGATGACCAGACACAGCAGCACCGTGCGGATCACCCCGGCACCAAAGCCAGCCCGACGCCCGTCCAGGAGCGCTACCCGCAGCCCCGCCACAGCGTGACCGGGTGTGCGACCCGCGATACCGATCGAGACCGCGGTCACCGCTGCGAACAGCGCCAACGCCGAGAACGCCGGGTTGCTGGTAAGCAGCTGGGCGGCCACCGAGCAGGGCAGCCAGTCAATCACGAGGGCGAGGAGACGGGGACCGAAGCCGGCGGCGGAGCCCGGTCCTTCCTTGGCCAGTCCGAGTCGCTGACCGGGGTACTCCTGGTCACTGGGATCCGCAGCCGCAGAGGGTCCAGGAAGACCGGATAGCCACGTCTGTGTCCACCTGCTCACCCGACCAGGGTAGTCCGCCCCCGGGCTAGCCTCGCCCACCATCACCCTCGTAACCTTGGCTAAACAGCCGGGTGACGGCCGGGCAACACCGCCCTTTTAGGTTCGCCGCAGCGAACCGACTGATTACGCCGGTCCACAGCACTGCGCACGAAGGAGCGAACGACGGTGTTCTCCAACTCCGATGAGGTCCTGCGCTTCGTCGCCGACGAAGGCGTCGAGTTCATCGACGTCCGCTTCTGCGACCTGCCGGGCGTCATGCAGCACTTCACGGTCCCGGCCGCATACTTTGACGCAGACGTCATCGAGGATGGCCTGGCGTTCGACGGCTCGTCGGTGCGCGGGTTCCAGTCGATCCACGAGTCGGACATGCTGCTGTTTCCCGACGTTGCGACGGCGCGCATCGACCCGTTCCGGGTGCAGAAGACGCTGAACATCAACTTCTTCGTGCACGATCCGTTCACCCGGGAGGCCTACAGCCGCGACCCGCGCAACGTGGCCCGCAAGGCTGAGGAGTTCCTGGCCTCGACCGGTATCGCCGACACCGCGTACTTCGGCCCTGAGGCCGAGTTCTACTGCTTCGACTCGGTGCGCTTCGACACCACGCCCAACTCCGCGTTCCACGAGATCGACTCGGTCGCGGGCTGGTGGAACACCGGCACCGACGAGGACGGCGGCAACAAGGGCTACAAGGTCAACTACAAGAGCGGTTACTTCCCGGTACCGCCGACCGATCACTTCGCCGACCTGCGCAACGCGATGGTCACCAACCTCATCGGGTGCGGTTTCACCGTGGAGAAGGCGCACCATGAGGTGGGTACCGCGGGTCAGGCCGAGATCAACTACAAGTACAACACCCTGTTGCACGCGGCGGACGACCTGCAGCTCTACAAATACATCATCAAGAACACCGCGTGGGCGGCCGGGCGGACCGTGACATTCATGCCCAAGCCACTGTTCGAGGACAACGGCTCGGGGATGCACACCCACCAGTCGCTGTGGATGGACGGAGTGCCGCTGTTCCACGACGAGTCGGGCTATGGCGGGCTGTCCGACACCGGGCGGCACTACATCGGCGGCATCCTGCACCACGCGCCGTCACTGCTGGCGTTCACCAACCCGACGGTGAACTCCTACCACCGCCTGGTGCCCGGGTACGAAGCGCCGGTGAACTTGGTGTACTCGCAGCGAAACCGGTCGGCCTGTATCCGGATCCCGATCACCGGCAACAACCCGAAAGCCAAGCGTATCGAGTTCCGGTGCCCGGACGCGTCAGGCAACCCCTACCTGGCCTTCTCCGCGATGATGATGGCCGGGTTGGACGGGATCAAGAACGCCTACGAGCCCGCCGCGCCGATCGACAAGGACCTCTACGAGCTGCCGCCTGAGGAGGCCAAGAACGTTGCGCAGGTACCGGCGAGCCTGGGTGCAGTGATCGACCGCCTCGAGGCCGACCACGACTACCTGCTCGAGGGTGGGGTCTTCACCCCGGACCTGATCGAGACCTGGATCGCACTCAAGCGCGAGAACGAGATCGACCCGCTGCGGCTGCGTCCGCACCCCTTCGAGTTCGCCCTGTACTACGACGTCTGATCGCTGAGGTGCCCTGACCTGAGGTTTTCAGGTTGGGGGATCTATGATCAGGCCGTGGGAGGCCCGGAGTCCGCACCCTCGGGTACAGGTTCCGGGCCTTTCCGCCTGCTCGGAGTCGACCGGCTGGAACACGCCGTCCACGGCCCCGGCGGGTGCGCTCGGAGTTGGATGGCATGAGGTGCGGGTAGGTCCGCAGCGTGAAGCCCGGATCAGCGTGGCTCAGGTACTCGGATAGTGCCTTGATCGACTCACCGCCGTCGAGCAGCACCGAGGCATAGAAATGCCGAAGCGCATGAAATCCCTCGGCTCGCTTCGGTTTCGGCACACCGGCCCGCCGCAGCGCGGGCTTCCAGAGGAAGTGGTTGAGTTCAGCGCGGCCGCCTCGCGAGTCCACACCAGAAGTCGCGGCATGACGAGCTCGCCGTCTGGGTGCTGCCACGGCAACGTCACTGCCAGCGGCGGGGACTTCTCGGCGTGCGCGCGGATCGCACGCGCGATGCTGTCGGCAGCGGGATCTCCCGCGTTTTGCCATGCTTGGGCGGCCCGAACACCAAACGGCTGTGCACGATCTTGACTTACCGAACGATCTGGACCGCCCGATCGGCGAAGTCCACCTGATCACCGCACAGCCCAAACACCTCGCCCTGTCGCAGGCCGCACCCAGCTCCGAGGTCCACCGTCAGCCGGTACCGCTTCCCCAGCTCGGCCCGGACGGCGTGCACGCGCTCGGCAAGCCACGGAACGACCTTGGGGTACCCACCACGAGGCCGGGTGACTGACTTACCAGCGCACGAGTTGCGCCGGATCCGCTTGTCACAAATGCTGGGCCACTGGTCAGCCAGTGGAGATGACTGCGAACGGGTGCGATTCTGCGTTTCGCGGAAGCAGGAACACTGTACGTTATGATCCGGCGATGGATCCGAATGCCATGAATCCGGCGATGTTTGCAGCGTGCGTAGCGCGTGATGTCGCGGCTATCTTCCGGATACTGCTTGCGGGTGGTATGCACCAGCGGGAGATCGCCGCGCTGGTCAGGATGAGTCAGTAAAGGTGTCGGAAATCCTTGGTGGTCGCCGGGTCATGGCGTACGACGTTCTGGTGCGCGTGGCCGATGGCCTGGGTATCCCTCGCGGCATGATGGGCCTGGCGGGCATCGAGGTCCAGGAGGTAGACGAGGACGTGGAACGTCGGAAGCTCCTGGCCATCGCGGGGGCGATCATGTTCGGTACGCCGGTGTTCGGTCAGCCGGAACCGCTGGCGGTCCGGCGGGTGCTGGTTGACCCACCGAGGCGCATCGGGATGGATGATTGATGTGCAAGTCTACGGGCAGACGTTGGCACAGATGGGAGCCCTGCAACGGCAGGTTGGTGGTATGGCTTCCAGGGAGCCGCTGGCGGCTACAGCGCGGGCTGGTAAGCAGCTACTCAAGGCCGAGGCGGCGCCAGAGGTCCATCAACGGCTGAGGCTCCTGGTGAGTGATGCCCATCGTCTGGCGGGCTGGGCGGCTGGTGACGTTGGTCTGGTCGATGACTATCGGGCACATATCCACGAGGCGTTAGACCTGGCTGTGGGCAGTCCTGAGCGGATCGCACAGGTTCTGTGTACGGCGGGCTCGATGGAGAAAGAACTAGGTGATCCAAAGTACGCTCTTAAGCTCCTGCAGCTGGGTCAGATGTCCGCCGCCGATTGCTCCGATCCTCGCGTTCGAGCGGTGCTTGGTGGTGAGGCTGTAGCTGGCTACATTGCATTCGGCTATCCAGATATGGCGAAACATGAGCTTGCGACAGCTCGGAGTTTGTTTGCCGATGCGGACGACAGTAAGACTGTTCCCGGGTTCGCATCTTACGGCAATGGTCACGCTATGTGGGCGGTCGGAGAGTTCCAGCTCGGAAACTTTGAGGTAGCACGCGCGGACATTATTAATGCACTCGCGGAGCGGTCGGTTGATGACGTTTGGTGCAATGCGTTAGACACAATTATTCTAGCGACGATCAATATACGTGCGGGAGAGATCCGCGAGGGTATCCAGCAGACCCACCGGGCTCTGGCCCTTGCGGGGCAGGCGGGGTCACGCATGCTGGAAGAGCGGATGATGCCGCTAGCCGATGCCCTGGCTAACCGGCAAGACAGTACGTGCCGTGACTTGGCGCGGGTGATTCGCTCGATTAAGGGCGAAGAAATCCCTTAGTTGGTTGCTAAGGCCGCTAATGATAAGCGGTCAGGGAGCAACGTCCGCATCCGGTGGTTCAGGGCGTTGTTTGGGTTGGCTAGCAGCCTGGTCGGCTGCTTCCTGCGTGAGCACTGCTTTGTCGGGGTCTCCGGCTTAGATATTTGTCGATGCTGCCAATCTATTCATTGGAATTTTGGTGCCAAAAGTAGCTACTTGATACTAACACTGCAAAGTTACGAAATGCGCAGGTAGATACAGCAGCCCGTGACGGTCGCCATGAGCGCCGGTGGGGACAGCTGCGAGGACTTAGAAAGGTGTCAAAGAAGAAGCGGGTTCGCTCCACGTCCTGCTCCAACGCAACATCGTCGCCCAGCCCCAGCACGACGTTGTCAAGTTGGTCGCTGTGGGCTGAGGGTCAGCTTCAGATGGATCACTATGGATGTGTGGATGCCGCCTTATCGTCGTTGTACAAGGGACATCGGTGCCCGGTGGAGATCATCAGCCACTGCGTGTGGCTGTATCACCGCTTCCCGTTGAGTCTCCGCGAGGTCGAGGAGATGATGATGATGATGGCGCGTGGGGTCATCGTCAGCTACGAGTCGATCCGAGGGTGGTCCCGCAAGTTCGGGCAGACCTACGCGAACGGACTGCACCGCCGACGGCCACGACCAGGCGACAAGTGGCACCTCGACGAGATGTTCATCAAGGTCCACGGCAAGACCCACTACCTGTGGCGAGAGCTGTCGACCAGGCTCCCACCAACCCACGAGGCAACGGGAACGGGCGATGAAGAAGTTCACCTCACCCGGTGGCACCCAACGGTTCCTCTGCGCCTTCAGCGGGATATCACCGCACTTCCGACCCCGCCGCCACCGACTCACCGCACCCCAGTACCGACACGAGATGACCACCAGGTTCACCACCTGGAACCAGGTCACCGGACTGGCCCCAGCAGCCGCCTGAGCAGGTTGGTGCGCCAGCCGGCACGACGTCGACTAGGAGCAGCCTCGTATGCCTCGGCGGTTCTCCGGTTGACTCCCGCCGCCTCGTAGAGGATGCGGTCGGTCACCTCGCCAGCGGTGTTGAGCGTGTATGCCTGAAAGAAACGGAGGAGACGCGTCGGGTCGCGAGGGGTGTCGACGTCGGCAGCGTCGCGGGTGAGCAACCCGATCGAGGTAGCTGAGCTGCCATCGCGCTCTGCGGGAGACGGGCATCAGGCAATGTGAATGTGGCGGTATCCGGGCCCCCGTGCGAGCGTTCTGGAGGCAGAACGCTCGCACGGTGCGGGGCGCGGGCTGTTCAGGCGCTCGTCTGAATCGTGGACGGCGATGGTTCCGTAGATGGTGACGGCTCGGTGGACGGCGACGGCTCCATAGATGGTGACGGCTCGGTGGACGGCGACGGCTCCATAGATGGCGACGGCTCGGTGGACGGCGACGGCTCGGTGGACGGCGACGGTTCCGTGGACGGCGGCGTCGAGGACGGCGGGGGCTTCCAGAGAGGTGGCTTCGCGGCGGGTGGTTCCGAGGGTGCAGGCGGGACGGGGTCGGTCATGTGCCCGCCTTGGGCACCTGGGCTGATCGGTGCGGGACGATCAGCGGTAGCAGTAGCCGCTCTCGGCGCGGAACCGGCGGTCTGGGCCACTTTGGTCGCTTTCGTCCCACTACCCGCGACGTTGGGAGGCCCTGCGTTGTCCGCCTCGGCGGGGCCATCGGAACCGTCGCCGGCCGCGACTGCGCCACCCGGTGGAGCGACGCTGACCGGTGCGGTGTCGATCGAACCGCCGGTGACAGAGCGGAGGCCGTCCCCCGGCGCCGCCACAGCAAGCGCGATCAGGAGCATGCCGGAGAGCACTCCAACCCCGACGACGTTGCGCACGCGTGCGGTCACGATCCTGCGTCGCAGTGACGCGTCATCCTCGGTGGACTCCCGGTCTTCGAGAGACTCGCGCTGGGCGGGGACCATCGGCGGCCGTTCCGGCGCGTGGTGGGGCAGCTGGCTCGGCAGGTGTTCGCGGCTCGTGAGGAGCTCAGGGTCGGAGTCGACAGCTGGCGCGATGGCCATGGTGGTCGTGGGAGCCGGTTGAGCCTGCGGAGCCATCGACAGTGCAGCGCCCAGCGCGATCGTGGTTTGGGGGTCGGCATCCACCCGGACCGGACAGCCCAGCTGGGCGGACACCAGTTGGGACACCAGCGGCATCCGGGAGGACCCACCGACCAGCAGCACCGCCCCGAGCTCGTCGGTGCTCACGCCGGCTGAGCGGATAGTGCGGGACAGCAAGTCGACGGTGTCCTCGAGGGCCGGACGGATCATCTCCTCGAACTCGCTGCGCACCAGGCGGACCTGGGCACTGGCCCCCGGTAGCAGCACGGGGATGGACACTTCGGTGTCCGAGGAGAGTGCCTCCTTGGCCTCGATGCACTCCCGGCGCAGCCGCACCAACCCGCTGAGCACGCTGGGGTCCTCGACGTCGAGCGCGTCCCACGGTGTTGTGTCCGACTGTGTTGTGCCCGACTGTGTTGTGTCCAATTGGGCTGCGTCCAGCTGGGCGCCAAGCCCGGCCTGCACGTGGGTGAAGACGGCCTCGTCGAAGTCCGCGCCACCGAGCTGCTCGAGACCGTCGGCCGCGCCCAGCAGGGCGAAGGACACTGCGCCGGTCTTGCGAACCACAGCCGCATCGAAAGTACCGCCACCCAGGTCATACACCGCGATCGTGGTACCCGCCTCGACTCGCTCCTGCGCGGCGTAACTGACCGCCGCAGCTTCGGGCTCTGCCACGAAAGTCAGATCGTCCAGACCGACCGCGCCCAGCGCACGAGACAGCAGGTCCTTCTTGAACGGACCCCACCCGGCCGGATGGGTGATCGCGATCCGATCCGGGGGCGCACCCTCACGCTCGGCGACCCGATCGACAACCCAGCGCACCATCATCGCCGCCAAATCATGTGCGGCGTAAGGCTGCCCCCCCACGAGCAGCGGCGTGTCATCACCGATCCGGCGCTTGAACTCCCGGACCACCCGGTCGGGGTCGGTCAGCACGCGCCGCTCGGCGGCCTCGCCGACGACCACGGAACCGTCCACGTCCAGGAAGAGCACCGAGGGCACCGACGGCATGCGGCCACCCAGAGCCACCACTTCGGACTTGTTCTGCTCATCCCACCGCCAAATAGCCGCCGCCGTGAAGCTTGTCCCGACATCGACACCCAGCGAATACCTCACAACCCACGACCTCTCGACCACGGTTAAGTCCACCGAATGGCGGCGCCGTCTGCTCCATCGGTCCGCAACAGCCGGTTGTTAACCGCTCAGGGCCATGATCCCGCGACGTAACGTAACGCACCCCGGCGCCGATCGAGCCGTTGGTAATTCGTACGAGAGCAGTCTCGCCGAGAGGCCAGGATGGTTCGTCCACACTCCGCATCGCCCGATCTCGCGACCCCCAGCGCGCCGTCAGCATCCTGGATCTTCCGCCAGATCGCCGCTGCTCCGTCGGCTCCGCTCACTGCCGCGATAGTCGGTCCGGGAGGTACCGGGAAGTCGGCGCTGCTCGACGCGCTGGCGCGCGAGTACCAGAAGGCGGGGGCTGCGGTAGTGCGCGGCAGCTCCGCTGCTGGCCTGCGACTCGACACGCTCGACCCGAATGAACCCGTTCTGGTCGACGATGCACACCGGCTGGACGAGGCAGCGCTCGAAGGGTTACACACATTCGCCGGAGGCGAGACCGCCCGGCTCGTCGTCGCCTACCGACCATGGCCCCGGTCGCGAGGGCTCTCGGCACTAGGTGCGAGCCTGGCTCGCCGCCGATCACCGGTGGTGGTGGGGCACCTGGATCGCAGTGCCGTCGAGGCCCGGATTGCCGCGCGAGTCGGGTGCACTCCCCCGGACTCGCTGGTCGACCTGGTCCACGAGCAAGCAGGCGGGTTGCCCTCGCTCGTCGATCTCGTCACCCAGGCACTCCAGGACACTGGCAGGTTTGATCCTCGGCGCCCCGAGCAGTTCCGGCGCCCCGAGCGGGTCACCGTCTCCGCGAGCTTGGCCGAACGGCTGCGCTACCAGCTGGAGGGACTCGATCCTGAGATCTACGGGTTGCTGCAGGCGATGGCCGTCGGCACGGCGCTGGATGCCGAGGTACTGAGCCAGTTACTCGACACCGATCCGGCTGCCCTGACCGACACGGTGGAGGCGGCGCTGGCAACCGGTCTGCTCACGGGCAGAGGCGAGCTGATCCCCTTCATCCGCAACATCGTGCTGCGTTTGACGCCGGTGCTGCGAAGCCGGGAGATGCAGCGGCGGCTGGCCACCATCCAGCTCGATCGGGGCGGGTCCGTGCTCGCCGCTGGGCGGCAGCTGCTGGGCACCGGCGCAAGTGGCAGCCGGGTGGCTGCGGTCCTGGAGCGGGCCGGTGACGAGGCACTGCGGCAGTCCCCAGCGCTGGCCGCCGAGCTCTACGCGGGAACGATCGACGCGGGGGCCTCTCCGAGAGCACTGGCAGCCCGCCAGGCCCAGGCGGTCGCGCTCGCCGGCGACCTCGATGAGGCGCTCAGGCTGGCCGACCAGGTTGTTTCGGACCCGTCCGCTTCCGACCGGGAGCGGGGGGTCTTGGTGGTCGCCGCAGTCCTCGCGCATCGCGGGCTATCGGCTCACAGTGCGCAGCTGTACTGCAGCCTGCCTGCCGCTACGGCGGGTGGTGCCGCGCTTGCGGTGCCCGCGCTGATCGGAACCGGAGCGCTGGACCAAGCCCGTGCGGTGCTCGACGCGGCGGATGCCGGCACCGGCCGGGGCGCCACCCTGATGGCCGGCGCGGAGATCCTGATGGCGCGTGGGATGCTCGCTACTGTCACTGGGACGTCCATGGGGGCGCTGACACAGCTGGCCCAAGCTACGGTGCTGCTAGAGCCGGCGGGCGAGACCGTGCTGTTGCCCGACACACCAGCGGCGCTGACCGCCGTGGTCGCGCTGCAGTGCGGTGAGCTGATGGTCGCCGACTCCACGTTGCGGCGTGCCGTCGCCGCCAAGCTCGGCGGCCGTCCAGCGCATCCCCGGCACCTGCTGCTGCACGGCTGGCTGGCGATGGTCCGCGGCAAGCTGAACGTGGCACACCGCACCCTGGACCGGATGGCTCGCCAGAACAATCCGCTCGAACCGCGCGATGAGGTACTCGCTGCCGCCCTGGCGGTGGGCTTGGCGCGTCGAGAAAGTGATGCGGCCGCGTTGAGCTCGGCGTGGCGACGGGCTCGCTGCGCCCTCGTCCGGCACCCGGTCGATCTCTACTCGCTGCAGCCGCTGGGCGAACTCGCGGTCGCCGCCGCCCGGCTGGGTGAACGGGAGTCGGTCACGCCGTACCTCAAGGAGGCCGAGAACCTGCTCGAGGAGCTGGGCAAGCCGGTGCTGTGGGCGGTGCCGCTGCACTGGTACGAGCTGCACGCTGCCATCGTCGCCCAGCAATCCTCGGCAGCCCAGAAACTCTCGGAAGCACAGCAGCACGCGGCCGAGCTGACCGACGGCGCATCGAGCAGTCCCTATGCTGCCGTCTTGGCGGCGGCGGCGAGCAGCTGGCTGCAGGTGCTGTCCGGTGAGATCGACCCGGAAGCGGTGCAGACTGCGGCGCGACGACTGCACAGCGTCGGCCTGGCGTGGGATGCTGCCCAGCTGGCCAGCCAGGCTGCGGCGCGGACCACCGATCGCCGGGCGATGGCGACCTTGCTCACCTGCGCCCGTGCCCTGTACGGCAACCTGCCCAGTGGCCCAAACAGCTCCCCTGGGTCAGGAGAGGAGCTGGACTCTGAGACCTGCTCGCAGGGTCGAAGCATGAGCACAGCGCCAGCCCGGACCGCGGTGACCGCCGCAGCTGCGGGCAGCGGGCCGGTGGGGGCTCGATCGATCCTGAGCGAGCGGGAACTCGAGGTGGGCCAGCTCATCCTCGCCGGCCTGACCCACAAGCAGATCGGGGAGCGGCTGTTCATCTCGGCCAAGACCGTCGAGCATCACATGGCGAGGATTCGTCAGCGGCTCGGCGTCGGCAGCCGCAAGGAGCTATTCGACCAGCTGCGGTTACTGATCGAGACCTCGTGAGTGCGTAACAGTGTTATGGCACTCAATGCCACTCACGGGGTGCCGGCGAGCCGGGCCACCATGCCCTCGCAGCTGCGCATCACCACCCGGCAGGCATCGGCCACCGCCCGGCCGGAAAGCGGGTTCTCCGCCCGCCGGTGCCAGCGCGCGAGTGCTTCCAGGGCAGCCTGTCGCAGCTCGTCCGACCCGGAGCCGGGGGGCTGCCCCAGCCGCACCTCCGGGGCGCCGCCAGATCCACCGAGTAGCCGTTCCGCTTCGTCCAACTCCGTCTTCGGCAGGTTGACCGCACCCGACCGCAACGCGGACAGCAGCCGCAGCTCGGCGAACTCGTGAGCCCCGGCAAGGATGCGTTCCACGTCCCCGAGCAGTGGCCCGATGTCTGCTCGCGTGTCGCTCTGCAGCACGCTGTCCAGAGCCAGCAACGCCGAGCGGGCCTTGAGCAGGTCGCGACGCTCGGTGAACTGCGTGTTCAACACCGACCGCAGCTCGTCCAGTCCGCTACGGCGCACCAGTTCCGCGGCGAGTGCGGCCGGGGTGTCGGTGCCTTGCCGGATGAGCGTCACCGCCAGCCGGAGTCCGAACAGGCCAAAGCGGTCCAGCAGCCCGGCCCTGGTCTCTGAGTCAGTCCGCAGAAAGCGGTCGGCGGACAGCAGCAACCCGTCCACCTCCTCCCGCGGCGCTTGAGACAGCGTAGCCAGCGCGTCGAACTCAGCCTGCCGTAGCGTCCGGCCGGTGTGCGCGAGCAGCCCCGCCACCGGCACGACGCCCTGGCACAGCCCGCGCAACGTGGGGTCTTTCCGGTAGCGCTGCGCGATGGTCTTCGCCGAGAACATCGCGTCGATCCGGCCACCACCGATCTCGTCGGCCCGGGAGAGCACCGCGACGGTGTTCACCGACGTCGCCCGGCCCACCCCCTGATCCCGGAACGATTCCAGGAACGCGGCGTCGGTGGCGTGCAGGTGGCGCATCAGGTAGATCACCGCGTCGGCCTCGGCGGGAGAGCTGTCCTCGGGGGTGAGGAAGGTAAGAGTGCGCTGCGAGGTGTCGGTGGACATTGACGCGATACCCGGCGTGTCGATCAAGGTGGCGGTGCGCAGGCTTTGCGAAGGCCAGTGCACCACGAGGCGGTCCAGCGCCTCGGCGGGGGTGCCCTGCAGATCGATGGTGAGTGCCCCGTGCTGCCGGTTCACCGGGAGGGGGATGGGCGGACCCTCCCGGGGATGCATCACGATCTTGGGACTGTGTCCGTCGCAGTACCAGGTGACGACCCGGGTGCACTCCCCGGCGTCGGTCGGCGCGATCTGCTCCCCCACCAGCGCGTTGAGCAGCGTTGACTTGCCAGCCTTGACCTTGCCGGCGATCGCGACGCGCAGCGGCTCATCGAGCCGGTCCAGCTGCTGCCGCAGCCACTGCGCGGTCTGCGGTTGGTCACGGTAGACCTCTATCGCCCGGCGGAGCACGCCGCGGACCGTCACGGACAGGCTGGGTTGGCCTCCCACCCGCGCCGGAGCACTCATCGAGCCTGCCCCGGATTCTCCTGTGCCGGATACGTCGGGGGCAGCAACGTGCGGACCTTCTGCTGCAGCGTCTCCAAGTGCTCCAGCTCGGACTTGATCTCGGCCAGCCGGCGTTCCCGACCTCCCTTGGAGGTCTTCACCGCCCTCTCGGCGGCCCGCAGCGAGTCGGTCAGCGACCGGTTCGTCTCCTCGGCCTGGGCAGTGAAATGGTCCCGCAGGTCACGCTGCACCCGGCGGAGCATGTCCCGGGACTCCTTGCTCGCCTGGAAGATCACGTCATCGATGTAGCGACGCACCGCCACCTTCGCGTCGTTCTGCCGTCGGCTGACGATACGGCGGCGCTCGTCGGTGATGGTCTTGCCGCCCAGCAGCAGGCCGGCACCTATCGAGAACGGGTTGATGAGCGTCAGCCCGACAACGGTCCCCAGCACCCCGAACATCAAGACACCGACGTAACCGCCCCGCAGTCCGGCCAGCGCCTTGCGCCCGATGCCGAACGGTTCGCCCTCCCGCAGCTGCATGGCTCGCACCGAGCCCAGCGCATCGGCGACCTCGGTGCGCAGCTTGGGCAGTAACCGGTCCTCGTCCTCGGAGAAGTGGTCGGCGACCTGCGTGGCCAGCCATCGCGCCCGCTGGGTCGCCCACACGAGGTTCGCCGACGCCGCTGAGGACACCTCCTGCTGCACCCAGGTCGAGAGCTGGTCCCAGGTCTTCGTCGGGTCGCCACTGCGGTCCACTTCTTCCTCGGCCAACCGGACGATCTCGCGCATCCGGTCCCGCAGGTCGTAGTCGATGTCGGCGTTGAGGTCGGCGACGCCGTCATTGAGGGTGTGCTGCCAGCGCGCGGATCGTTCCTTCAACGCTGAGGAGCGCTGTTGAGCCTCGGTCAGCTGCTTGATCACTCCTTCGGCGGCCTCGGGGTCGAGCTGGGCCACTTGTTCGGCTCGGAGGCCACCGGCGAGTTGGTCAGTGACCACGAGCACATCGTGCACTGTCGACCGGCGCGCCAGGAGGTCCGCCTGGCCCACGACGCGCTCACGCAGATAGCTGATCAGCGCCGGGAAACCTGACTCAGCGTCGAGGTCAGCGTCCTGAACACGGATCGACTGCACCCGCAGCGTGGAGGAGACCGACATCAGCTCTGCATCGATGCTCACCGTAGCCAGGTGCGCCCGGTTGAGCTCGGCGATTCGCCGCCACTCCGGATACAGGTCGATCTTGGTGAGCACGCACGCCACATTGGGGCACACCTTGCTGGCTTGGCGCAGGAACTCCAGCTCGGGTGCGGTGTACTCCTGGGAGGCGTCCGACACCAGCAGGACGGCATCCGCGGAGGGCAGCATCGCCATCGTCGCCGCGCCGTGCACGGAGTTCAGCCCGCCGACTCCCGGGGTGTCCACCAACTCCAGCCCACCGGTCAGGACGCGACGCGGGAGGCCAACCTCGGCGTAGCTCCACCTCTCCCGGTTTCCGGGGTTGCCGTTCTCCGAGACGTGCTCGGCGAGCGTGTCGATGGGTACCTCGACACGCTCGGTCCGCCGCACGCTCAGGTCGTCACCCTCCGGGTCGAGGAGGCGGACCAGAGCGGCCACCGGGGTGCCGGCGTGGCGGACCACGGTGGGCACCGACGTGGCCATGTCGTCGTGAACCGGGCACACCGGCGCCTTCACCAACCCGTTGACCAGCAAGCTCTTGCCTTGCTTGAACTCCCCGACCACGAGCACCCGGATCTGCTCGTCGAGCAACCGGGCACGGGCCTGCTGCAGTCGGGCGTCGAGATCGGATCGGTCGTACCTGGCGATCGTCGCGAGCGCCAGGTCCACGGCCTTGACCGGCGCCGATGGCGTCACTGCTCCTCCTCATCCTCGCCCCAGGAAACCGGGCAGACAGTTCCGCCACCCTCCAGGCTGGGGAGGGTGGCGGGACTGCTGTTGCCTGGAGTTCACCGGGAGGGTAGCCCGTGCAGGTTTCGCCCGAGCGCGCCCCGAGCTCTGCTCACGCGGCGGGTTCCTCGACGACGTCCACGTCGACGTCAGTTCCGTCGTTGTCCTCGTGGTACGAGCCCTGGACATCGACCTCGGTGGTGTCATCGTCGGATGCGTCGACGTTGGTCTCGCTGTTGTCGGTAGTGAACGAGCCATCGACGACGGTGTCATCGTCGGAGTTAAGCGAGTCCTCGATGTCCTCGCCTGCCACGGTGCTGTCCTCGATTGTGCCACCCTTGTTGTCGACCCCGTCGTTGTCCTGGTTGAACGAGTCCTCGATCACATTGACGTCATTGTCCTGGTTGAACGAGTCCTCGATGGTGACGTCGCCGTCCGCATGGATCACCGTGGTGTCCCGGTCATCGACGTTGACGATGGTGTCGCGATCGTCAACATAGGTGAAGTTGTACTCGTCGGAGTCGTCCACCACGACGTTGCGGACCTCGTAGTGCTCCGTGATGTGCGAGATCTCTCGGACTGGGTCGTCGTCGTGGTGCGACGACGGGGCGTAACCACCATTCCTGACATGCACGGCCACGTGATCGGCCAGCAGTGGTTGCACATCACGCACGTCCTGACCACACAGACCGTCCAGGCCATGCCGGGCCAGCATGCCCTGGGGATCCCGCTCGAACTCCACCTGGGCGGCCTCATCGCGCAGCAGGTTCATCAAAAACTCGATAAGCGAGGAAACAGACAGCACGTCATTCACCTCCATTCCTTCTTCGTATTGCGCGAGTCCAAATATCGCGGGTCAAAATATCACAGTCGAACGAGCCGGCCGTTGTCGAGCAGAACAATCCGGGCACGGGCCCGCCACCCCGGGAGGAAGGCGGCGGGCCCGGCCTCATCAACGCTGCTGGACTCCCTCGCTCATCCGTGCGGGTGTCACAGGATGTCGAGACCATTCGCGATGTTGATCCCACCGTGCGCGATGTCGAGGTCCAGCACATCGTTGTCCTGGTTGTACGAGTCGTGGATCTCGGTGTAGTAGACGTCATCGTCGGAGTAATCGATGTTGGTCTCGTTGTGGTACTTGTTGTACGAGTCTTCGATCTTGACGTCGTCGTCGGAGTTGAACGAGTCATTGATGTCGCCGCCTGCCACGACGCTGCCCTCGATGTCGCCACCCTTGTTGTCGACACCGTCGTTGTCCTGGTTGCCCGAGTCCCTGATGTAGGTAATGTCGTTGTCCTCGTTGAACGAGTCCGTGAACCGGAAGTCGTTGTTCACGGTGGTGTCCTGGTCGGAGAAGACCCTGGCGTCGCCACCGTCGCCACCGTCGGCGCTGGAGTTGGCCGAGGTGTAGCCCCGAGTCGTCGCGTCGCCCGTGTCGGCGTCGGCGTTGCCACCGCGGGAATCGGAGTCGGCCCAGGAGGAGCCACTGCCGTATGGGTATCCCCAGCCGTGGTCATCGTCGCCGGCCACGGATTTGGCCGAGGAGTCACCGCCAACAGCGACGCTGTCGCCGCTCTTCGCCTCGTTGTATCCGAAGGCGAGCGCACCGCTCTTGCCGCCATCGCCGCCCGAGGTGTCGGTCTCGACGTACTGCACAGGCGCGACGCTCTGCTCGAAGTTGAAGTCAGCCATGATTGCTCTCCTTGATCGTGTTTGGGATCTGCGTCCGGTGGTGCTCACCGGATGTCTTGTCCGGCTGACGACAAAGTTAGGGCCGCGACGATCGCCCGCCATCGGGGTTGCGGCCGGGTTGTGTCCGAGCGGGTACCGGGGCTGGGGAGTGCCCCGAAGAGCCGGTTAGGGGATTCCCCCCGTCCGGTGCTGCCCGCAGGCACCAGGGTAGGTTGCTGCCCGATGCAGGCAGACCGCGGCGAACAGCACCCGTCGGCACCGCCGGCACGTCCGAGCCTCGTGACACGAGCGATGCCCTCGGAACTCGCCGCGCGGCCCCGGCCGCGGGCCATCGACGTCTCCTACTGGCTGTGGCTCGGGGCTTGCCTGGTTGGCGTGATCACCGCGGCCGCGACCCTGCGCTACTTCGGCGAGCTGCAGGCCGCCGTGTTGTCACTCGTCGAGCAGCAGTTCCCGCGCGAGACACCGGGGACGCGCGAGAATGTGGCTACCGCGACCTTGGCGACGTTGATCGGTGCCGGCGTTCTGGTCGTCCTCGTCCAGATGGCATTCGCGATGGCGATGCACTCAGGCCGCGGCTGGGCTCGCTTCGCGCTTATCCTGCCTGCCCTGCTCGTTGCGCTGTACAGCGTTGCCGTCTTCGGCACTGCGCCGATGATGACCAAGGCTGGGTTGCTCACCACCATCGCGCTGATGGTGACCGCGGTGGTGCCGATGTTCCTCCCCGGCGCGCGTGCATGGTTCGCTCAGCAAGGTCTTGCCCGGTCAGGTGGATACGGTTACACCGAGTGAGATACGTGGTAATCCGGCGGACATAGTCACCTGCCGAAGAAGCGCTCCACGACGGCCCGGGCCCGCCGGGTGGCGCGGCGGTACTCGTCGACGACCTTGCCGGGGTCGGCTCCGGAGGAGTACCCGAGCACTCGTGCCACCGCCAACAGCTCCCTTCCGGAGCTGGGCAGTTGGTCGGTCAGCTTGCCTCGCACCAGGGTGAGCGCGTTGCGGGTCCTGGTGGCAAACCGCCAAGCCGCCAGAAGTGCGTCCGCATCGGCCGCTGCGAGCAGGCCCGCATCGGCGGCGGCCCGCAGTGCCGCCGTGGTCGACTGGGTGCGCAGTGCCACGACCTCATGAGCGTGCTGCAACTGCAGCAGCTGGATGGTCCACTCCACGTCGGCCAACCCGCCGCGACCGAGCTTGGTGTGGGTGGTCGGGTCGGCGCCCCGGGGCAGCCGCTCGGAGTCGACCCTGGCCTTCATCCGACGGATCTCGGTGGCCTGCCGCGCGGTCAGCCCGCCCGCGGGGTAGCGCACCGGGTCGATCTCCGCGATGAACCGCTCCCCCAGGTCCTTGTCACCGGCCACCGGGGTGGCCCGCAAGAGGGCCTGTGCCTCCCAGGTTTGCGCCCACTGGGCGTAGTAGGCCCGGTAGGAGGCCAGGGTGCGCACCAGCGGACCCGAGCGCCCCTCAGGACGCAAGCCGGCGTCAACCACCAGGGGTGGATCCTGGCTTGGTGAGCCGAGCAGTTTGCGCACCGACTCGGCGACCGAGGAGGCGAAACGCAGTGCGTCGGTGTCAGCGGACTGTCCGGCCGCGCCCGGAGCCACCGGCTCGCAGACGAACAGCACGTCGGCGTCGGAGCAGTAGCCCAGCTCCGCGCCGCCGAGCCGGCCCATCCCGATCACCGCGATCCGGGCCGGCTCGGCCTGCCTGCGCTCGATCTCGGCGCGCAACGCGGCATCCAGCGCCGCGGCCAACACCGCAGTCCAGACCGAGGACAGTGCCGCGCACACCTCATCGACGTGGAGCAGTCCGAGCAGATCGGCGCAGGCGACCCGGAGCAACTCGTGGCGGCGCAGCTCACGGGCGGCCGTCACCGCGGCGTCGGGGTCGCGGTGCCGGTCCGCAGCGGAAAGCAGCGACCTCGCCACCTCCGCTGGGTCGCGCCCCGCCATCTCGTCCGGGTCGGTGAGCAGCTGCAACGTCTCCGGCGCCCGAACCAGCAGGTCGGTCACCATCCGGGAGGTGCCAAGCAGGATCATCAGGCGCTGAGCCACGGCACCCTCGTCGCGCAGCAACCGCAGGTACCACGGAGTGTCGTCGAGTGCCTCCGAGACCCGGCGGTAGGCGGCCAGCCCACCGTCGGGGTCCGGGGTATCGGCGAGGAACTCCAGCAACACTGGTAGCAGCGTGGACTGGATCACCGCGCGCCGGGAAACCCCGTCGCTGAGTGCTCTCAGGTGCCCAAGAGCACCCTGCGGTGAGGCGTAGCCCAACGCGGCCAGCCGCGCCTTCGCCGAGGACTCCGACAGCCGGTAGACCTCGGTGGGCACCCTGGTTACGGCCTCCAGCAGCGGCCGGTAGAACAGCTTCTGGTGCAGCCGGCGGGCCCGGTGCGACTGCCGGGTGTACTCCGCCCGCAGCACCCCGAGAGCATCGTGGCGCCCGTCTGGCCGCATCCCCGCGGCGCGGGCCAGCCAGCGCAACGCCGCAGTGTCGTCCTCGGCTGGCAGCAGATGGGTGCGGCGCAGCTTCTGCAGCTGCAACCGGTGCTCCAGCAGGCGCAGAAACCGGTAGGAGGCCGCCAGGTTCGCGGCGTCGTCGCGGCCGACATACCCGCCCGCGCCCAGCGCGGCCAAAGCCTTCACTGTGGACCCGACCCGCAGCGACTCGTCGGTACGCCCGTGCACCAGCTGCAGCAGCTGCACCGCGAACTCCACATCCCGCAGGCCGCCGTGGCCCAGCTTGAGCTCCCGGTCCACCAGCTCGGCGGGGACATGCGCGGCGACCCGGCGGCGCATCGCCTGGACCTCGGGTACGAAGTTCTCCCGGTCGGCAGCAGTCCAGACCAACGGACCGACGGCGGCCACATAGCGGGCGCCGAGCTCGGTGTCGCCAGCCACCGCGCGAGCCTTGAGCAACGCCTGGAACTCCCAGGTCTTGGCCCACCGGCGGTAGTAGGACAGATGCCCCTCCACCGTGCGCACCAGAGCGCCGACCTTGCCCTCTGGACGCAGCGCTGCGTCCACCTCGAAGCACGTCGACGCCATTCGCATCGTCGCGGACGCCAGCTTGGTGGCAGCGCTCAGCTCGTCCTCGGCACCACCCACGAAGATCACGTCAACGTCGGAGACGTAGTTAAGCTCGGCGCCACCGCACTTGCCCATCCCGATCACGGCAAGCCGGGGTGGCAGCCTCTCCAGCCCAGCCACCTCGGTCACCGCGACGGCCAACGAGGCGCTCAGGACGCCGGCCGCAAGCTCGGCGAGTGCCTCGGCGACCTGCTCGAATGGCAGCACCGGCAATTCGGGCTCCACCACGGGGGCCAGATCCGCGGCGGCCAGCTCGGCAATCAGATCCCGGTATGCAGCGCACAGCGCCCGTTGGGCATTGATGCCGGTCAGCGACGCTCGGGTGCCCCCCGTGGTGCCTGGCGGCGGACCGGCGGGGTCCGCGCCGACCGCAGCAAGCAACTTGCCGACCACCCGGCCCGCCCAGCCCGGCCGAGCCGCGTCTGACGCCACCAGCCCGCGCCAGCGCTGCGGTCTGGCGACAAGATGGTCCCCGAGCACCGTTGACGAACCCAGCACCGCGAGCAGCCGCCCGCGCACCCCGGGGTCCTGACACAGCGCAGCGTCCAGCTCGGCCCACCCGTCACCGCTGGCACTGGCCAGCCGGAGCAGGGTGCGCAGCGCCAGGTTCGGGTCAGGTGCGCGGGACAGCGCCCACAGCGCATCCTCCGCGTCCTGGCGGGCCTGCCCGTCGTGCCACCAGCCCAGCCGGGTCAGGATGGTCGCGGCGCCGTGGTCGATGAAACCCAGCCGCGCCAGGGCCAGTGCGGTGCGCCTGCTGTCAGCCACCATCAGACTCAGCTGCCATGAGACGCCGACGCTAGTGGCCGAGCAGCGGGAGAGCCGGGCGCTCTCCCGGTTCGAGGGCACCCGATCCGGCCATTGCCAGCTCGCCAGCAGCCAACGCCACAAATCGGGCTGCCAGAGGCCCCCACACCTCCGCCATGTCAGCGTGTACCTGCTCCAGATGGTCGGGATCAAGCTGCCCAGGTGGAACCGTGGCGGCACCGGCGGGGTCGCGCCGTGCCCAGGACAACACGGTGGCAGGCGAGGTCTCGATGTGAAACTGCAGGCCGTAACCGGCGGTGCCGACCCGGAAAGCCTGGTTCGCATGCCGCGGGGATGAGGCGAGCAGGGTGGCTCCTGGCGGCAGCCGGTGGATCTCGTCGTGGTGGAACTGGATGACGTCGGGGGTCAGCGGCAACGGGGCGAACAGCGGGTCGTGCGCAGCCGCGTCCCGCTTGGCAACGAGCCGGGTGCCGGCGTCGGGCCCGTCGACCCCACGCCGGACGGCGCCGCCGGTCGCCGTCGCCAGCAGCTGGCCACCGAGGCACACCCCGAGGACCGGCAGCCGGTGGGCGACCGCGTCGGCGAGCAGCCACCGCAGCGCGGCCAGCCACGGGTGGTCGGCGTCGTCGTGCGCGCTCATCTCACCGCCCATGCAGACCACCCCGTCGATGCCCTCAAGGCTCTTGGGGACCCCGTCGGCCACAGGCCGACGCAGGACGAGATCCGCCCCGGTGCCAGCGAGCCACTCACCCAGCCGCTCCGGCGGATCGCCGTCGGAGGGCTGCAACACAAGCAATCGGACACCCACCCCACGAGCCTAACCGCGCCCTCCCCACCCCCGCGTTCTGGAGACAGACTGCGGGTGTGGGTCGGGCGGGCTAGAGGACGGGCAGGTAGGTGCGTAGCTCGTAGGGCGTGACATAGCGGCGGTAGTTGTCCCACTCGGTGCGCTTGTTGCGGAGGAAGAAGTCGAACACGTGCTCGCCGAGGGCCTCGGCGACCAGCTCAGAGTTCTCCATCTCGACGAGCGCCTCGGAGAGGTTCTGCGGCAGCGGCGCGTAGCCCGCCGCCCGACGTTCCCGCTCGGACAGCAACCACACATCGTCCTCGGCGGCGGGCGGCAGCTCGTAGCCCTCCTGCACACCACGTAACCCGGCGGCGAGAACCACCGCGTAGGCGAGGTAGGGATTGCACGCCGAGTCGGGGGTGCGGATCTCCACCCGGCGGCTCGACGCCTTGCCTGGCGAGTACATCGGCACCCGTACCAGGGCGGAGCGGTTCGCGTGCCCCCAGCACACTGCGGTCGGAGCCTCGCCACCGATGATCAGCCGCTTGTAGGAGTTCACCCATTGGTTGGTCACCGCCGTGATCTCCCGAGCATGCTGCAGCACCCCGGCGACGAACGCTCTGCCAGTGTCGGAGAGCTCGTAGGGGTTGTCGTCGTCGTGGAATGCGTTGCGGTCACCCTCGAACAGGCTCACGTGGGTGTGCATGGCCGACCCCGGTCGGGCGGTGTAAGGCTTGGGCATGAACGAGGCACGCACTCCCTGGGTGATCGCGACCTCCTTCACCACGTACCGGAAGGTCATGATGTTGTCGGCCATGGTGAGCGCGTCGGCATAGCGCAGGTCGATCTCCTGCTGGCCTGGGGCACCCTCGTGATGGCTGAACTCCACCGAGATGCCCATCTGCTCGAGCGCCTCGATGGCGTGCCGGCGGAAATGCGGTGCCGCGTCGTGGCTAGCCTGGTCAAAGTACCCGCCCGAGTCGGCGGGTACCGGCTCGGAACCGTTGTCGGGCAAGTCGCGCAGGAGGTAGAACTCGATCTCGGGGTGCACGTAGCAGGTGAACCCGGACTCCGCCGCCCGAGACAGCCCTCGGCTCAGTACGTGCCGGGGGTCGGCCCAGGACGGCGAGCCGTCGGGCATCGCGATGTCACAGAACATCCGGGCCGAGTAGTGCTCCCCGGTTGGGTTCTCCCACGGCAGAACTTGAAAGGTAGAGGGGTCCGGCTTGGCGACCATGTCGGACTCGTAGGCTCGGGCGAAGCCCTCGATGGCAGACCCGTCGAAACCGATGCCGTCGGCGAAGGCTCCCTCCAGCTCGGCCGGCGCCACGGACACCGACTTGAGGTAGCCCAGCACGTCGGTGAACCACAACCGAACGAACCGGATGTCGCGTTCCTCCAGCGTGCGCAGCACGAACTCCTGCTGGCGATCCATGCACGCAGGGTAGAGGACTGCTGATGACGACCCTGTGGTCTGCCCCCTACGATGCGACCATGCCGCGTCGACATCTGCGCTTTCTCGCCCTGTTCGCCGCACTG
>DATHTJ010000288.1:0-5345 GCA_035463315.1 Pseudonocardiaceae bacterium
CTACGCCCGGCAACGGCACGCTTTCGGCCGCGCCATCGGCAGCTATCAGGCGATCCAGTTCAAGATCGCCGACATGGAGGTGCGGGCGCACACCGCCCGGCTGGCCTACTACCATGCCGCGGCGCGGATGCTGCGCGGCCAACCGTTCAAGAAGGAGGCCGCAATCGCGAAGCTGGTCTCCTCGAACGCGGCGATGGACAACGCCCGGGACGCCACCCAGGTCTTCGGCGGCTACGGCTTCATGAACGAGTACCCGGTGGCCCGCTTCTACCGCGACGCCAAAGTCCTAGAGATCGGCGAAGGCACCAGCGAGGTCCAACGCATCCTCATAGCCCGCCACCTAGGCATCAGCTGACCCTGCCCAGACCGCGGAAAGGGTTCGAATCAGGCGGCGGGATCGAAGGGCGAAGAGTTACCTTACCCGCACGACGCGCTGGTCCCGATAAGTGCAGCTGGGGGGTAAATTCTTGAAAGGGCCGGGAATTGCAGAGAGGGCTTGAGCGCAGTCCGCATTCGCCAGCACGGCGAAATAGGCGATACTGCTCCCCCTGTCGGACGAGTCGCCCACGCTCTCGTCGAGGAAGCTCGAGTAACCATCCTTGGCGATGGGAGGGGAAACGAGGTAATAGCTTCCGCCGTCGTCGTGCCTCGACACGATCCAGAGCGTGTCACTACCAAGTCCTGCAACCTGAACCGACCCCGAAACATCATCGCCAGCATTAATCTCGTAGCCCACCGGTGGAAAAATGAACTCAACCCGAGCTCCGCCAGTGGTGGACGTGGCACCGGTATTACTATCACCTGATGCCAGGGGAGGCATGGTTGTCATGGACGTCGACGGCTCGGCACCACCGTCCCCGAGCAAGGTGATCTGTCGCATGGTGATCACTAGCAGTGCTGCCCCTACACAGAAAACGAATAACCCGACAGGTCCCTTCACCTTCACTTTGCCCGGCCACTCGCCTTCGGATTCGCCGGCGTGACCTTTGGACAGCAGCATGAACAGTCCGAGAGCAATCGCGGTCATACTCAAAATAATGCCTGCAATAATCACAATAACCAAGACCGTACCCGTCACGGATGCAAGCCCTCCCATCCTGAGAAATCGATCCGCCTGTTGCGCTCGTCGGGGCTCACGCAGAGCACACGAACAGTAACTCTACGAGATCTTCCCACGGACCTGGCGCTCAGGGCGCTGTTGCCCAGAGCAACAGCTTCGCTGGGGCGGCCGGATACTGCGCAGCCACGGTACCCTCGGAATTCGCCGGGCGGCAGGAGGTGGCCGTGAGCGTGAACTATGTGACCAGACCGCGGGAGAACAGGCTGTTCCGACGGTGCCGCCGTGCCTGGGACCTCGGCGCCCGGGAACGGCAGGACTACGAGCTGATCGAACCGCCGCAGGTGTTCGACTTCGGCGAGGCGATCCACGATGCGCTCGACGTCTACTACTTCCCCGGCATGTGGGAGTGGAACCGGGAGATCGTCCGGCCGCTGGCCGTTGCCGGCTTCGAGAAGGCGATGCGCAGGCAGCGGGCGGCCTATGCGCAGTCCCGTGACCTGTCCGCGGAGCAGGTCCGCGACTGGGAGCAGCACCTGGAGCTGGGCACTGGCGTTCTGCAGCGCTACTTCGACTGGGCGCTGGAGACCGACCGCTTCACCCCCATCCAGGTCGCGGCGCAGTTCGACGTCAGCGTCCCCGACCCGGCCAACCCCGACAGCGGCCTCATCACCCCGGACCGGCGGGCCATCCAGTGCCGCGTCAAGATCGACCTGGCAGTGATCGACGACCACGAGCTGTACTGGCTCGTCGAGCACCGGATCGTCACCGACCCGGCCTGGCCAGACCTGGACCAGCTCCGGCTCGACGAGCAGGCCCTGACTCGCAGCTGGGCCTGGCAGCTCGGCTTCCTCGCCAAACTCGAGGGCACGATCCACAACGAGCTGCGCGCGGCCATACCCGACCCGGCGCAGACCCCCGAGGTCGCGGTCCGGGCGATACCGGGGCCAGGGGGCATCATCACGCAGCGCGACACCGGCTCCTTCCGCCGCACCCACATCCCCCGGACGGAACTCGAGATCGAGCGGCGGGGCGTCGCCGTGGCGCGCGAGACGCAGGAGATGACCGATCCGTCGCTGCGGATCTACCCGACCCCATCCTGGGAGAACTGCTCGACCTGTGCCTACCGGTCGCCGTGCCTGGCGATCAACCAGGGACTTGACGAGCAGCCGATCCTTCAGGCGTCTTACCGGCGGCGGGCCGGCGAGGATTTCGAGCCGGGGCGCCTGGGCTCGGTATGGGGATTCGTCCCCGAGATCTACCGGGTCGCAGAGCATCAGCCACCCGGCCAACGGCAGTGACCGGCGGACTGCGGTGCGCGTGCGGGTGGTGAGCTGGAACCTCGACTCTCGGCCGACCGGGCTGCTGGACGCCAAGGTCGAGCTGCTCCGTCAGCTGCGGCCCGACCTCGCCCTGCTCCAGGAGATCGGCCGGCCGGTCTACCGCGCGCTGCTGCCGCACCCCTCGGCCCATGAACGGATGCACCGCAAGTCGAGGCTGTTCTCCTGGGGCGCCCTGTCCACCGACCTGTGCGATCCGCGGGGGAGCGAGTTCCGGCTCGGATGCGCGGTGCTCGGGGTTTCTACCACCGCCCTGCTGGATTCCCACGTGCTGAACCGGGCACCCTTCGGCGTCCGCGACCCCGTGCGGCTCGGGTTTCTCTGGCGGACGGTGGCGGCCCAGGTGGCGCTGTCCACCGGCGAGCTGCTCACCGTGGGCAGCTTCCACGGCCGGCCGGGAGCCGGCCCTCCCCCCGCCGAGCTGCAGCGTTCCTTCCACGCCGGGATCGCGGGATGGCTCGCCGCCACGCCCGGCCCAGTCGTCTTCGGCATCGACGCCGGCCCGCCAGTGCTCAATGGCGCGGACCCGCTGCTCGGCTCAAACCCGGTGCACGACCTGGTCAAGGTGCTGCACGCAACCGACGATCACCTGTGGGCCACCCGCGACTTCGAGGTGCTCGACGTCCAGTGCCTGGCAACCGAGGCCGCGGCGGCGGGCAGCGACCACGCCCTGCTCCTGGCCGACTTGGCGCTGCGCGCCCCGTGAGTGGCGATGCGGGCTTGCCGTGTGGAAGAGCCGCGACCGGGTTACCTTTCTGTCATGACGGTGTACGGGCTGCACGCCTCACATGAGCAGATCCACCCGACCAGCCTGCTCGATGCTGTGATCCGCGCCGAGCGGGCCGGCTTTGGCGCGGCGATGTCTTCGGATCACTTCTCGCCGTGGAGCGAGCGGCAGGGGCATTCGGCGTTTGTGTGGTCCTGGCTGGGCGCGGCCCTGCAGGCCACCTCGCTGCCTTTCGGCGTGGTGAACGCCCCTGGTCAGCGCTACCACCCGGCGATCATTGCGCAGGCCATCGGCACGCTGGCCGCGATGTACCCCGGCCGGTTCTGGGCGGCACTGGGCACCGGGGAGGCAAGCAACGAGCACATCACCGGCGACCGATGGCCCAGCAAGGAGCAGCGCAGCGCGCGGCTGCGCGAGTCCGTCGATGTGATCCGCGCGCTGCTCGCCGGTGAGGAAGTGAGCCACGACGGGCTGGTCCGGGTCGACCGGGCGCGGGTGTGGACCCGCCCGCAGCAGATGCCGGCGTTGGTCGGGGCGGCGGTGAGCACGGAGACCGCGCGCTGGTGCGCGGAGTGGGCCGACGGTCTGATCACCGTGAACGCGCCGGTCGAGCAGTTGCGAAAGATGGTCGACGCATACCGCGACGCCGGCGGGCGCGGCAAGCTGCACCTCCAGGTGCATCTGAGCTGGGCGCCGAACGAGGACGCCGCGCTGGCGATCGCGCACGACCAGTGGCGATCCAACGTATTCGGGCCGCCGCTGTGCTGGGACCTGGAGCTGCCCGAGCACTTTGACGAGGCCGCCAAGCACGTCCCCCCCGAGAAGGTGGCCGAGGTGGTGAACGTGTCAGCCGATCTCGGCAGGCACACCGCACGGCTCAAGGAGTACGCCGAGCTGGGCTTCGAGGAAATCTACCTGCACCACGTCGGCCAGGAGCAGGACGCGTTCATCGACGCGTTCGGCGCCCACGTCCTACCGGAGCTGTCATGAGGCTGACCCGTACGTCGGACCTGTGGTGGAAGAACGCTGTCATCTACTGCCTGGACGTCGAGACCTACCAGGACAGCAACGGCGATGGATACGGCGACTTCCATGGCCTGATCCAGCGCATCGACCACCTGGACCGGCTCGGCGTGACCTGCGTGTGGCTGATGCCGTACTACCCGTCGCCGGACCGCGACGACGGCTACGACATCACCGACTTCTACGGCGTCGACGCCAGGCTGGGCAGCCACGGCGACTTCGTCGAGTTCGTGCGGACCGCGCGCGATCGCGGCATGCGGGTGATCGCCGACCTGGTGGTCAATCACACGTCCGACCAGCACCCGTGGTTCCAGAACGCCCGCAGCAGCCCCGACTCGCCGTACCGCGACTGGTACGTCTGGGCGGACGAGCCGCCCGCGGATGGCCCGCAGGGCATCGTGTTCCCGGATCAGGAGACCAGTGTCTGGACCTACGACGAGGTCGCCGGCCAGTACTACCTGCACCGGTTCTACAAGCACCAGCCCGACCTCAACGTGGCCAACCCGGAAGTGCGCGAGGAGATCGCGCGGACGATCGGCTTCTGGCTGCAGCTCGGGCTGTCCGGGTTCCGGGTCGACGCCGTCCCGTTCTTCCTGGAGACCACCGGGCAGGACGACGCCGGGCAGCTCCCGGACCCGCACGACTACCTCGCCGACCTGCGGGCGTTCCTCGGCCGGCGCAGCGGTGAGGGCGTACTGCTCGGCGAGGTCAACCTGCCCTACCCGGACACCATGACGTTCTTCGGTGCGGAACGCGACGAGCTGACCATGTGCTTCGACTTCATCGGCATGCAGCGGATGTACCTGTCGCTGGCCCGCGGCAACGCCGAGCCGCTGGCTGAGGCGCTGCGCGAGCGGCCGGAGCCGCCGAAGGACGCGCACTGGGCGACGTTCGTCCGCAACCACGACGAGCTGACCCTGGACAAGCTCACCGACACGCAGCGCCAGGAGGTGTTCGAGGCGTTCGGGCCGGACCCGGAGATGCAGCTCTACGGTCGCGGGCTGCGCCGGCGGCTACCGACGATGCTCGGCGGTGATCGAGACCGCATCCGGATGGTCTACAGCCTGCTGTTCTCGCTGCCCGGCACGCCCGTGCTGTTCTACGGCGAGGAGATCGGCATGGGCGAGGACCTCCGGGCGGAGGGCCGGCTCGCGGTGCGCACGCCGATGCAATGGTCACCGGAGCCGCGCGGCGGGTT
>DATHTJ010000289.1:0-20690 GCA_035463315.1 Pseudonocardiaceae bacterium
GCCGATCAGCCGACCCCGGACTCGGCTTTGCAGGAGTTGCTCCGGGGCACCGAGCAGCTCGATCCCAGCCCCGTCGCCAGTGGCGAGCAGCGCCCGGCCGCGTACCTCGGCATTGGCCGGCAGCAGCCCCAGCAGCGACGCGGCGAGCACTGACTTGCCGCAGCCGGATTCCCCGACCAGGGCCAGTACCTGCCCCGCAGACAGCTGCAGCGAGATGTCGGTGACCGCGCTGACGATGCCGTGCCGGCCCTGGGGGCCGAGCAGGAACCGCACCGACAGCTCCTCGACGTCCAACAGCGCTGGGGTGGTCATAATGCCAGCTCCGAGCGCCGCCGGGGCACCGAGCGGTCCCGCCACCAGCCACCGATCGCGGCTACCGCCAGGGTGGTGGCCACCAGCAGCGCCGAGGGAAACAGGACGATCCACCAGGTGCCGACCAGGACGCCCTCGCGGCCTTCGGTGAGGATGTTGCCGATGCTGGCCAGGTGCGGGGGCAGGCCCAGCCCGAGGAAGCTCAGCGCGGTCTCGTGCCACACAGCGTGCGGCAAGATCAGGACCGCCGACAGTGCGGCCTGGGGCACGATGGCCGGGAGCAGGTGGCGGCGCAACACGCGGATCTGGGTTGCCCCGCCGGAGATGGCCGCGTCGATGAAGGGGCGGTCCCGCAACGAGAGCACCTCGGCGCGGACGATCCGGGCTATCCCGGCCCAGTGGGTCAAGGCGATCGAGGCGACCACGGTGAGCAGGCTGCCCCGGTACAGCGCCACGATGATGATCCCGAGCAGCAGGTGCGGCACCGAGTTGATCGTGTCGACCACCCGCATCAGCAACCGGTCGGGCCAGCCACCCAGCACCCCGGACGCGGCGCCGACCACGGCACCAATCAGTGTGGAGATCACCGCGCACAGCACCGCGACCAGCAGCGACACCCGCAGCCCGGCCAGGCTGCGCAGCAGCACGTCTCGGCCGGCCGCGTCGGTGCCGAACGGGTGCTCCGCACTCGGTGCCAACCGCACCGCGCGGTAGTCGATCAGCGACTGGTCCAGCCCACCCAGCCAGGGCCCCAGTAGCGCGGCCGCTACCAGCCCGACCAGCGACACCACCCCGACGGCCAGGCGCGCGCGGGCCCGCCCGCGGGCCCAGCGGCCGCGGGGTGTGCCGGCGCGTCGGCGGGCAGCGCTGCGCCAGCCTGCGTCGGTGCCGGCAGGGCGCAGCGGCGGTGCGGCCAGCTCGGTGCTAGCCATCGGCGGCCACCCTCGGGTCGGCCAGCACCACGGCGACATCGGCCAGCAGGGATCCGAGCAGCACCGCCGCGGTGGACAGCACGCCCAGCGCGGCCAGCATCGGGAAGTCCACGGCGAGCGCGGCGGTAACCACCGCCTCGGCCACACCAGGCCAGGAGAAGATCTCCTCTACCAGCACAGCCCCGGTGACGAGCTCGGGCACCCGGGCTCCGAGCAGCGTGACGAACGGCAGCAGCGCGGTGGGCAGCGCGTGGCGCAGCACGACCCGCCACTCTGGCAGGCCGCGGGCCCGGGCGCCGGCGACGTGGTCCTCGGCCAGCGCAGTCAGCAGGGAAGCCCGCAGGTGCAGGATCAGCCACGGGGTCTGCGACACCCCGAGCACCAGCGCGGGCATGATCAGGTGGCGGGCAACCTGATCGACGCTGACTGGCGCGCCCGGGGTGGTCAGACCGGCCACCGGAACCCAACGCAGACTCAGCGCGAACAGCGCGATCGCGCCCAGACCGAGCACGAACGACGGGATGCCCTCCAGCGCGTGCGCCATCGCGGTCACGAACCGGTCCAGGAGCCCACCTTGGCGCCAGGCGGCCAGCACCCCGATCACCAGCGCGATCACGATCATGATGATCAGGCCTACTGAGACCAGCAGCAGCGTCCACGGCAACCGCTGCGTGATCACGTCGGCTACCGGTTGGCGAAACGCCCGGGAGGTACCCAGCTCCCCGGAGAAGATCCCGGTCAGCCAGCGCCACAGCTGGACTAACACCCCGTCATCCAGCCCGAGCTGGGCGCGCACCCGGGCGATGTCCTCGGCACTGGCGGTGAAGATGTCCACCCCGTAGTACTGGTAGATCGGGTCGAACGGCGAGGCCGCACCCAGCAGGAAGATCCCCACCGCAACCACCACCAGCACGGGCAGCACGAATCCCAGCCGGCGCAGCACGAGCCACCCGACCGCCTGCCAACGACGCACGGCGGCATCCCTGGCCAGCAGATCTGGCCGGGTCATCGCTTCGGGGTCCAGTCCTCGAAGTTCCACAGCGCCCCCCAGGTCAACACGCCATGGCTGTGCGGGTCGACCACCGGGGTATAGCCGTTCCACTTCTGCCGTATGACGTAGGAGTGGTCCAGGAAGACCAGGAAAACGAATCCCGGGTCGGCGGCATAGGCGCGCTGCCAGCTCCTGACCGCGGCGATCTGTTCGGCCGGGTCGGTGGCCCGCCGGGCAGCCTCCAGACCGGCGTCCACCTCGGCGTTGCGGTAGGAGCCGGGGTTGTTGAAACCGTCCCCGCCGAAGCTGGAGTGCAGCAGCGGGTAGATCACCTGGTCCGGGTCCAGCTGGCTGCCACCGCCCATCACCAGTGCGTCCTGGGCCAGCCGCGGCTCGATCGCCTCCCACCCGAGGCCTTCGAGCACGATCTCGATACCGACCCCCTTGGCATCGGACACCACCGCCTGCGCGAGGTCCTTGCGCACCGTGTCCGTCGTCGGGTACATCAGCGTGAATCGGGCCGGTTGGCCGCTGCGCGCACGGATCCCGTCCGCACCGGGGACCCAGCCGGCCGCGTCGAGGATGCGGCCCGCCTCGGCGGGGTCGTGCGGGAACTGGGCGGCAGGCTCCACATAGGAGGCGAGCACCGCCGGCACCGGGGTGGACGCGGGTACGCCCTTGCCGGCGAGCAGGGCGTCGATCATGCCCTGCCGGTTGACGGCGAGGTTCAAGGCCTTACGGATGGCCGGATCGCCGGTCACCGGGTGGCCCGAGGGCATGGTGACCGTGCGGTAGTCAGCGCTGCGGTGGTGCACCACCGCGAACTCGCCGCCCTCGAAAGTGCGGGCCAGTGCCGGTGGCAGCACGGTCGCGTCGAGGTCGCCGGCGCGCATCTGTTGCGCCCGGGTGTTGTCGTCCTCGGCGAACACGATCGTGATCTTCTTGACGGCTGGTGCGCCGTCGAAGTAATCCTCGTTGGCGATCAGGGTCATGGTGCTGCCTCTGCGCCACTCGGCGAGCTGGTAGGGCCCGGTGCCGATCGGCGCGGAGTTGAACGGCGAGCTCTCCAGCGGTGCCGGGGTGGCCAGCGCCTCGGATGGCATGATGCCCAGGTTGAGCCGGTTGGTGAACGGTGCGTACGGGTAGGCCAACTCGAACCGGACCGTCGATGCGTCGATCTTCTCGACGCCGGTGAGCATCGGAAAATCCGAACTGACGGTCGCGGCGAAGACCGGATTCAGCACGGCGCGGTAGGTGGCCACCACGTCGTCGGCGTCGAACGCCGAGCCATCGTGAAAGCTGACCCCCTGGCGCAGCTTCACCGTCCACGACCGTCCGTCGGGGGCAGCAGCGGGCACCTCGGCAGCCAACGCGGGGACCACCTTGAGTGCCGCGTCGTGCTTGATCAGGCCGTCGAACAGCTTCGATGCACCCTCGCCGCCGAAACCGAGCAACGGGTTCAGCGCCTCCCACTCGAAACCCTCGCCGACCACGATGGTCTCCGTCGACGGGGCGGCTGCGGGCGGCGCTGAGCTACACGCCGACAACACGGCACCAAACAGGACGAATGGGACGAACAGGCGACGCTTCATGCGGTGACCGTACGTCGTTGCAAGAGAGGTGCAGTAGCCACCATCTGGGGGAAGCGCCATCCCAGGCGGCCATCGATCGTCGCGCTCGGCGATCAGGGCGCTGCCCTGCGTCTATCTGCAGGCGCCCCGCTCTGGGATACTTCGGATTTCACAACGTGGTGGACACAGTTCGCTGAAAAGTCGCCTACGCCGGCAGCAGCGCCGCCAGGACAGGAATCACTGTGAGCACGCCCGCCGATCTCACCGCTACCGAGCTCATGGCCGCCTACTGCGCGGGTGAGCTGTCACCGGTCGAAGTCACCCAGGACGTGCTGGATCGCATCGACCAGCTCGATCGGCAGGTGCGAGCGTTCTGCTTGGTGGACGCCGACCGCGCGCTGGAGGCGGCCAAGGCTTCCGAGCGGCGCTGGCAGCAGGGGCAGCCACGGGGCCTGGTCGATGGCGTGCCGACGTCGGTCAAGGACATGTACCTCACCCAGGGTTGGCCTACCCTGCGCGGTTCGAAGGTGGTGTCCCCGCACCAGGAATGGCCGGTCGATGGGCCGTCGGTGGCTCGGCTGCGCGAGCACGGCGCGGTGTTGCTGGGCAAGACGACCACATCCGAGCTGGCCTGGAAGGCCGTCACCGACAGCCCGCTCACCGGCGTCACGGTCAACCCCTGGGACACCAGCCGAACACCGGGTGGGTCAAGTGGGGGCAGCGCCGCCGCGGTGGCACTGGGCATGGGGCCGCTGTCGATGGGCACCGACGGTGGCGGTTCGGTGCGCATCCCCGCGTCCTTCACCGGGACGGTGGCGATCAAGCCGACCTACGGCCGCGTGCCGCACTGGCCGGCCAGCCCCATGGGCACCCTGGGGTACGCCGGGCCAATGGCTCGCACCGTGGCCGATACGGCATTGCTGCTCGACGTGGTCTCCGGTCCGGATGTCCGGGACTGCGCTGCGCTCCCACCGACCACCCGCTCGTACTCCGGCACGCTGGACAACGGTGTGCTGGGGTTGCGGATCGCGCTGAGCCCGACGTTGGGTTACGTCGACGTCGATCCGGACGTGGCCGACGCGGTGCAGGCCGCCGCGTACGTGTTCCGGGATCTCGGGGCGGAGGTCGAGGTCGCCGATCCGGGTTTCGCCGACTGCGTGCGGGATTTCCACGTGCTGTGGTCCACCGGGATGGCCAAGACTGTCGAGCGCCTGGCCGCCCGCGAGCGGGACTCTCTGGAACCTGCGTTGAGAGAGATCGTGCATCAGGGCGAGTGCTGCTCTGCGCTGGACTACCTCACCGCCACCGCGACGAAAATGGCGATGGGCGCCACGATGGGCGCCTTCCATGAGCGCTACAACCTGCTGCTCACCCCGACGGTGCCGATCACGCCGTTCGTCGCGGGCGAGGAGGTGCCAATCGGATGGCACTCGCCGCGGTGGACCAGCTGGACACCCTTCACCTACCCTTTCAACATGACCCAGCAGCCCGCCGCCAGCGTGCCGTGCGGGTGGAGCAGCACCGGCCTGCCGATCGGGCTGCAGGTGGTGGGCCCCCGGCACGCCGACGACCGGGTGCTCGCCGCGTGCGCGGCCTACGAGCGGGTTGCGCCCTGGGCCTCCCGGCGCCCCCCGCTGCTCTCACGCTGACCCCCGCGGGTCCGCTCCCCGGGCACGATGCCCGTCCTGCTGACTACGGTTCAGAGCTTTCCCGCATAACCCTGGCAGTAACCAACTGTTGCCGTTACTCTTACGGGTGACCCCCATACGCGGCCTGAGGATGGCACGATGACTACTGACACGGTCGCCATGCATATGAGCGACGGCATCGTCAGCGCCCGGGTCTCGGCGGTGTTCGGTCTCGTGGCCGCTGCTGGGCTCGGCTACTCGCTGACCCGCGCCCGCGCCGGCCTGCGCGCAGGTGACGACCGCACCGCACCGATGGCAGGCCTGGTCGCGGCATTCATCTTTGCCGTGCAGATGATTAACTTTCCGGTGTTGCCTGGGGTCAGCGGGCACCTCTTGGGCGGTGCGCTGGCCGCTATCCTGGTGGGCCCCTGGCTCGGCGCCCTGTGCGTCGGGATCGTGCTGGTTGTGCAGGCGCTGTTGTTCGCCGACGGTGGCCTCACCGCACTGGGCACCAACATCACGAACATGGCGCTGATCGGCACCTGGACCGGTTTTGTGGTCGCGCTGGCCCTGCGCAGGCTCGCTACTCGCGGTCGTGGGGGGCTGGTCACTGTCGCCTTCGTCTCCGCCCTCGTGAACACAGTCGTCGCGTCCCTGGGATTCGTTGTGCAATACGCGATCGGCGGGGCTGGCGGCTCCTCGCTGGGCACCGTCGTGGTGGCCATCATCGGGGTGCACATTCTGATCGGTATCGGTGAGGGCATCATCACCGCGCTCACCGTCGGCGCCGTCGCCTCCGCCCGCCCGGACCTCGTGTATCTGTTGCGGCAATCGCCGGCACGGACCGCGGCCACCGTTACTGCCGACGGGAGTGCATCATGACCACCTCACACAGCCGGCGTGGCCCCATCGGGTTCTTCGTCGGTTTCGGCGTCGTCGCACTCCTGATCGCTGGGCTGCTGTCCTCTCTGGCCTCGAGCAATCCCGACGGGCTGGACACCGTCACCCTCCACGGCTGCGAGGTCACCGAGGTGGGCGGCGCCGAGCAGCTCTCCGGCGAGTGCATCGCCCAGAACGCCCGCGATCACGCCTTGGCCGATAGCCCGCTTGCCGACTACACCCTGGGCGGCAACGACGGCCTGGTTGGCCTGGCCGGCGTGATCGGGGTGCTGGTGACCCTCGCCCTCGCGGGCGGTCTGTTCTGGTTGGTGCGTCCCCGCCAGCGGCGCTGGGCCGACAAGACCCAAGCAGGCAAGACCTGACCGCCGTGGGAATTGGCCACGCGCACCCCCTGTTCCTGCCGGGCAGCTCACCGGTGCACCGGTTGCCACCTCAGGTCAAGGTGCTCGCCGCACTCCTCTTCGTGTGCTGTGTGGTCGCCACGCCGCGGGAGGTGTTCTGGGCGTTCGGCGGTTATCTCCTGGTGCTGGCCGGGGTGTGGGTAGTGGCGGCGATCCCGCCGGGTTGGATCGCCCGCCGGGCCCTGATCGAGGCACCGTTCGTCGTGCTCGCCGTGCTGCTGCCATTCGCCGAGGGTGGGCAGCGGGTGCAGTTCGCGGGTGTGTCGCTGTCGGTGGCTGGGCTGCTGGCCGGCTGGAACATTGTGATCAAGGGCACCCTCGGGGTGCTCACCTCGCTGACGCTCGCTGCGACGACCATGCCGCGCGATCTGCTGATCGGGCTGCAACGCCTGCGGATGCCCAACACCATCACCACGATCGCCACCTTGATGCTGCGATATCTCGAGGTGATCATCGGCGAAGCTCGCCGGATGCGGATCGCCCGGATCTCCCGGGGGCACGACCCGCGGCTGCTGTGGCAGGCGGGTGCGACCGCACGCGGGGTGGGCAGCCTGTTCCTGCGCTCCTACGAGCGCGGCGAACGGGTCCACCTGGCCATGCTGGCGCGAGGCTGGAATGGTGAGATGCCGGTTCTGCACGAGCGGCCCACCGGTCGCCGAGAATGGCTGCTCGGGCTGGCACCGGTGGCGGCAGCGATCCTGGTCGTATCCGGGGCCTGGTGGGTTGGGTGACCGCGCCGTCGCTGCGGGTGAGCGAGCTGAGTTTCGCCTATCCCGATGGTCGCCGCGCACTGGAGGGCATCGACCTCACCGTGCACCCCGGCGAGCGGGTCGCGCTCCTGGGTCCCAACGGTGCCGGCAAGACCACCCTCGTCCTGCACCTCAATGGCGTTCTCCAGCCGACTACCGGCTCCGTGCAGGTAGGCGAGCTGCCTGTGGTCAGGGAGCACCTGCGGGAGGTCCGCCGCCGGGTGGGGATCGTGTTCCAAGACCCCGACGACCAGCTGTTCATGCCCACCGTCGCCGAGGACGTGGCGTTCGGACCTGCCAACTTCGGGCTGCGGGGGGCCGAACTCGAGACTCGGGTGCACGCCGCGCTGGCCGCCGTCGGGATGGCTGAGCATGCTGCACGCTCACCGCTGCATCTGTCCGGTGGCCAGCGCCGACGCGCGGCACTGGCCACCGTACTGTCCTGCGATCCGGAGATCCTGGTGCTCGACGAGCCGTCCTCGAACCTGGACCCGGTAGCCCGCCGTGAACTCGCTGAGGTGCTGCTGGAGCTGGACCGGACGATGTTGATGGTCACCCACGACCTGCCCTATGCGCTGCAACTGTGCCCACGGAGTGTGGTGCTCGACGGTGGCCGGGTGGTCGCAGACGCCCCGACCCGGGATCTGCTCGCCGATAGTGACCTGCTGACCCAGCACCGCCTCGAGTTGCCGTTCGGCTTCAGCCTCGCCTGACCACTCAGTCGCGCTTCTGCTCTGGGGGCTGAGGGGGCGGCTCCGGTGCCGCTGGCGGCACCGGCTGCTGCGGCGCGGTGGTCTCCTCAGCCGGCGGCGGAGGTGGTGCAGCCGGCGGCGCGCCCTGCTGCTCAGGGGCGGGTGGACCACTGGAAGCCGGCGATGCCGGAGTGGTGTCCAACGACGGCATCATCCCCACCGCCAGACCGGGCACCTCCTTGCGGGCCACCTCTTCGGCAGCCCGCACCGCAGCGGCTATGTGCGGGTCGGTGGTGGTGTCGAACCACCCCGCGACGGCGTCATCGTCCTCCTCGGGCCGGCTGGCAGGCACGTGGTCCCGGCTTGGTTCAAACCGGAACACCCCGTCGTCCCCCGGCGCGCCGAGCATCTTGGTGAATCCCTCGAGAGCCTTGCCGAAGTCGCTGGGCACGACCCAGACCTTGTTCGCGTCGCCTTGGGCCATCTGCGGCAGTGTCTGCAAGTACTGATAGGCCAGCAGCTCGGGGGTCGGCCGGCCGGCCTTGATCGCGGCGAACACCTTCTCGATCGCCTTGGCTTGGCCCTGCGCCTGCAGGTAGCGCGCTGCCCGTTCACCCTGCGCGCGCAGGATGCGGGACTGCCGGTCGGCCTCGGCAGTGAGGATTGCGGCCTGCTTGGCGCCCTCCGCGGAGAGGATCGAGGCCTGCTTCTGGCCCTCCGCCGTCTTGATCGCCGACTCGCGCTGACCCTCGGCGGTGAGGATAGTGGCGCGCTTCTCCCGGTCGGCGCGCATCTGCTTCTCCATCGAGTCCTGGATGGACGGCGGCGGGTCGATCGCCTTCAGCTCGACCCGGCCGACCCGGATGCCCCACCGCCCGGTCGCCTCGTCGAGCACCCCCGACAGCTGGCCGTTGATGAAGTCCCGGGAGGTCAGGGTGTCCTCCAGGCTCATCCCGCCGACCACGTTGCGCAGCGTGGTGGTGGCCAGCTGCTCGACCGCCCCGATGTAGTCGGCAATCTCGTACACCGCGTCCTTCGGGTTGGTCACCTGGAAGTACACGACGGTGTCAATGGAGACGGTCAGGTTGTCCTTGGTGATCACCGGTTGCGGTGGGAAGGACACCACCCGCTCACGCAGGTCGATTCGGGCCCGGATTCGATCGATGAAGGGCACCAAGAAGTTCAGCCCCGGGGTGAAGGTGCTGCGGTAGCGGCCAAGCCGCTCGACGACCGCGGCAGTGGCTTGCGGGATCACCACCACGGCCTTGACGACACTGACGACGATCGTCAGCAGGATGACCGCGACGGTCACGAGCAGGGCAACACTCATCAAGGTTCTCCCCAGACGACGGCGGTGGCACCGGAGATGTTCATAACCGTAACGACCTGGCCAGGCTCTAGTACCTCAGCCTCATCGAACGCACGAGCGGACCACAGCTCCCCGCGGAGCTTGACCCTGCCGCCGTGCGCGTCGACGGTGCTGACCACGATTGCCTTGTCACCAATCAGCGCCTCGGTGTTAGTCCGCACGTGGGTCAGGTGCAGCCGGCGCTTGATCATCGGTCTGATCAGGGCGATCAAGACCACCGAAGCACCGCCAAAAGCGCCGACCTGCAGCCAGAGCGGCGCGCCCAACGCCGCGAACCCAGCAGCCGCCAGCGCTCCCGTCCCGAGCATGATCAGCACAAAGTCACCCGACAGGACCTCGGCAGTGATCAGCAGAAATCCGGCGACCAGCCACACTACAGCGGGCATGTGTCCATCTTGGCAGATCTTCGAACGGGAATCTGCGGTGATCGTGACTGGATCATGACGATCCGGCAGTGACAAAGTCGATCAGCTGTTCGACTGCGCCCAGCAAGTCCGGTTCAAGATCGCGAAAGCCCGCTACCGCACTGAGCACCCGGCACCAACCCGCTGCTGGGTCGGCGGTCCCGCGTCGATCCACCCAGCCCAGCGCCCGGCATACGCCTTCCTTCCAGGGCACCCCACGCGGCACCTCCGGCCAGCCGGGTATGCCCAGCGTCGCGGGCCGCACAGCCTGCCAGATGTCGATATAGGGGTGACCGGTCACCAGCACGTGCTCCGAACGCACGGTCTGCACCAAGCGGGTTTCCTTGCTGCCAGCGACCAGGTGATCGACCAGCACGCCAAGCCGCCGGTGTGGCGCGGGGCTGAACTCCGCGACCCGCTCGGCCAGATCGTCCACGCCGTCGAGCGGCTCCACGACCACGCCGTCCACCCGCAGGTCATGGCCCCAGACCCGCTCGACGAGCTCGGCGTCGTGCCGCCCCTCCACCCAGATCCGGCTGGCTCGCGCGGTCCGGGCCCGCAGCCCCGCCACCCGGACCGACCCGGATGCCGATCGGGCCGCCCCAGCCGCAGCCGGCCGCACCGGGCGAATCAGCGTGACCGGATCGCCGTCGATCAGAAACGCCGCGCGCCGCAGCGGGAACGTCCGGACCCGACCGCTGCTGTCCTCCAGCAGCACCGTATCGCGCTCGCACCGCAACACTGCGCCGCAGAATCCGCTCGCAGCGTCCTCCACCACCAGACCAGTCTCGGCCAGCAGTTGCGGCACCTCACGCCGCCGGTGTGGCCGCTGTAGCTCGTCCGTGGGCATGGCGCCGACAGTAGCCCGATGGCCGAATCCGACGGTGTAGCCACGCCGCGTGTGCGCGTTGCTCGTCGGCGTTCTACCCTCCTACTCCGTGCCATGTCCCAGTGCGACTTTGACCGTGTGGGCCTCGGCCTGGCTGCACGGCTCCGCCGCTCCTGACGCTGTGATTGACGGCCTGCATACCTGGGCAGGTCTGCATGAGGTGGTGGCTTCCGACGAGGCCACCGCGAGGCAGCTCGATCTGCCGGCTCCCGGCGAAGCTCCGGCCTCTGTGGTTGGCTTGCTGGCCGCCGCGCGGCGGGCCGGTGCCGGCGGTGGCCGGCTGTTGCTGCCAGTGCCCGGTGATGTGCGAGGACTGCCCCCCGAGCGACCGCTCGCTGCGGCGGCGCTGGACAGTGGCGAAGTTGCCGTGCTGGCTGGCGCGGAACTGGCGGTGGTGCCCACCGCGGTCGCCGATGGTGTGTTGCGCTGGACGGTGTTTGCCGCCGGCCCGCTACCCCCGGCGCCAGAACCCGCGCTGTCCGACGCCGAGCACGGCCTGCGTGGTGCGGTCCGCCAGGCCGCCACGACGCTGGTGGAGCTCGACGTCGCCCGGCACCGACCGGGGGTTCGCACCGAGATCGCCGAAGCGCTGGAGCGGCGGATCCGGCCGCCGTGGCCCGACGGCACGCCCGGCCGCGCGCTGCGGGTGCTCGAGCAGGCCGACGAGGTAGAGGCCATCCTTGGCGCCGCGGAGACCGATAGCCTTGGCGGTGCGCTGTCGGCCAAGGTGGCGGCGGCTCGTTCAGCGGCGCTGCGCCCGCTGTCTACCGCGGTGCGGGAGGCTCGGCGCTCGGCGGTTGCTGAGGCGGTGCGGGCCCTGACCTCGCGGGCCGGGCGGCACTGATCGGTTACCGCAGCGGTTGGCAACACTGCCTTGCGCAGGGTTCCCCGTTGACGCCCTGACCGGCCGCCGGAACCTGCGAGCACCGGCGGGAGGGTGCCGCGCGTACGTGCTCGGCGATGAGCTCGACAACCATCTCGGCGAAGCGCGGGTCGGTGCCCGCAGTGGCGGCTCTGGCGAAGTCCATCCCGAGCGTGACAGCCCGCTGCCGAGCCTCGTGGTCAAGGTCCCACTGCACCTCGAGGTGGTCCGAGACGAAACCGATCGGCGCCACCACGACGCCGGGCACTCCGTCGGCACGCAGCGCGTCGAGGTGGTCGGTCACGTCCGGCTCCAGCCAGGGCACTCCAGCGGGCCCGGAGCGGGACTGCCACACCACGTCGTAGCTGTCCACCCCGGCCGCTGCGGCGACCAGCCGGGCGGTCTCGGTGACCTGCCGGGAGTAGCGGTGGCCACCCTGCTCGGGAAGCCCTGCGGCGGCGTCCGCGGCGAGCGGCACTGAGTGTGCCGTGAACACCACCCGGGCGGCGGGGTCGACCTTCTCGCGGGCCGTCCGCAGCGTGTCGGCGCACACCGCCACGAACAGCGGATGGTCGAAGAACTGCCGCAGCTTGACCAGCTCCGGGGCACCGGGACCGACGGCGTCCCGAGCCCGGGCGATGTCCTCGTGATACTGCCGGCAACCCGAGTACCCGCCCCACGCCGAGGTGGCGAACACCAGCGCCCGGCGCACCCCGTCGGCGCTCATTTCGGCAACGGTGTCCTCCACCATCGGGTGCCAGTTGCGATTGCCGAAGTACACCGGCAGGTCGAGCCCGGCGGTGGTGAGCGCCTGCTCGATCGCGGTGATCAGCGCGCGGTTACACCGGTTGATCGGCGACACACCGCCGAAGTGCAGGTAGTGCTGTGCCACCTCATCCAGCCGCTGCGGCGGTACGCTCCGCCCGCGCGTGACATTTTCCAGGAACGGGCGCACCTCGTCGGGACTCTCGGGTCCGCCGAAGGAGAGCACCAGCAGTGCGTCGATCAACGCCGTGAACCACCCGGGGTTGGCAGCTGTTGGAGACCCGTTCTACGGGGGTTGGCGGTACTTGAAGGCATACCAACTAGACGCCCACTGCGTGGAAGCCGCCGTCGGCCCACACCATGGAGCCGGTCGTGGCAGGGAGCCAATCGGACAGCAGCGCGCAGGCCGTGCGAGCCACCGGGGTTGGATCCTCGATGTTCCAGCCCAGCGGAGCACGACTGTCCCAGGCGTTCTCGAACGTGGCAAAGCCCGGGATGGACCTGGCCGCCATGGTGCGCACCGGCCCGGCCGCCACCAGGTTCACCCGAATACCGTCGGGGCCCAGATCACGGGCCAGGTAGCGGCACACCGACTCCAGCGCCGACTTCGCCACCCCCATCCAGTCGTACGCGGGCCAGGCTTGCCGGTTGTCGAAGTCCATCCCGACGATCGAGGCGCCGCGGTGCAGCAGCGGCCGGCATGCCATTGTCAGCGACTTGAACGAGTAGGCCGAGATCTGCATCGCGGTGGCCACGTCCTCCCAGGGTGCGTTCAGGAACTTTCCGCCGAGGCAGGACGCCGGGGCGAAGCCGATGGAGTGCAGCACCCCGTCCAGCCCGTCGACATGTTCGCCGAGTCGCTGTGCCAGCGAGTCCAGCTGGTCCTGGTCGGCCACGTCGAGCTCCAGCACCGGAGCCGGCTGGGGCAGCCGCTGCGCGATGCGCTCCACCAGGCGCAACCGGCCGTACCCGGTGAGCACCACCTGGGCGCCCTGGTCCTGCGCTACCCGCGCCACGTGAAACGCGATCGAGGCGTCGGTGATCACCCCGGTGATCAGTAGCCGCTTACCGTCGAGCAGACCCGCCACCTGTTCTCCCTTCTCAACAAAGCCTGACCGCCCTCGCTGCCCGTGTCTCAGTGACCCATCCCCAGGCCGCCGTCCACCGGCAGCACCACGCCGGTGACATACCCTGCCGCCTCCGAGGCGAGGAAGGTCACTACCGCGGCGACCTCCTCGGGACTGGCCTGGCGGCGCAGTGGGATCGAGCTCAGGATCTCCTCCCGGCGCGCCGGACTGACCTCTGCGGTCATCTCGGTGTCGATGTAACCGGGCGCGACCACGTTGGCGGTGATCGACCGGGATCCCAGCTCACGGGCGATGGACCGGGCGATGCCGATCAGCCCGGCTTTGCTGGCCGCATAGTTCACCTGGCCAGGGGCACCGGACAGGGCCACCACTGAGGAGATGAACACCATCCGGCCCCAACGAGCGCGCAGCATGCTCCTCGCGGCGCGCTTGGCCACCCGGTAGGCGCCGGTAAGGTTGGTGTCCAGCACCCGCGTGAACTGCTCCTCGGTCATCCGAAGCAGCAGTGTGTCATCGGTGATCCCGGCATTGGAGACGAGCACCTCGATCGGGCCGTGGGCCTGCTCTGCCTCGGCGAACGCCGCGTCCACAGCCGCGTCGTCGGTGACGTCGCACCGTACGGGAAACAGCTCGGGCGCAAGTCCCTCAGGAACACCAGATCCGCGGTGGGTCACCGCAACTCGGTCGCCCTGCTTGGCGAAGGCGCGGGCGATGGCCAGCCCGATACCACGGTTGCCTCCGGTGACAAGGACGGAACGGGTCACGGGCACCTCTTTCACACCGGTGAGCAGCTGGGGAGATCCTGCGGCGACGGTACCCGAGCGCCCATCCGGACACCTCAGGGCAGCCGTTGTCCGATGGCCAGCGCGCCAGCAGCGGCGAGCACAGCGATGAGGGTGCCCGCGATCAGCCAGGGTTTGCTCGCGTCGGCTCGCTTGGTCTCGTAGCCAATCTGCTCGCCCAAGGTGTTGACGACGTCATTGAGCTGGCCTGCGCTGCCGGCATCGTAGAACTGCCCGCCGGATAGGTTGGCGACCCGCCGGATCGACTCGTCGTCGGCGGGCACCGGCTGGCGCTCACCGTTGATCTCCACCTGGCCGTAGGCGGTGCCGAAGGAGATCGCCGAGATGGGGATCTTGGCCGCGGACGCCGCGCGAGCCGCGGTGAATGCGCCGCGCGGGTCGTCGCCGTCGGGGGTCGGCACCGTCTGCTTGCCGTCGGTGAGCAGCACGATGCGCGCCGGCGGCGGTCCCTGCGCATCCGACACCACAGCGCCGAACGCCTCGATCGATGACAGTGCGGCGAAGATCGCCTCGCCGGTACCGGTGGCCTCGGCCAGCTTGAGACTGTCGATGGCCCGGATCACCGAAACCCGCTCGGTGGTCGGCGACACCAGCACGGTGGGCGAGCCGGCGAAGGACACCAGACCCAGGTTCACCCCCGGGGTGAGATCGTGGGCGAACCTCGTCGCCTCCCGCTGGGCGGCCGCGAGCCTGTTGGGCTCGATGTCGGTGGCGCGCATGGACAGTGACACGTCGATCACCAGCATGACGGTGGCCCGGTTACGCGGCACCTTCTGCTCCGCAGTGGGGCCGGCCAGCGCAACGGTGAACAGCGCCAGGGCGGACAGCAGCAGTGCCACCGGGAGGTGCCGCTGCCAACCCTGGCGCTTGGGCGCGACGCGTTCCAGCATGGCGAGATTGGCAAAGCGCAGCACGTGGCGGCGCCGTCGGCGCTGCATCCAGACGTAGCCGGCCGCCAGCGCGGCGACCACCACCAGCAGTAAGAACCAGAGTGGGCTGGTGAACCCAGCCAGGTTCATGCGACGCCTCCGGACCAGCGGCGCTTGCGGGCGACCGCGAAGCGCACCATGTCGGACACCCAGTCCGAATCGGTGCGCAGCGTCAGCTGCCCGGCACCGCACCGCCGCAGCGTCGCGGCCACGTCCTCGCGATGCGCAGCCGCCGCAGCGGCGAACTCCCGGCGGAGCAGCGGCGTGGTCACGACCTCCTTCTGCCGCCCGGTCTCTGGATCGGCGAGCACCACCGTGCCGATGTCGGGTAGTTCGAGATCGCGCGGGTCGAGCACCTCGATCGCGATCAGGTCGTGCCGGGCGGAAAGCCCGCGCAGCGGCCGTTCCCAGTCGAAGACGTCTCCAGACCGCGGACCGAGGAAGTCTGAGATCACCGTGACCAACCCGCGGCGGCGTGGGGGACGGCGCAGCTGTTCCAGTATCCCGGCCAGATCACCTCGGATGCCCTCGGCAGCGCGCGGTAGCTCGGCGATCCGGCGAATCATCCCGCGGGCGTGCGGCAAGCCGCCGCGGGCCGGGACCCGCAGGATGTCCGCGCCGGTGCTGGTGACAGCGCCGACGCGGTTCCCGCCGCCCCGGGTCAGGTGCGTCACAGCGGCGCAGGCGGCCACGGCGAGCTCCCGCTTGTCGCACTCCGCGGTACCGAAGTCAAGGCTGGCCGACAAGTCCACGGCCAGCCAGGTCTCCAACTCCCGGTCTGCAACGGTCTCCCGGATATGCGGTTCGGTGGTGCGTGCGGTGACCGCCCAGTCCATCCGCCGGACGTCGTCCCCGGGCTGATAATGCCGGGTCTCCCCCGGCTCGGTGCCCGGCCCCGGCACCAAGCCGAGGTGGTTGCCCTGCAGTAACCCGTCCAGCCTGCGCCGCACCGTGAGTTCCAAGGCGCGCAGCGCGGCCTCCATCTGCCCCTCCCGCAACGCCGGCGGCGCCCAACTGTGCCGCCGACTCTGCCCGACTGGCGTCGCCATGGGGTCAGGCCATCCTCCGGTCAGGTCCGCCCCGCTACCCCGGCCGGCGCACCCGGCCCACTCGCAACTGGGCCACCAGCAACTGGGTCCTGGGGGCGGGACGAGACCTGGGGCAGCGGCACCGTCTGCAGCACCCGGGTGACAATGTGCTCTACCGGGACACCGTCGGCCAGCGCGTCGTAGGACAGCACCAGACGGTGTCGCAGCACGTCAGCCGCGACGTCCACGACATCCTGCGGCAACACGTAGTCGCGCCCACGGATCAACGCCAACGCGCGCGCCGCCGCGACAATGCCGAGGCTGGCTCGCGGGGAGGCGCCGTAGGCGACCCACCCGGCGACGTCGGACAGGCCATGCTCGGCGGGGGTGCGGGTAGCGAGCACCAGCCGCACCACGTAGTCGACCAGGGCATGGTGCACAAACACCCGCGCGGCCACCTCTTGCAGCCGGGTCAGCTCGCCAGGGTCGAGCACCGGGTTCGGCTGGGGAGGGTGCACGCCCATCCGGTAAATGATCTCCCGCTCCTCTTCGACGGTGGGGTACTCCACCTGGATCTTGAACAGGAACCGGTCACGTTGCGCCTCGGGAAGTGGGTAGACGCCCTCGTTCTCGATCGGGTTCTGGGTAGCCAGCACGAGAAACGGCTCGGGCATCGGGTAGGTGGTGCCGCCGATCGACACGTGCCGCTCGGCCATCACCTCCAGCAGCGCCGACTGCACCTTGGCCGGCGCGCGGTTGATCTCGTCGGCGAGCACGAAGTTGGCCACCACCGGACCCAGCTCGATGTCGAACTGCTCGCGTCCCTGCCGGTAGATGCGGGTACCGAGGATGTCGGCGGGCACCAGGTCAGGAGTGAACTGGATGCGGGAGAACGAGCCGCCCACCACCCGGGCGATGGTCTCCACCGCGAGGGTCTTGGCTACCCCCGGCACACCCTCGAGCAGCAGGTGCCCGCGGGCCAGCAGGCCGACGAGCATCCGCTCCACGAGCCGGTCCTGCCCGACGATCACACGTTGGACCTCAAAAACCGTCCGCTCGAGCAGCTGGGCGTCCCTGGCTGGGGTAGCCAATCGGCCAGAGTGGCCGGACGGGCTGGATGCCGGCGGGGGTCCCCCGCTGTCGGCTTCCCTCACGGGGTCCTCCTCACATGTGCTTCAGGGGAGACCCAACCGCTGCCCCAGTGTGACGGCTGTGAAGGTGCCGGCCGGCCGGCGCACTCTGTCCCGCGGAGGCGGCATTGTGACTGCGATCGGCTCAGAGCAGCCGGACAGCGTAAGGCATGATCTCGTTGTAGCGAACCGGTGTGACGCGGACCGCGGATCCCGAGTACGGCGCCTCGATCATCTGCCCGCCGCCGATGTAGAGCGCCACGTGGTGGATGTTTCCGCGGGTGGCCCAGAACAGCATGTCGCCGGGACGCTTATGAGCGAGGAGCACCTTGCGGCCGGAGTTGTATTGAAAGCCACTGTAGTGCGGTAGCGAGTAACCCAGCGCCCGGGAGAAGGCGTAGATCATCAGACCGGAGCAGTCGAAGCCGACCCTGCGGTAGTCGCCGTAGGTGTCCGCGACACCGCCGTCCCGAATGCCAATCGTGGGTCCTTGAGCGTTTCCGCCACCCCACGAGTAACGAACGCCGATCTGCGCCATCGCTCGGCTGATCACGGTCCGCACGTCGCGTGAGGCGACCCGGGTCGTGCCACCAGTGGCCGAGTCGTTTTGCTCGGCGGCAGACGCGGCTGCTGCCGCTGCCGCCGCGGCAGCAGCCTGTTCGCGATCCCGCGCTGCGCGCCACTCCTCATAGCGCTGGCGCTGCCCCTGCAGCCCGGCAACGACGTTCTGTGCCTCGTAGAGCTGGTGTTCCAGGTCCGACTTGTGTTCCTGCAAGGCATTGGCCTGCGCGGATTTTGCTGCCTCGGTGTCGATTGCGGCGCGGTAAACGGTGTCGAGCGTGGCCTTGGCGTCGGCGGCGGCTTGCTGGGCGACCTGGGCCGCCACCAGCGCAGCCCGGGTCTGGGAATCCTTGTTGGCCGCGTCAATGCGGGCCCGCCGCATGTTTTCCACCGCGTTCAGCTGAGCGCCTCCCACCGCGTCCAGCAACTCGGCCCTGGCCAGCAGGTCCTTCGGGCTACTCGAGCCGAGAAAGGCCGAGATCGATCCGATCGTGCTGCCCTGCCGGTAGCTTGCGGCAGCGAACTGATCGAGACCTTGATGTGCCACGGCGATCTGCGCGGCGGCCGCGGCGGCCTCCGCGCGGGTGCTGTCTGCTGCGACCTTCGCGGTTGCTGCGGCGGCCTCCGCGGCTTGCTGATCGACCAGTGCTTTGTTGGTCTGCTCGCGCTTGAGCGCGACCTCGGCCTGCAGGGCGAGCAGCGCGGCGTCGGCTTGGGCGACCTGATTGGCCAGTTGCCCAACCCGACTCGCGGTGGCATCGACGTGACCTTGGCTGGACCTGAGGTCGTCGTCACTGGGATTGGGCGGTGGCGGTGGCACGGCGTGCCCGAGGGCAGGTTGCGCTACCAGTGCCATCATCGCGAGCAAAGCTGCGACCAGCGCGCGGCCAGTGGAGCGACACCCAGTCCGGACGCTCACGCCCCCCTCCTCCCCCGGCCCCCTCACGAGCACCGGTCCCCCTTGATGTCCGCTGGACATGGTCAAGAAGACATGCGGATGAACTGTGCCACTGAAGACCCATGAACACCAAGGTTCTCTTACGTAACTTTCGCAACATCCACCACATGTGTTACAGCATGGGAAGAGGAGTTACGTTACGTAACCGATGGGGACAGGCGTCGGGGGGCGAAGGCGGTTGCAGCTGCGGCTCGCCGTGCAGATCCTTACAGCACTCCGGCCCAGCGCCAGAACAGCTTTCCCGGTCCGGCGATGAGCCCGACGTCGTTGAAGAACGTGACGACCTTGCGGGCGGCGAACTGCTTGGTCTGCCGCCAGTGCGGGTTCGCGGCCGCCGCTGCGACGGCCTCGTCGACGTCCAGCCCGGCCGCCGCGTACACCTTCGGGTCGATCAGCCTGGTGGTGGCGATGTAGACCGCCACGGCGAGGATGAGGCGGCTGTAAGCCCGGCTCAGCCGGCCCAGCCGAGGCCACTGCCGAAGCGTCTCCTCGCGGGCGTAGCGAATGTGGCGGGCCTCTTCGATGACGTGGATCCGCGACACCTTCTGGACCATCGGCTGCAGCGACTCATCCGCCATCTGCTCGCGCTGCAACACGTCGAGGATCTCCTCCACGTAGATCGCCGCGCCGAAGGTCAGGGTGCCGTTCGAGGTCGTCTTTAAGAACCGTCCGAGCTGGTGGGCCAACCAGCCGGGACCGTACTCCGGGCCGCCGAACTTCTCCGCCGCGCGGGAGAACATCACCGAGTGCCGGCACTCGTCGGCGATCTCGGTCCACGCGTACCGAGCGTGCGCGCTGCCCTTGGGACGGTCGTAGACGTGCCGGACGAGCATCTGCATGAGGATCGTCTCGAACCAGATGCCCATGCTGTAGAGGCTCGCCACCTCGTGCTTGGTCAGCTCGATCCGCTGCTGCGCACTCATCCGGTCCCACAGCTCCGTGCCGTAGAGGGAGCTGCGGTGCGGGGCGATGAAGTAGCGGTCTGGCGCGAGCGGGGCGTCCCAGTCGATCTCGACGGCCGGGTCGTAGGAGTGCTTGGCCGAGGTCCGCAGCAGCCGCTGCGCGGTGTCCTCGCGGTCGGGAACTGGGCTGGTCGTCGCGTCAACGGCGCTGAGCATGGACATCTGCGGCCTCCTTGACGAGCAGGTAAACCCAAGATAACTGACTCGTCAGTCACTTGGCAAGAGGGAGCCACTCGCCCCGGCGGATCCGGTCCAGGCCCAGCCACCCGAAGTCGACCGCCCGCGCCTCCACCTTCGCTCGCGGGACCTCCGGATGGTCCAGCCACCAGGACATCAGCCCCTGCAGCGCGCCGACGAGCAGCGGGACGGTCAACCGTGCTTGCTTGAGCACCTCCTCGTCGGAGGGCACCACAGCCCCCGGCTCGGGGGCGTAGTAGCTGGCGAGGACCACCGCGAACACCTCGTTGACCTGCTCCCGGAGCCTGCGCAGCGGCGCGCCGAGCTCGGGGTTATCCAGGTGCCGCGCGACCAGCGCCCAGGCTTCCGGACGCTCGGCCACCAGGTCACAGAGCAGCCGGACCACGCCGCGCCAGGCGCCGAGCGCGTCGCCGGCCTTGCCGAGCACCTCGGGCAGCCGTCCCATGAGGCCCTCCACAACCTGCTCGGTGACCGCCGCGAAGAGCTCCTCCTTGCTCGCGAAGTGCTGGTACACCAGCGCCTTGCTCACCCCGGCGGTGGCGGCGACATGCTCCATCTGGGTGAGGTA
>DATHTJ010000290.1:0-10697 GCA_035463315.1 Pseudonocardiaceae bacterium
CAATACTTCTGGGAGAAGGGGGAGTTCAGGAATGGCACAGCTGCCGGTTCTCGGGATCGACTTGGGTACCACGTACTCGTGCGTCGCCCACCTTGGCGAGTACGACAGGCCAGTCGCTCTGCTGAACTACGAGGGTGACTACACAACGCCATCAGTCGTGTACTTCGAAGACGACGGGAACGCCGTCGTCGGAAAGCAAGCGAAAAACGAGCTGGGCAGGCGTCCGGAGCGCGTGGTCCAGCACATCAAGCGGAAGATGGGGGTACCCGACTTCTTCATCGAGATGGATGGGCGCGACTACTACCCCCCGCAGATCTCGTCGCTGATCTTGGAGTCCGTCGTCTCCGATGCGCTGGCCACGCTGGGTCTCGAGGTGCCGCCGGAAGGGCCGCTCGCGGACGTGGTCATCACCGTGCCGGCGTACTTCGGTGGGGCCGAGCGGGCTGCGACGAAGACCGCCGGCGAGCTCGCCCGTCTCAACGTCCTGAGCATCATCAATGAGCCCACCGCGGCGGCGATCGCGCACGGCCTGTCCAGCGGTCCGGAGAAGCGAACCGTGCTCGTCTACGACCTCGGTGGCGGCACCTTCGACGTCACGGTCGTTGAGGCATCCAACGAGGTGATCCGGGCGGTCGCGACGGGTGGGGACCGCACACTTGGCGGTGCTGACTGGGATGAGATGGTGAAGCACCTGGTCCTGGACCGGTTCCGGGAGCAGTGCCCCGATGCCGAGGACCCGTTGAGCGATGCAGAGGCGGTGGGTGAGCTCGCCTTGAAGGCGGAGGATGCCAAGCAGAGCCTCACCCGAACCACCAAGTGCGGGATGAGCTTCACCGCGAACACCGCCCGCGCGTCCTTCGACATCACCCGGCAGGAGTTCGAAGAGCTCACCGAGGATCTCGTCGAACGCACGTTGAGGTACACCGAACTGGTCCTCGACGCCGCCAGGGACAAGGGTGTCGACCACCTCGACGAGGTAATCCTCGTGGGGGGCATGTCCAAGGTCCCCGTGATCGCTGCGCGGCTGACGGAGCGGTTGCGCGCTCGGTTCCCGAGCGCGCCGGCGCCACGCCTCGTGGATCCCGATCAGATCGTCGCCAAGGGTGCCGCCCTCTTCGCCGCAAGCAAGGTGCAGGAGGAGTACCACTCCGGCAACCCCGACTCCAGGCTCCTTCCCGCGCCAGCCGTGCCCAAGATCGAGAACATCACCTCGCGCGGGTACGGCGTGAAGGCGGTGCGCAACGAGCAGGACACGGTGGGCTACGTGTCCTGGTTGATCCAGCCTAACGACCAGCTGCCGGCCGCACCGAAAGAGAGCTACAAGACGGCTTACGCAAACCAGACCGCGGTGGAGTTCATCGTGTACGAGTCCGCCACGAACGTCCTGGATGACGCGATCGACGTGAACACCGAGCTCGTGCGCGGGATGATGGAGGGCCTGCCACCCGGGCAGCCGAAGGGGCAGCCGATCACCGTGACCTTCCAGCTCGGCGATGAGGGCATCCTCAAGATCATCGCGGAGGGGCCCGCCGGCCGGGAGCTCCGCCTGGAGTACACGCTGCCCGGCGAGGTGCCGGCGGCAGAGCTGGAGAAGCCCCTGCCCAGTCTCGCCAAGTGGTAGCAGCAGACGGGAGGTAGTGGCGTGCCGGAGTGGTCGCTCGACGAGGCACGCTTCCGTGCGGAGGTGTTCCAGCCGCTCGACGTGGGCTGGAACCCGCGGGAGAACCTCTTTCGCTGCTACCAACTGCCGGTTGACACCGACGACGTAGATCTCATCGACAAGGCACTCAACGGGGTAAGCCGTCATATCAAACGAAACGCCATTGGCGGCCCGCACGTCGGGGTGGCGAACAATCTGCTGGAACTCCATAAGGACGCCGCGCAGACCCTCGGTGACAGGGCTGGGCGCGCGCAGCACCGGCAGCAGGTGCTGGCCGCCCGCCAGGCTCTGCGGGAGGCCATCCGAGCCGAGATAGGAGGTGCCCGGGAGGTCCCCCCGGCCGTCGCCACAGCGATGGCGGCCCGGCACGCTCGCCGGTTCGTCCGGCGGGAGGTCGAGGAGGAGCTCGCCGGGTTGGGATGCCGGATCAGGGAGCCGGTCGACCTGCCGCCCGCCACCCGACCGTCCGACTGGCGAAAGATCAAGGAGGGGCTCGGCTTCCTGCGGTTCGCCACGCTGGGGGACTATCTGCGGGCGCGCTTCCCGGCCGGCGCGGGCGTGGCGATGGACGATCTCACTCGGCACCGTGCGGAGCTGGACCGCAAGGCCAGCGGTGACGCCCTGACCGCCGAGACGAAGATCCTGGTTGCGGTGCAACGCTGGTTGTCCAAGGGTCAGCTGCCCGATGTGCTCCGGGCTGAGGCCCTCCAGGAGCTCACGGCCGAAGCGGCCATGGGCGCAGCCAGCCTGGCGGTAGCCCTGCGTACTCCCGCCATGACGCGCTACCTGGCCAGCCTCGGGCTGCCGGAGCCGGATGACCTGGCCTACGCGCTGCTCTGCCAGGCTCGCTACCCGACGACGGTGCCGTCGACCTGGCAGTCGACGTACCAGGAGGCCCGGGCGGCCCGCGACCTGCGGAGCGCCTATGACGTGCTCGCCGCGCAGCAGGCCCTCCCGCCCGACCTGGCCAGAGCACGCGACGAGCTGAAGACCCAGGTCGCCGAGGTCGATCGAATGCTGGCTCAGGCCCGTCTCCTGGAGAGCCAGGACGTGGAGGCCGCCGCAGAGCTGTACGTCCAGGCCGCCCGGCTGTGCTCGGACCCTGAGACGGAGTCCGCGCTGCGCCGCTGCCGCCCCGCGGAGCCACCGCGGGCGGTCGCCCGGCTCGAGGGTGAGCGAGTTCACGTCGACTGGGAACCGAGCGCCGCCCGCGTCGGTGACATCACCTATCGCGTCGTCCGGCACGTTCGGGGTTCCGCCGCCGGTGACGGGTCGGTCATCGCGGCCAGCACGTCCAGTCTCGCGGTCACAGACGCGGCGGCGCCCGCGGGTGTACCCGTGTCGTATGCCGTGTGGACCCTGCGCAACGACGAGCCGTCCGGGCGAGCCACCATGACTGCCTCAGTCGTCGTGTTGCGGGCCGTGCAGGATCTGGAGCTGTTGCCGGGCGACGGCGTGGTCGAGCTCCGCTGGCAGCTGCCCGCCGGGGCGACCGGAGCCCGGGTCCAGCGCCGCGACGATGACTCGCCGCGGCGACCCACCGCGGCGGCGACCACGACGTCGAGACACGAGGGGGGCGGCTTCCGGGACACCGAGGTGCGCACCGGCGTGACCTACCAGTACCACGTCGAGGCGGAGTACCGGTTGCCCGACGGCGGGCTGCGCTATGCCACCGGTGTCACCGGAAGGATCCGACCTCAGGAGCCGCCCCGGCCGGTGCGTGACCTCGCCCTCCAGGTGGCAGCGGACTCGGTCGTCCTGTCCTGGACTCCCCCGCCCCGCGGCGAGGTCCAGCTCAGGTTGCTCGACGCCGCGCCGCAGGTGCGCGCCGACGCCTTGCTGGCACTGCCGGCGGCGCAACGGCTCGGAGCTCCGGTCCGGGCGCTCGGTCCCACCGGGCCCGGGACGCTGTGCACCGCCGTCCCGGCGGATGGACGTCGCCACTGGCTGCTGCCCCTCACGATCGTGGAGAACGTGGCAGCGGTGGGCAACCCGGTGGAGTACGACAGCCGGTTGCCGGCCGTCACCGACTTGCGGGCAGAGCGGCTCGGTTCGCAGGTCAGGCTCACCTGGCGCTGGCCACCGCACGCCGTCGAGGTCCGGGTGAGCAGCAAGCCGGGGGCAGCCCCCACCGGCCCGGACGACCCCGACGCCATGTCGTGGCGGATCACCCACGCCGAGTACGCGCAGAGGGGTTGCCGCGCCGCCGTTGTCGGGGGCGACTGCTGGTTCAGCGTCTGCGTGACGGCGTTCACCGAGGGGGTCCCGGTCTTCGGGCCGATGGCCACGGTACGGATGAGCACACCGCTGGAGGCGCGCTATGAGATCACCCGGGTCGGCCGGCTGCGCTACCGCAATCACCGCCGGCTGTCCGTGACCTCGGCGGCCGGGGACCTGCCCGCGGTCCAAGTGGTGGCGAGGGCCAAGTTGCCACCACTGGAGCCCGGCGACGGGCTGGAGGTAGCGCGCTTCCCCGCGCCCCCCAGCGGCGAGACCTCGCTGACCGGCGAGTTCGTGGTACCCACCGAGGACCGCCCGCTCTTCCTGCGGGCCTTCCCGCTGAACGGCACCACTGGCCGGATCGTGCTGGTCCCGACCCACCCGACCCAACTGCGGATCGACTAGGAAAGCCGCGCCGAGCGAGGACCTGACGTGACCGAGCTGATCTGCCCGTACTGCTGGCAACGGGCGAAGCGCACAAAACTTCACCGACGCTGCCCCGAGGAGTGCCGGACCGACGCGGTGTACTTCTCCGCCACGGCGAAGCGGTGCTCGCACGGCCGGGAACCCTCGACCGCGCGGTTCTGCCCGCACTGCCACAACCGGCTCGAGTACGACTACATCACCACCAAGAGCCGCATCGTCGCCATGATCGGCTCGAGGGAGTCGGGTAAGAGCACCTACGTCGGGGTGCTCATCCATGAGCTGCGCAACAGCATCGGGGTGGCTTTCAACGGTATGTCGGCGGAGCTGGTCGGTGACAGCTCCCGCAACCGGTATCGCGAACTGTTCGCCGGCCCGATGTATGAGAAGGGCGAGACCGTGCCCTTCACGAACGCGATCCGGGCGGAGCGACGGCTTGAGCCGCTGCTGTTCATGCTGCGGTTCCCGAAGGCGCGGCGCCCGATGCTCAGGGGCCGGCTGATGCGGGACCGGCTGACCACCGCCATGATGATCTTCTACGACACCTCGGGCGAGGACATCCTCAAGGAGGAGCGGACAGGCCGGCTGGGTGCTTACCTGGATGCGGCGGACGGCATCATCTTCATCGTCGACCCATTGCAGATATCCAGTGTGCGCCGGGCCGTCGGCGACTCCACGCCGGTTCCCGAGAATGCGCCGGATCAGGTCGAGATGATCCAGCGCCTGGCGGAGCTGCTGCGTGAGCGCCGCCGGATGGCGCCCACCAGGAAGATATCCACCCCGTTCGCGGTCGCGCTGGCGAAGACCGACGCGCTGGATGGTGTGATTCCAGATCACTCTGCGTTGCGGCAGCCGGGGCCGCACCACGGTGTGTACGACGATGCGGACGGTCAGCACGTCCATGACGAGGCGCGGGCGACGCTGAGCGGCTGGGCGGACGGCGACAACCTGCTGCACACGGTCAACAACAACTTCTCGACCTACCGGTACTTCGGGCTGTCCGCGCTGGGCGTCTCCCCGACGAGCAAGACCCAGATCTCACCGTCAGGCATCCATCCGCTGCGCGTGGAGGACCCGATGCTGTGGCTGCTCGGGCAGTTCGGTCATATCCGGGTCCGGAGGGGGAAGCGATGACGATCCGGCAGCTGTACTACACCTCCTGCGAGCAGGGCAAGGAAGGAATCCGGGGTTTCCAGGTCAATGCCGCGAGCGCGGGGCTGGGGGAATGTCACGAGGACCTCGGTCTGCGGCTCAGCGCTTACCGGCCGGCACCGTCGGCACCGGTGTTGCCGACGGCCGAGCAGGTCGCGCGTTTCCCGATCGCGGTCGGCTACCGATTGTTCGGCGACGTGGCGGTGCTGTTCCACAGCCGCTACCTGGGCACGGACTTCACTGGCCGGCAGGGCAACTACTTCGCGCACGTCCTCGTCCTCGACGCACCCGACCGGGACCTCGACGGGATGCTGCCGGTCGATGCCTGGGAGTCCGCGCTGTGGACGTGGCAGCCATCGCACGGGACGCAGCTGCCCCTGGTCGAAGCGATCCCACCCGGACCGCTCGCGGATCGGGAACGCATCCGCGCTCACCTGCTGGCGGGACGGCTGCCGGAGTTCGGCGTGCTGCTGAGCGCGGTGCAGGAGGGACTCTCGGGCCGCGCGGGCCGGGTCGTGGTCGTGGCGCCCGACGCGGTGGACGTCGCTCGTGCCATCGCGGCGGTGACACGGTCGCTGCCCAGGACGCTCGCGTCCAGGGTGTCGTTCACGACGTTCACCTCGTCCCCGACGGACGTGGATGTGCTGGTGGCCGGAACAACCCCGGATGTCGACGTCGCGAGCAGTCCCTATGGCGATCAGCTCGTCGTCACGCTGGCTGGCGATGGTTCCGGCGACGGGAACACCAGCCGCTATGCGAGCGTGCTGGGTGACTGCTGGTTGCGCGGCATCGCCGCCGTCGGAGAGGTCACCGCGCTGGCCGCCCGCGTCACGCCGGCCCTGGAGGCGGCAGAGCTGGATCAGTTCGCCGACCTCGTCGAGCTGGCCGTCTCGGACTCAGCCGACTCATCCGGCGCGGCGCGTGCGACGCTGCCCGCCCTGGAGTTCGCGCTTCGCCGGCTGCCGTCCGTGCTGACCCCGGCGCTGTGGCAGCGGGTCGAGGACCAGGTCCGTCGAGCGGGCTCGTTCGATGACCTCGAGCGCTGGTCCGCGGTGCTCGCGGCGGCCGACCACAGCGGCATCGCGCCGGGACCGGAACTCGAGTCCGCCTATGTGCGGGCTGTCTTATCCAGGATCGCTGACGGCGTGCTCGATCCCGGTGCCAGCTGGCTCCCGGCCCGGACGAGCGGGCGGCGCGAGGAGACCGCCCTTGAGTGGGCCCACAGCACGCTGAAGGCATCCCCACAGCTCACGACGGCGGCAAGGGTGCTCGGTACGCTTGCCGGGCTCGGGGTTCGGCTACCCGAGACCGAGCTGCGGTTCGTGGTCGACGAGGTCATCCTTCCCGAACTGCTCAACCCGCACCTTTCGGACGCACCCACCCAGCTCAGACGCCTTCCGCAGGTCGATCAGCTGCTGTCGCTGGTCTGTACCCACCTTGAGGGCCGGCTCGCGACCGAGACCCTGTTCGACACGGTGGTGGAAGAACTGCCAGCGGCAGTGGCTGATCTGCTGGAGTCGGCCGCGCCCCGCGGCTCACGTTGTGCGTTGGCCGCCTCGCTAGCCCGCGCCCGGGCCAGTCAGATCGATCGGGTACCTGCGCTGCTCCGTGCGGTGCCAGCCGCAGCGGGTGCCGCGGCGGTGGAGCGCGTCGCGGCGCTGCTCTGGCCGGACCTACCGACCGCCGACGAGGGCGTGCAGCTGTGCCGTCACCTTGACGCGGCCGTGCTCGCCGCGACGAGTGTTCCGCAGCGGCTCCTGGAACGCCTCATCGAGAACGCGGGAGGCGCGGGGCTGTCACAGGAGGACAAAGAGCTGGCCGAGCTGCTCGCCGCCGAGCCGATCGTCACGTCACTGGGCAATGCCAGGAACACCATCAACTCCGTTCAGTGGGGCGCTTACTTCACCAGCTGCCCGGAGCCCTCGCCGGAGGTGACGCACGCAGCGGTGGACGCCGTTCGGTGCGCGGCGGGCGCGGCCACCGCGGTGGCGGATCGGGTCCTGGAGGCCGTCGCGAACTGGATGCTGTCACTCACGGACCCGACCTATCACGCGCAGGTGCTGGTCCGAGTCGTCCAGGAGGCTGGGTCGCGGGACTTCCTGACCGTCTACGGCCGCCAGCTCGCCGTCGTCCTGACCTCGGCGAGGCCCGCCACCATCGCAGTCATACTGCCCGCCGTCGTGTTTCTCGCAGACAAGAGCTGCACCAGCCGGAGTCTGCTCGACACCACGTGCCGGGATGCCCTGGCCCGCCGGCCCAAACGCGAGCTTGATGCCGTCGGGCGCTGTTTCGACACCAGAAACCGCAAGCTCGCTCCCTTGCTCCCCACCACCGGGAAACAAGCAGCGAAGAGCTGGCCATCCTGGTGGAGCGGCTGGCGCGGGCGCAACCTCCCGCTGCCAGCCCTCTCCCGGTTCTTCCGGCGCCGTACATCGGGCGGTGATGACGACTAGTGTGGTTCCTCGTCGGTGTCACGCTCTTCTTGGTGGCGCTCTGCTTCTCCTACGGAGTGTTGGCTCCGCTGGCTGCAGCCGGGAGCGGAGCGATCGCCGCCGTCGTGGTCCTGATTGAGTTCGCCACCGCCACGGCCTGGGTCTTCCGAGGAGCCGCCCCGATCGCGCACCTGCGTATCGAGCCACCACCACCCGGCTCGGGACTGCAGCGCCGCGACCCCGCTTACCGCAGCTACTTCTTCGGCCCGGTATTCCGCGACTACTCGCTGGCGGTACACATTGCGGCCCGGCGCGGCTGGGAACGCGCATTCGCCGGAAGCCCCGCCACGGACCCTTCGGAAGCAGCGCAGCTGAACTCGCGGAGCTCGGTGGCGATATGGATTTTCGACGCCTGGGCGTCACTAGGCACCTCGTTACAGGCGGAAATCAACCTGACCAAGATCCTCGCATTCGGGCCGATGGTGGGCGGAATAATCGGGGTGTGCTTGGGAGCAGCCGGGGCGGCCGTGCTCGCCACGCTCGTTTCCCTGGTCTTCGGGCTGCTGCTCGGGCTCAGCCTGCTGGCCACCGTCATGTTCGCCGGAATGCTGCGCGCTGCGGAGCTCACAGCGTTGCAGATCCGCGGCGTCACCCTTGAATGCAGCAGCTGCCACCGGCGCGCGGGGTCCCCTGCTTACCGTTGCCCGCACTGCCCAGCGGGGAATCCGGCGCTGCACCGGCGGCTGATCCCCGGCTCGCTGGGGGTGTTCTCCCACGTCTGCCGTTGCGGGAACGCCTTGCCTACCCTGTTGGCGAAGGGCAAGTGGAAGCTGCCCGCGTACTGCCAGCATGAGGACTGCAGCAAGCCCCTGCCGGTGAAAGGTCTGACCGCCCCGACCTTTCACGTCCCGGTGGTTGCAGGTAGGGCGGCCGGGAAGACGGTGTTCATGATGGCTGCCGTGGCGAGCCTGGTGTCACGGGCCCAGTCGTCGGACGAGCCCGCTGATGTCGAGTTCGCCGACCCGAAGGCCAAGAAAGAATACTCCAGAGTGCGATCCGCACTGGAGAAAGCAGCCTTCGATGGCATCAGAGCGACCCTGCCGGAAATCTCAGTACAGGCATTCACCATCTACGTCGGTTTCGAGGGCTCCCACCGTCGCCGGCTGCTGTACCTGTACGACGCCGCCGGGGAAAGGTACGAGACGAGCGATGGCGTCGCCACATTCCGGTTCCTCGGTCACAGCGAGGGCATTATCTTCATTGTCGACCCGTTCTCATTCGAGGCGGTGCGCCGCGTCGTCAAACCCGACATCCTCGCTAGCCTTCGTCACTCGCAGGCCGACGCCGACGAGGTGTTCGCCCGGTTCGCGCAGACTTTGCGGGAGAACCTGCGGGTCCGGACCGACCGGAAGATGGACGTCCCGGTAGCCGTCGTGCTGACCAAGTGCGACGGCCTGCTGGCGGCCTCCGACGTCGCGCACCCCTACGACGAGCTCGGGGACGCCGCCGGAGATCTCACCAAGCGCACCACCCGGTCGGACGCGGTCCGGGACTGGCTGGAGTCCGTCGCCGGGCAACGCGGTCTGGTGGCCGCTGTAGAGAACACCTTCGGCCGGTGCGGTTACTTCGCCGTCAGCGCCCTCGACGCGTTCACGGTGCACGCTCGCCCCAGTGAACGTACTCGCGCCGTGATCTGTCACGACGACACGTCTGCTCCGTTCTTGTGGTTGCTCAACAAGCGGGAGACGAGATGACCACCATACCGCGGTCGGTTGTCAACGCACGGCGCGCCGCCGGCGGAATCCTGGTGCTGTCCGCACTCGGAACCGTCATCGTGTTGATAATGCTGGCGGCGCGGTGGTCGACCCCACCGCCCTCTGTGTCAGGAGCGATCGGAACACCATCGAACACTCCGGCCGTTGCCGCGCTGGTCGCGGGGCGTGCGCATCATCATTTCCCTCAACAGCCGAAGGAGTGGATTCATGGATCATGAACTCGGGAGTACGCCAGAGGGTGGCAACGAAGCCGTGGGAGAACTGAATACCGATGGGGCCCTACGAGAGCTAGCCGAGGCGGTCGAGGCTCTCCGCGCTGATTTTCGCCGCAGCATGCAAGGCTATGACCACCAACGTATGCTCATGGACAGACTGCACAGCGAGAACGAGCAGCTCCGGCGCGCGGAGTTAGAGCGTTCTCAAGATCCGATGATACGTGACCTGATCTCCCTCGCAGACACCTGCCTGCGCAATGGGCGCACGTGGCTCCAGCGCGAGACTGCCACTCCGAGCGACATCGACCGCGTACTGCGTGACGTCGCAGATGACGTGGAACTGATCCTGGAGCGCCAGGGCGTCGAAGCATTCAAGCCCGAGGAAGGAACGAAGTTCGACCGCCGCGAGGCCCGGGTAATCCGTTCAGCCGACACCTCCGACGCGTCGCGAGATGGTACCGTCGCCGAGGTGCTCAAGCCGGGTTATCGCATCGGACATCGCATACTCCGATACTGCGAGGTCGTGGTGTGGACGTTCGTGGCGGTCCCGCTGGCAGATGCTGCTGAGACCGAGCCCGGCAATAGCTGTATCACCTCGGTGTGACGGCGGCGCCAAGTATCTGCCGGTTTTCACCCCTGCGTGAGGTCCTGACGTGTCACCTGCGCTACCTGGTGACCCACTACCCTCGTGGCCAAGGCCATCCCGGAGCGGAGGCCCGCTGGAGACACGGGATTGTTCTCAGGTGAGATCGATTTTCCTCTTCGGTGTGAACGCTGATCGACCGGGCGTGAGCTTGCCTGACAGTGTCGCTGTGTACCG
>DATHTJ010000291.1:0-9832 GCA_035463315.1 Pseudonocardiaceae bacterium
CCCGATCAGCCACAGCGAGCCTCGGGCCAAAAACCCTGGGTCGGCGACCAGGTGCGAGGCGAGGTCGAACACCAGACTCGCGACCCAGGCCCCGATCGGCACGGTCACCAGGATCGGATGCACCGGATGCCCGTAGGGCCCCGCCAGCACCGCGCTCACCGGCTGCTTGGCCTGCTGCAGATCGCTGGTCATCACCGGCCTCCCCGCTGCTCCAATTTCTCCAGCCAAGCTTGGCGCTATCCGAGACCCAGGTCAAGAGCGGCGGCAAAGACCGCCCTATGGGGATTTTCGACGGCAAGCGCCGCCGTTAAGGTGAGTTCGTGGACCCTGCGACCACCTCCCGCGCCAGCCCCGATCACCTGCCTGCCGCAGCCGCGCTGACGGCCGTGGCGGCGCTGAGCGATCAGCTGCGACGGCGGATGTATGGGTTCATCCGCCGGGCCCGCCGCCCGGTCAGCCGGGAGGAGGCCGCTGAAACTGTGGGGATCTCCCGCAAGCTGGCCGCCTTCCACCTGGACAAGCTGGTCGAGGTGGGGTTGCTGCGGGCCCGCTACGAGCCGGTCGGTGGGATCCGCAAGGTAGGCCGCACCCCGAAGGTCTACGAGCCCACCGACGCCGAAGTGCACATCAGCATCCCAGCCAGAGAGCACGACCTGCTAGCCGACATCCTCATCGACGCCGTACTCACCCAAGACCAAGACAAAACCGGCCACGAGGCCGCCCTCCAGATCGCTCGTCACCGCGGCACCCAGCTCGGCGCCGCTGAACGCGAGCGAACCCGGCCTGGGCGCCTGAGCGCCGAACGCGCACTCACCCTGGCCACCGCGACCCTCGCCCGGTACGGCTTTGAACCCGACCGGGCCACCCTCACGCTGCTACGGTTGCGCAACTGCCCGTTCCAACCTTTGGCCAGCAAGGCGCCGCAGCTGGTCTGCGGTATCAACCACGCATTCATCACCGGCTTCCTCGACACCCTGCAGGCGTCCACCCTCACCGCCGTCCTAGCACCCCGACCCGACGAGTGCTGCGTCGAACTCACCACCGGCTAACCCCCACCCGCGGGCCGCTCGTGTGCATGTGGAGCTCCGTGGTGAGCTGCGCGGTCGGGGCCATAAGTTCCGGACCCGGAGTGATAACCAGCAGACCAACATGGACACTGTCCGCTCGCTGCTCGATGACATCGTGGCCCGCCAGCTGGTCGCCGAGGTCGAGGTAGCAGACGGCGAGACCGAGCACGAGCAGCGGATGCGGGTGATCTGCTACCTGCACCTGACCCGGTTCGTAGCTGCTCGCTCCGACTGTCCTGATCGGGGCTCCGCAATGATGAGCACACGTTGATCTCGTGGGTGGGGACTCATGCCCTGATGAAGGCCAGCAGATCCGCGTTGAACTGATCCTTGTATACGCCGACGCTGGCGAGGCCGTGCGGGCCGCCGGGATACACTCTCGGAGAATGCCTTGATTGCGGAGGAGGTCGAATGCCTCGATCGGGGTGCCGCTGGGATTGGCCGGCCTGCGCCGTACCCAAGACGTCGCGTACCCCTCCCCTCAGCCAGACTCACCGAACGGCGCCCGACTCAAGCCAAGAGCGCAAAAACGAGTCCGTAACTGCCGTTGTAGTAATCAGGCCCTCGACCTTATCTCGACCTTGCCCTGGTGAACCCGCGTTTCGTAGCAGGGCTGCGGGGCAACCGCCGGTCCCTGGACAACGGACCCGTCCCGCATGCGGAAACGGCTGGAGTGCCACGGGCAGACGATTTCCTGGTCTTCGATCTTGCCCTCATGGAGCGGTCCACCGCGATGGCTGCAACGGTTAGCCAGCGCATAGACCGTGCCCTTCGCCTGGTAGAGCAGGACGTCGTTGCCGGCAACGGTGACCTGCTGCGGATTTCCATCGGCCAGCTCGGAAGCGTCCAGGACAACGGTCCAGTCCCCGATGGGCTCTTCGAAGACGTTGTGATCAACACCCAGACCCTTGCGGTAGGACAGGTACCCACCGAGAAACCCCGAGACGGCGAGCACACCGGTGCCGATCACGGACAGCGCAATGCCCTGGGCCCGTTTGTCTCGGCGACGCGCGGCATACGAGGCGGTGAAGAGGCCCACCGCCGCGACGTTGCAGAGAGCATGAGCGGCGCCTACTGCAAGGATGGAGTCTTCGACCTCGTCGGAAAAGTCGGACAGGCCCGAGGCTGCGGTGGGCAGGGCCGCGACCACGCCCACACCCACCAGCGTGTCCGCCCCCCGCCGAGAGGCGACACCGCCGCCACCGAGGATTTCCAGGAGATCCAAGAGCAACGCGCTGGTCCAGGCACCGATGGGGACATCGGTGAGCAGGGGATGCGCCGGATGGCCCAGCCAAGTGCCGCTCAGTAGATCCTTCACCAGACCGGGCCCGACAAGCTTGGCCACCGGTCTACTGACTACCTTGCCGGCGACGCTCAAAGGGCGCGAACGCTCCAGCGCCCAAGTCAACGATTCGAGCCGACGATTGGACCGAGCTGCCAGCGACCGCCGTCCAGAGTGACTCCCCATGCCGCATTCAACCACGGAAGGTGGCGCTGCGCACGGGGACTGTTGCGTTGACGGGGAGTGGGCTGGGTTTGGTAACAGCTGGAAGCTGATGCTCTGATCAACATCAAAGCGGAGTTCGTCGTGGCCGCGGCGGAGGTCCTGCGGCAACGCGTGCCAGAGCTGATCATCCGCGCTGAGCGGAGACAAGTCAGACCGCGCGCCGGCCGCAGCCGGGCTTCCACCCAGCCATGATCGGCTTCGATCGGGTTGCTCGCGTACTGCTCCACGACATGACGGCGGCCAGCAGCTCTCCACATCACGGTAAGACCAGCCCGTTCCGCAGGTACCAGCGCACCGCCACCATGATGACTTCCGGTGGGAAGCGGAAGCTGGCAAAGCCAGCTTGGCAGGCTTGGCTGCAGCTCACGGATCTCGGGTGCGCGACTTCACCCAATCGGGGTTTGACCCGGATGTATTTACCGAGCACCGCTCGTCCTCGCTACCGTCTCGCTACCGTGGAAACCAGTCGGAGTACCAGATGTAGATCAGGGTCCGCGAAGGTATCGCAAGTTGACATCGATCCGTACGAACTGCGCATCTTGGACGTAAATGTTGACTTACAGGAAGACCTAAGGAGCAGGTAACTCTGGACCGCTGACTCCTGCGAGGGAAAACAGGCAGAGCACGTCGCTCACCCGAAAAATCGTTTTCGCAGCCTGGCGGAGTCAGCCCGGAGTGCATGAAGCGAGGAGGACAGCATGGCCAAGCCCCTGCTGCGCGACGGGGCCGTCGACCTGGACGCACTAGTCGGCGCTGTCGCCCATGACCTGACGGGAGATCCGTTCCCCGTGATCGACATGGATCACCTGCGGTTCGCGGTCGGCAACGCGCGGCAGGCAGCGCACTACTACTCCACAGCGTTCGGGATGACCCGCGTGGCATACCGCGGCCCGGAGACCGGCCACCGTGACCACGCCGAGCATGTGCTGATGTCTGGCCGAGCCCGCTTTGTACTGACTGGTGCGGCGCGCCCGGGGACGCCAGCGGGTGACCACGTCAGCATTCACGGCGACGGCGTGGTCGACCTCGCCTTGGAGGTCGCGAACGTGGATCGGGCGATCGCGCACGCACGTAGCGAAGGCGCGATCCTGTTGGAGGAGCCGCACGACACCAGCGACGAACACGGCACTGTCCGGTCCGCCGCTATCGCCTGCTACGGCGATACCCGGCATACGCTGGTCGACCGGTCCGGTTACTCCGGGGTGTTCCTGCCGGGTTTCGTCGCCGCGGAATCGATCTTTCATGGCAAACCGGCGCAGCATCCGACGCAATACTTCCAGGCTGTCGACCACTGCGCGGCCAACGTTAACCTCGACCATATGGAAAACTGGGTGCATTTCTATAATCGGGTAATGGGCTTCACTAACCTTAACGAATTCATTGGTGACGACATCGCTACCGAACACTCCGCGCTGATGGCCAAGGTGGTCGCCAGTGGAAATCGCCGGGTAAAGTTCCCCGTGAACGAGCCCTCGGTGGGCAAGCGACGTTCGCAGATTGCCGAGTATCTTGAGTTCTACGGCGGCCCCGGCGTGCAGCACATCGGGCTGGCCACGAACGATATTGTGGCCAGCGTCCGGGCGATGCGCGAGATGGGCGTGGAGTTCTTAAGTACCCCTAACGCCTACTACGACGCACTCGATGACTGGGGCGGCGAGACCCGGGTACCAGTCCAGAGCCTGCGGGAACTGGGCATCCTGGTCGACCGCGATGAGGACGGCTACCTGTTGCAGATTTTCACCAAGCCGGTCCAGGACCGCCCCACCGTGTTTTTTGAGCTCATCGAGCGGCATGGCTCGCTGGGCTTCGGCAAAAACAACATCAAGTCGCTGTTCGAGGCCATCGAGCGCGAACAGGCCCGCCGCGGCAACCTTTAGACGTGGTGCAATGGGATCGTCCGGTGATGGGGACCGCGGAGCGCAACTGCCGCCACTGCGGGGCCTTCGATATCCCGCGGTCGGCGTGATGCGACCGGTGCTGATCTGCGGAGCCGGCCCGGTGGGACTGGTCACCGCGCTACTGCTGGCCCGCTGGGGAGTGCCCAGCACGGTGCTGGAGGCGGCGCCGGAACGGGACGTCTCGGGCTCGCGCGCGATCTGTCTGCAGCGTGACGTGCTTGAGATATTCGACCGGATCGGCTGTGCAGCCCCAATGCTCGCCGAAGGCGTCACCTGGTCGGTGGGGCGCACCTTCTACCGCGAACACGAACTGTTCACCACAACGTTTCCGGACCCGGGCTGTTCATCACTACCCCCGTGGATCAACCTCTCGCAGGCCCGTACCGAGCGCTACCTGCTCGACGCGGTCCAGGCCAGCCCCCTGGTAAACTTGCGCTTTGACCATCGCGTGGTCGCGCTAACCCAAGATCGCGCCGGGGTCGAGGTCGAAGTAGCCACCGACGGCGGACGGCGGCTGCGCGCCTTATGGCTAGTCGCAGCCGACGGAGCCCGCGGCACGGTACGCCGGCTGCTCAGCGTCGGCTTCCCCGGACACTCCTTCACCGACCAGTTCCTCATCGCCGATATCCGCGCCGAGCTGCCCTTCCCCAACGAGCGACGGTTCTACTTCGACCCAGAGTGGAACCCCGGGCGGCAGGTACTGGTACACGAACAGCCGGATTCACTATGGCGGATTGACTGGCAGGTCCCCGCGGACTACGACCTGGCCGCCGAGCGCGCCCGTGGTGCCCTGGACGCGCGAATCCGCCGAATCGTTGGGCAACAGTCCTACGAGATCGTGTGGCTGTCGGTGTACCGCTTCCACGAGCGGGTCGCCGACGAGTTCCGAATCGGACGGGTGTTTCTCGCCGGGGACGCCGCGCACCTGTTCGCCCCCTTCGGCGCACGAGGCCTGAACTCCGGAGTCCAGGACGCCGAGAATCTGGCCTGGAAGCTCGCCGCAGTACAGCACGGCTGGGTCACGGGTCACGACGCCGAGCGGCTGTTAGACAGCTACTCCCAGGAGCGGCGTCCCGCGGCACTGGAGAACCAGCGCGTCACCAACGCCACCATGCAGTTCCTGGTGCCCCAAGACGAAGCCGCCCGAACCCGCCGCCGCGAGGTGTTGGAGCGAGCGGTGCACGACGCCGACGCACGAAAGCTGATCGACTCCGGAAAGCTCGCCGAACCCTACTGGTACCTCCACTCACCACTCACCACCCCAGACCCGGCAGTTGCACACCTTTCGACCGCACCCACGCCACGTCCCCCGGTGCCAGGCGTGCTCTGCCCGGACGCACCCTGCCAGGTGCCCGAACAGCCCGGCGTGACGCGGCTACGCCAGCTGTTCGGAGCCGGATTCGTCGCACTCACCGCGCGCCGGCCATCTCCCCTCCCCAGCACCGGCATCCCAGTCACCAGCTATGCCCTGCCAGCCATCGACCCCACCGGGGCCGTGCGACGAGCGCTGCGAGCCACCGCGGACAGCGTGCACCTCGTCCGCCCGGACGGCCACCTCGCCGCCGTACTGCCAAGCCTCAACGCCACCGCCCTCACCACCGCACTGCACCGGAGCTGCGGCCAAAACACCCCTGGTGACAGCGAATGCTGATGCAACCGCGCCGCTAACAGTGCCGGACGGAAGCCGAGCCTCGCATCACTCGCCTTAGCTATTTTTGAGTTGCTCTATGAGTCGGCCAGCGTAGATGCGCGTGAGTGGATCTTGCCACCAGTCAGAGTGGTAGTGGATAGGGGCTAGGGCACCGCCAGGTCCAGGGCAAAGTGATGGTGGGTCTAAGCAGGCCACGTCTATAGCGTCCTGGTGCAGCTGTTGGCCGGGCGCCTGGGGTGGGGAGAAAATCCAGGATCCGATATAATCGGTGCGTCGGACGATATTCCGCCATTTTCCTATGCGCGTGGCTTGTTTGCCATCGGATTCGGGAGCGCCACCCTTCGTCAGTAGTTCATTAAGCTCGACTGCATATTCGTGACTGAAATAAGCTGGGAATGCGCGCCCGTATAGCCGACGGAAAGGGCAGGCCAGGGTCAGCAGCGCGACCTTGTCAAGCGTTCGGGGCGGCAACTGTGCGACGACGGCCGGCGCAATCAGCGATCCCTGGCTATAGCCGGTGATCAGCACCGGGCTCGGGTGAACGGCGGGTGGAGGCTGCAGCTCGGTAGAGGGCTGGGAAAGGTGGTCTGATTGCTGGCCTGTGAGCAGCACGACTCGATCGACGATCTCGGGGACGGCCTGTTCGGCGTAGCAGGGTGGCGCCAGTGGATGGGTGGCTCGTGGCCAGAAGGTGGCCACATCCCACAGGGCACCGACCGCGCGCCTGCGGCCGGAGTTGGCGTAGGTCGAGCGGAGCATGCCCACCAGGACAATCGCGGTCACGGCGCTCACGCCAACGCCGAAGGTCACCAGAACGTCGACCACGCCACCCAAGGCGACCACCTGAGGAAGCGCCAGTAGCGCCGCCACCTCCACCACAGTGACACCGACGGCCCAGGCAAGTCCCACGACCGCGACGAGCACGTCCACACCATCGGTCAGCGAGGCGATCGCCCACGCCCTGGCGACCTGGCCCACGGCATCACCGGGCGCTTGCTCTGACTCGGGATACCAGGCACAAACCTGATCATCACCTTCGGTGAACTGGTGGACTTTGCGCCCATAGGTACGCCACAGCACCAACCCCGCGATCAGCAAGGCAGGCAGGGTAGCGACCATGCCGATCGCGAAGGCGAACGCCTCATCGGGCACGAACAACGTTGAGGACGTTGGCCTCCCGGCCGACAGGTGCACTCCGCTGGGCTGACCGAACAGTCGTGCTACAGCGAGGTTGGTTGCCGCCGAGAGCAGCCCACCGAGCAGCACCGCGAGCAGGCACACCAGGGGAGTTAACCACCCCCCGAGGAATGGCCGCCAGTCGCTCGCGCGCTGATACTCCTCGGACCTGCGTAACACCCACACCGTGATCACAAGCCCGATCAGCAGGATGGCTTGAATGACCAGGACAGCCCTGGTGGTATTCACCAAGGCGGGCGCGATCGATGACTGGTCAGTCCGGTCGACCATCCAAACACAGGCAAGGGCGGTTGCGACCAGTACCAGCGCACCCGCACCCACCACCGTGCGGAAACGATAGCGTGAGGCGCTACCGCGGTTGCCAAGCTGGTGCTCTCGATCGACCGTACTGGTGGCTGTCACTCCGACAGCTACAACAAGCACGATCACCGCGGCCGAAACCTCGACGACTTGCCACATCCAGTGCTGGGTGGGCAGCAGCGCCACGCTCAACGCCGCAAAGGCGAACGCCGCACCGACGTGTAGGTTCCGCTGCCTAGTCAGGACAGTGGCACCATGCCAGAAACCCGGCTTCCTCAGCTTCCAATCATGATCATCTCCGGCACTGACGCGCATTTCTCGTTTCTCATACCGATGCGCTGTCCAAACGCTGGCCAGCCACAAACCGCCGACGATTACCCCGACCACGGCCAACGCCAGGCCAACGCGCGACCCTGCACCCAACCGGGTGTACCACCCAATCCACCAACCCGGGCTGCCACTTCGCATCGCGGCGTTCTGCCACCCGATCGTGCTGACCAGCACAATGACCGCACCGTTGACCAACTGGGCGGTCGCTGCGAGCGCAAGCAGCCGCATTATTCTCCGAGCCCACCGGTGGTGACCCGACTTGTCCCCGCCAGCTGGCAGCATGAAAAAGGCGACGTTGTAAAGCATGAACGGTGTCAACACAATCCAAGAGGCTGCTGCCAGCGGTCTCGTCGTCAGCCCTCCCCACGAATAAGCCTCCACCGGCCACGGCACAGACAGCCCACCGCGGCCGCCCGGATCCCATCGACGGTAGATTGCCGTTGGTGACTTGCCAGCCACCTGAACTACCTGAGGATGCTGCAGCATCGTGGGACCGTCAGACCCGGACACACCATGAATACGGAACTCCGTGGGCTCACCGCCGCCAAATCGTTGATCCGCCAACGCCCCAGCTGCCACAGCTTGCGCCGGACTGACCAGATCAGCACCCGAGAACCCCCCTGGCGCCTCAAGACCCAGCGAGACCTCACCCGACGAAGCGTCCATGGCAACATTATCGGCAAGCTCGTCCAAAGCGCCCCCAAGATCCCAAAACCTGGTGTCCAACCCCGCCACGCCTAGCCGTCCTAGTCATCCCCTCGGACGTGTCCCCGCGGCGGACGACAAGCACAAGCGATCAAGCGTAAACCCTGGACGCCGCGGCTTCGATACAGGGACTGTTGCATAGAGGGAGGACGTCTCCGGCATGCTTGAGCGCATGCGCCGCATCTGCCGTGTGCCGCATCTGCCGTGTTCGGCCGATCCTCCCGCTGGGATCAGCGTTTGCGGGCTTTCGGCTCCCACGGGAGGTGATCGTGCTGGCAGTGCGCTGGTACCTGCGGTACGACGTGTCCTATCGCGATGTCGAAGAGTTGCTCGTCGATCGCGGATCGAGGTCGATCAGGCCAAGACCCAACCCCACACGTGATCAACCTGGCCGGCCACCAGGTTCGGCGCAGGCCGATCCACGACGGACTCATCAGCGAGTACCACCTCGCGACATGATCGACACGAGCACCCGTAAACCTGCAGATCAAGCCCAGAATCCTATATTCGAGCCCACACGACCCGCGGCACGCTGATCTCGGCCACTGCTGGACTGGAGCATGGTGGTGGCGACGAGTCCACTGCGCCGACCCGGTCCAGTTCACTGGCTGCGTCGGCATCAGCGCTCACCTGGTCAGCAGCCGGTCTCAGGTCCCGCCCACCGACTACCTGTCGTGGCGTTTCTAGACGGTTTATCAGGGCCCGAAACACCCTGGCAGTCCCCGCCATGGCGGCCCGGTGATACCACCAGATCGAAACTTATGAGGCCATTCGGGGATGACAGCACCCATCGTGTGTCTTGCCGGTCTTTGCCCCCACCTGTTGCCAAGGGACTGCCGCGGGATCGTAGAACTCGGCGAGGGTGACCGACGCCGAGGCGCTTACCCTTCTGCTGGAGTTCGGCCGCGGCCAGCCGCATCTCATCACACACCAGTCGGGCGATTTGTTCGGTCGCGTCATTGACTAACTGCCAATCGGTCGTTCTTGGGCGCTGCGCCGGTGATACACCAGCATCGTGCGGCATGATCAGAAATTCCATTTACCGCGACGCTGTACCCTGCCGCTGTACTGATCAACCGTGCGGGGCAGATGAGCAGTTTTGCTCTTTCATGGCGCGGGTGTCACGGGGCGGCAGAAACGGCTCCTGTTCTGCTGGCTGGCCGGCTTCGATGCGTTG
>DATHTJ010000292.1:0-3532 GCA_035463315.1 Pseudonocardiaceae bacterium
GAGATATCCCTGCAACCCGGCTACGGCGGTGCCCGGGGCCGGGCCTGGCTGGCCCGCGGCGGCTGCTACGTCGTCGCCAACATCCGCGGCGGTGGCGAGTACGGCCCGCGCTGGCATTCCGCCACGCTCAAGCGCCACCGCCACCTCGTCTACGAGGACTTCGCCGCCGTGGCCCGGGATCTGGTCACCCGCGGCCTCACCACGCCGCCCCGCCTCGGTGCCCAGGGCGGCAGCAACGGCGGGCTGCTCGTGGGCGTGATGCTCACCCGGTACCCGGAACTGTTCGGAGCCATCGTCGCAGCGGTCCCGCTGCTCGACATGCTGCGTTACCACATCCTGCTGGCCGGCGCCTCCTGGACCGCTGAGTACGGCGACCCCGACGACCCGGACGAACGCGAGCACCTGCTGCATTTCTCCCCGTACCACCAGCTGCGCGCGGGCCGCCGCTACCCGCCGACCCTGCTCACCACCTCCACTCGCGACGACCGCGTGCACCCCGGCCATGCCCGCAAGCTGGTGGCGCGGATGCGCGAGTACGGCCTGCCGGTCACCTACTACGAGAACATCGAGGGTGGCCATGGCGGTGCGGCGGACAACGAGCAGGCGGCCTTCATGTCCGCCCTGGCCTACGAGTTCCTCTGGCGCCACCTCTCAGACAACCCGTAAGTGGCAAACAGTGTTATAGCTCTGTTTGCCACTCACAGGTGCAGTAGGGCGCGCAGGGGGGCGGCCTTGGTGTGGCATTCCGCCCATTCGGAGTCGGCGTCGGAGTCGGCGGTGATACCGCCCCCCACGCCGAACCAGACCCGGCCGCGGTGGAACTCCAGGGTCCGGATGGCCACGTTGAACTCGGTGCCCGCGACCGGCGAGGCCATCCCCACCGCGCCGCAGTACACCTCGCGCGGCCCCCGCTCCAACGCGGCGATCACTTCCAGCGCCCGGTGCTTGGGTGCGCCGGTGACCGACGCGGGCGGGAAGGTCGCGGTCAGCAGAGCGGCATCGTCGGTCCCCGCCGCGAGCTGCCCCGTCACGGTGGACACCAGGTGCCACACTCCCGGGTGCGGCTGGACGTCGAGCAGCTGCGGCACGGCGACGCTGCCGGTGGCGCACACCCGGCCCAGGTCGTTGCGGGCCATGTCGACGATCATCACGTTCTCCGCGACGTCCTTGGCCGACGCCCGCAGCGCCGTGGCGTTGCCCGCATCCGAGGATCCCCGGCGGGGCAGCGTGCCCTTGATCGGTGCCGTGCGCACCGACCTGCCCCGGCGGGCCAGGAACAGCTCGGGGGACAGCGACGCCACGGCGCCCCACCGCCCGGTCACCAGCGCCGCCCGCTGCGGGCGCTGCCGGGCGACTCCGGCGGCGAAGACCTCCACCGGATCGCCGGTGAAGCGCGCCTCGAACCTGGTGCACACGTTGACCTGGTAGATCTCGCCCGCCGCGATCTCCTCTTTGGCCAGCCGCACGGCCTTGCGGTAGTCCTCGGGGTCGGGGGCGTCGAGGCCGCTGCAGCGCCACTGCCATGGTGGCGGGTGGGCAGCAGCGCACGCCACGATGCCGGCGAGCTCGTCGACCAGCGAGGGACCTGACTTGCTCAGCGCCTCGAACCACCAGCGCCCGGCGTCGTCGAGGCGCAACACATGATCTGCCCAGCCGCTGACGGCCAGCGGAAGCCGGCGCACGGCGGGCCGAGGGTCGGCCAGCCCGTAGCCGAGGTAGCCGATCCAGCCGCCTCCGACCGGCCCGCCAAGCCCGCCTGCGCTGCCCTGCGGGAAGGCTCGACCAGCGGGTACTGCCCGGATCCGTACCGAGGGGGCGATCACGGCGGTCCCGCCGAACCAGTCACCGATCAGGGCGGCCGGCGGTGGCAACCCGCGCTGGCGGGACCGCTGCGCCAGCGCCAGCAGCACGTCCCACGGCGCAGCGTCGCCGTCCAGCGCCAGGGTCCTGATCACCGCCTCATCCTGTCCTTGCTGTACACATGGATGCTTGTCGTCGTCCCCGCGGGCACCTCAGCAACGACAAGCATCCATGTCGCGGGCGAGGGTGTGGTAGTTCTGGACGTCGAAGTGGCGGGTGACGCGGCGGAGGCGGGTGGTGGGCCAGGGCCAGACGGTGGTGTTGCGGCCAGCGTGGTCGAGAAACCAGCTGTGGCAACCGCCTGTCATCCACACCGTCCCCGCCATCCGGGCCTGCACCGCACGCACGAAGGCATCCTGTGCCTGGGGCTGCACCTCCACTGCCGCCAGCTCGTGTGACTGCATCACGCGCAGGGCATCGAGCACGTAGCTGACCTGGGTCTCGATCCCCAGCAGCACCGAGTTGTGGGCCAGCGCGCTGTTCGGGCCAGTGAGCAGGAACAGGTTGGGGAACCCGGCCACGGTGGTGCCCAGGTATGCCTGGGCACCGGTGTCCTGCCACGCGTGGGTGAGCAGCCGCCCACCCCGGCCGCGGATCAGCTGCGCCATCGGCATCTCGGCAGCGCGGAAGCCGGTGCCGAAGACGAGGATGTCCACCTCCCGCTCGGTGCCGTCAGCCGTGATCACCGAGCGCTCCCGCACCTCGCGGACCTCTGCGGTGACCAACTCCACGTGCTCGCGGCTCAGCGTGGGGTAGAAGGTGCTCGAGCGCACCACCCGCTTGCACCCCAATGCGTACGCCGGGGTCAGCGCGGTCCGCAGCGCCGCGTCGGGCACCTGGCGCCGCAGGTGTAGCCGTGCGAGCAAGCCCACCGCCCGCATGATCCGGGGGTGGGTGAAGCCGATCAACGCGCACTCCCGCCCCCAGTACAGCGTGTTCCGCACGGCACGTTGCAGCCAGGGGAAGGTCCGCAAGGCCCGGTGCTCAACATTGCTGCGCAGCCGGTTGCGCTGCGGCAGCACCCATGCCGCGGTGCGTTGGAAGACGTGCAACGCCGCGACCCGGTCGGCGATCGCGGGGACCAGCTGTGCCGCGGAGGCACCGGTGCCGATCACCGCGACCCTGGCTCCGGTGAGGTCCAGCGAGTGGTCCCAGCGTGCGGTGTGCACGGCCGTCCCGGTGAAGCGCTCCAGGCCGGGCAGCTGGGGTAGCGCGGGTTCGCTGAGCTGCCCGGTCGCCGACACCAGCACGGTCGCGGTGAACCGGCCGCGGGAGGTCTCGATCGACCAGTGCGCGCCGTCCTCGTTCCAGTGGGCGCCGAGTGCCTCGTGGCGCAGCCGCAGGTGGCGATGCAGTCCAAAGCGCCGCGCGCAGTCCCGCAAGTAGTGCTGGATCTCGCGTTGCGGGGAGAAGCTGGCAGTCCAGCTGGGGTTGGGGGCGAAGGAGAAGGAGTACAGGGTGGACGGCACGTCGCAGGCGCAGCCCGGGTAGGTGTTGTCTCGCCAGGCGCCTCCGATGTCGTCGGCTCGCTCCAGCACCACGAAGTCCTCAAGGCCGTGGCGCTTGAGCTGGATCGCCATCGCCAGCCCGGCGAACCCGGAGCCGATGATCGCCACGTGAACGTGCGGGTGGTTGTCCATCCGCGACGTCCTCACCTCGATTGATCGACTGC
>DATHTJ010000293.1:0-8453 GCA_035463315.1 Pseudonocardiaceae bacterium
AAGAGCTGGTGCTCGACCGGATCCTCGATCTGCTACTCGTGGCCATCCTGCGGTCCTGGCTCGCCAGCCCGGGAGCCGGCGCCCCGGCCTGGTACCGGGCTCAGCACGACCCGGTGGTCGGCCTTGCCCTGCGGATGCTGCACGCCAACCCGGCCCACACCTGGACGGTGGACAGACTGGCCGCCAAGGTAGGTATCTCCCGCGCGGCGCTGGCCCGCCGGTTCACCGCGCTGGTCGGTGAGCCACCCATGATGTACCTGACCGGCCTGCGGCTTGCCCTGGCCGCGGACCTGGTGCGCGAGCCGGGCGCCACGGTCGGCGCGGTAGCCCGGCAGGTGGGCTACGGCAGTTCCTTCGCGCTCAGCACTGCCTTCAAGCGAGTACGGGGGGTGAGCCCGCAGGAACATCGCCGGAGCGTGATCGGGAGAGCGCGGCCGCTCAATGCCCAACCGGGAGCCGTGGCGCTCTCTCGTTGACCCGGCCGTGCAGTGACAGGGCCCGACCGAGGCAGGCCAGGGCCACCGTGCGGACCGCGTTGGTGGCCACCCACAGCCCCTCGAAGTTGGTGCGAACAGCGGCGAGATCGACGATTCGGCTGGGATCGCCGGCAGCGGCCAGCTGGTGGACCATGGCCGCCCCGAGCACGGGCCCGGCCGCCCGGCTCAGAGCTCCTGCATGGCGGGGGTAGGAGGTCAGGTCGGGACGGTGGCTGACGACGTCGTGGGCAGTATCCATCGGGTCCTTTTTCGCTGGTTCGGCTACCTCGGCACCAGGCACGGCACCAGGACGGTGCCGTGCCTGGTGATCTGCTATTTCCCTGGGTGCCTGATCCCGTCCCAGACGCCGGTGGCGGCGGCGTCGCGTGCGTAGTCGCTGAAGTCCCGGGGCTCCCGGCCCAAGGCCCGCTGCACACCGTCGCGCAGGCTGGCGTTGCGACCGTCGAGGATCTCGGTGAGCAGGTCGGCAAAGTCAGTCGGCAGGCCCATCTCCGGCAGCGCGGCCCGGTACTGATCGACGGTGATCGGCACGTAGCGCACGTCTCGGTTGGTGGCCTTGGAGATCTCCGCGGCCACGTCGGTGAAGGTCAGCAGCCGGGGGCCGGACAGCGTGTAGGTCTGGCCGATGTGCTTGTCGTCCGTCAGCGCTGCGACGACGACGTCGGCGATGTCGTCAGCGTCGACGAACGGCTCGGCCACATCGCCGGCCGGCAGGGCGATCTCGCCGCTGAGCACCGCATCGAGCAGGAAGAACTCGCTGAAGTTCTGGCTGAACCAGTTGCACCGCACGATCGTCCAGTCGGCACCGGTGTTCTGTACCGCCCGCTCGGCTGCCTCAGCTCCTTCCTCGCCCCGGCCGGAGAGCAGCACGAGCCGCCGGATCCCGCTGCGCACGGCGAGCTTCGAGAATGCCTCGACTGTCTCGGCTGCCCCGGGGAACGCCAGGTCCGGGTAATACGTGATGTACACCGCGCCCACGCCCTGCAGCACGGGAGCCCAGGTGGCCTGGTCCTCCCAGTCGAAGGGCGGCTCGCCCGAGCGTGAGCCGATTCGCACCGGCAGGCCACGGGCGGTGAGCCGCTCGGCTACTCGACGGCCGGTTTTGCCCGTGCCACCCAGGAGTAATGCTGGTTTTGTTTTGGTCTCGTGCATGGTCTCTGTCATGAGATCAGTAAAGTCCTGCCTGCCGAGACGATCCATAGCTGGGAGGCTCACATTCATGTCTTCTCGTCTACGCCGACCCCAGTGCGCCGCCAGGAGTCGAGCGCGTCCAGCCACGCTCCGAGGCTGCTCGTGCGCAGCAGGGACGTCCCCACCAGCAGGCCGGCGAAACCCTCGTTGAGCAGTCGGGCCGCGACGTCCGGGTGGTCGATGCCGCTGGCACTGACCGGGCACCGGGTACCGCTGCGCACCAGGGCCGGCAGCAGCCGCACGCTGCGGTCGACGTCGCCGGCGTCGCGCTCTCCGGTCGTGATGTCCTTGTTGTTCACGGCTATCACGCACTCGTCAGCATCCGGCACTGCCTCGATCTCGGCCTCGCTCGTCACCTCGACGAAGGGCGTGAGGCCGGCGGACCGGCAGGCGGCGACCAGGTTGCGCATGCTCGACCTCGGCAGCAGCGCAGCCGTGAGCAGCACGGCTGAGGCGCCGAGCCGCCGGGCGGTGTGCAGTTGGTCGCGCCTGATGATGAAGTCCTTCTGCAGCAGCGGGAGATCGGTGATCTCGGCGACCTCGCGCAGCATGGCCTCGGTGCCGCCGAACCATCGCCCGGTGACCACCGAGATACAGGGCGCGCCGGCGGCCTCGAAGCCGGCGACGGCATCGGCGATCGACCGGCCACCGAGGAGGTCATTGCCGTGCGCATCGCGCCGCTTGACCTCCATGATCAACGGCCGGTCCGCGCCCAGCAGGGACTCGATGAACGTCGAGTTCACGCGATCTCCCGGTGGTAGCAGGCGGTGCGCCAGCCGCGGGTGAGATCCGTGACGCTCGCCGACTCGAATCGCCCCCGGTCGTCGCGAGCCGCGGTGTCGACGTCGATGCCGAAGAACTGCGGGTGCTCGACGACGGACTCGTAGTCCGCTCGGTTGTGCGCCGAGATGCCGCCGGCAAGCAGGAACGGGCGGGTGAGGGCGGGGACGAGGTCGATGACGTCCGACCCGCGGAGCTGCTGCCCGGTGCTGCCGATCCGGCCGTCCTCGGTCACCGCGTCGAGCAGGAAGAGATCGGTGCCAGCTCGCTCGTAGGACGGGATGAAGCGACGTTCCAGACACCTGCCGGCGCGCAGGTGCACCACCTTGACGATGGTGAGCTCACCGGGGATGGCCGCCCGAAGCGCCCGCACCACGGCGGGCGACTGGTAGGCGTGCAGTTGCAGCCAGCGCAGGCCGGTGCGTTCCACCACGTCTCGCAGGACCTCGACATCGCTGATGAACGTCACCAGCACCGGCTGCAGCCGCCGGGTGGCTCTGGCGGCTGCCGCCAGGACGGTCAGCTCCTCAACGGACAGGGTGGCGTGGCCGCCGGGGACGCCGTGCCACAGGCCGACAAAGTCCGCCCCCGCCGCCGCCAGCAGCGTGATGTCGTCCAGGGTCGTCGCCCCGCACACCTTGAGCACCCGGCGCGGGTTCATCGGTCTCAGCGTCATAGTCATAGGCCCAGCATCGACGCGATGCGGTTGTACTGGATCTCCGTGGTCCCCGAGTAGATCGTGCCCGCCACGGCGTTGCGCACGTCCTTTTCCAGCCCGTACTCGGCCATGTAGCCGTGACCACCGAAGATCTGTACCGCAGCCAGGCTCGAGGCCACGTTGCTCTCGCTGGTCAGGAGCTTGGCGATGGCGATGTCGACCGTGACGTTCGCGCCGCCGGTGAGGCGCTCGGCAGTGTCGTAGAGCCACTTTCGAGCGGTCTCCAACCGGATCTTCATGTCGACCATCTTGTTGGCGACGGACTGGTAGGAACCGATCGGTTTCCCGAACTGGGTGCGCGTCCTCGCGTAGTCGAGGCAGCGGTCGAGCCGATGCTGCATCTCGCCGACGTTGACGATGAAGGTGAACAGGATCTCCCGCTTCATCACGTGGTCGAGGACGAGGAACCCACCGCCGACCCGGCCGACGACCTGAGCCGCCGGGATCCGGCACTCGTCGAAGAACAGCTCGCTCAGCGGTGACGTCCGCAGCCCCATCTTCTTCAGCGGCGTGCCGATCTCGAGCCCCGGGGTGTCCCGCTCGACGACGAAGGCGGTGACGCCGAGCGGGCCACCGTCGGGATGGGTGCGTGCGTAGATCACGAACAGGTCGGCCACGGGGCCGTTGCTCACGAAGGTCTTGCTCCCGCGCAGGACGAAGTGATCGCCGTCGCGGGTGGCCCGGGTGCGCATGTGCAGGGCGTCGGAGCCGCCTTCGGCCTCGGTGATGGCATGCGCACCGATCGCCTCGCCCGAGCAGATCCTGGGCAGGTACCTGTCCTTCAGCTCAGCGGAGCCGAAGCGCTCCAGCGGGATGCCGGTGCTGGCCATGCTGGTGGTCACCGAGAAGCTCAGCCCGCCGTCGCGACAGCCCTCGCCGAGCCCCTCGAGCACGTACATCGTGGTGAGCAGGTCCTGGCCGAGCCCACCCCATCGCTCGTCGAAGGGCAGGCTGAGGATCCCGGACTGCCGGATCAGCTTCCATTTGTCCCACGAGAAGGTGCCCTGCTCGTCCTGCTCGATGTGGCCGGCGCTGAGGGCGTCGTGCCAGCGGGCCAAGCCCGCGCGCAGCGCGACCTGGTCGGCATTCCATTCGATCACGGCGGCCGCCTCAGTACTCGGAGAAATCATCCTGGTCGAGCTGGTGCACCTCGTCGCCGCGCAGCGCGGGGGAGAACACGCACACCAGCCGGAGGTCCTCGTGCGGGCTGGCCACCAGGTAGTGCGCGTCGTGCTGGTCCAGGGCGTACAGCGTGCCCGGCACGATGGGGTGTGACGTCCCGTCGGTGTCGACCACCTCGCCGGAGCCCTCGATGCAGTAGCACGCCTCCAGGTGGTTGCGGTACTCCAGCCGGGACTTGGTCCCGGTCCGGACCGTGGTGTCGGTGACGGTGTAGCCCATGCCGTCGGCTGTGACCAGGAAGCGCCGGCTCAGGCCGTTGCCCCACTCCACGGTCTTCACCTCGTCGATGTTGCGGATGATCATGATCGGGCTTCCACTGGATGAGAGTGATGGAGGGACTGAACGAAGTCACCGAAGTCGGCGATGACGTCGTGACCGTGGGCAAGGGCGTTCTCGATCCGCGCGACGCCCGCCGAGCCGACGATCACGGCGTCGACGCCACAGGTGTGGACCGCCGCCACATCGGCTTGGGTACGAACCCCGAACCCGATGGCGATCGGAGCCGTCGTGCCCGCGCGCAGCATGGCGACAGTGCCCGCGAGCTCGGCGTAGCCCGCGGCGGGCGTGGTGCCGCTGCGGCCGTAATGGGCGACGAGGTAGAGGTAGGCCGAGGCGTGGGCGGCCGCCTCGGCCATGATCTGGGGTGGTGAACCGTTGTGGTAGCAGGTCGTGACGATGGGGAGCCCGGCGTCCTGGGTGGCCTGGTAGTAGCTGGCCCGCAGCCGGGGTGGCAGGGCGTGCACCAGAAGGCCGTCGGCACCCGAGGCGGCGATGTCACCGATGATCGAGGGCAGCGATCGGTGCTTGACCGTGTGGCTCCAGTCGGCGAGCAGCGCGATCCGCAGCCGCATCAGCTGGGGCCGCACCGCGGCGATGAACGCCAGGACGTCGTCGAGCTCGACGCCGTGGGCGAGCGCGCGGTGCGCCGAGCGCCGGATGACCGGCCCGTCGGTGACCGACCCCGGGAAGGGCACGGCCAGCTCCAGGCAGTCGACCCCGCACTCGTCCAGCATCCGCACCAGGTCGGCCAGGACGTCCAGCGGCGGGTCCCCGGCGTTGAGGAACAGTGCCAGCCCCTGCTCACCGTCGGCCCTGCGGGCGAAGAACTCAGCCATGGCCCACCGCCCCGGAGAGCGAGACCAGGCGCTGTCGCCGTGATCGCATGCCCTCGAGGAGGTCGCGTGCCGCGCCGCTGCGCACGGCCTGGTCGGCGGCGGTGATCGCCGACGCCCATTCATCGTGGTGCCCGCTGGCGACGGCCAATGCTGCGGCGTTCAAGCAGACCGTCTGGGTGGCCACGTCGTTGGCCGCGCCGGAGACGACAGCCAGGAAGTGCTCGACCACCGAGCCGGGCTCCTCGACCGGCCGCAGGTCCTCGAGCGTGCCGGCGCCGGAGGTGAGCCTTCCGGGCCGCAGCCGCAGCTCGTCAGCGCCGTCGTTGGCGTAGATCACGTTGTCGGCGAAGCCGAGCAGCTCGTCGGCCCCCAGATCGTTGGTGCACAGCCAGATCGTGCGGTCGCCGATCGCCGCCGCCAGCCGCCGTAGCTCGGGCAGCGGCGCGTGCCCCGAGACACCGGTGACCTGGGCCGTCACCGGCAGCTCCGCGAGGAACGGCCCGAGTGCGTTGAGGAAGCGACCGAAGGGCCGCAGGCTCATCGGCAGGATGGTCCTGGCCAGCTGGGCCAGTGCCGTCGGGTAGACGAAGGGCCCGGCGAAGGCGATGCCGAAACGATCCAGGGTGTCACTGGTGTGCTGGTAGGAGCTCGTCAACCCGACGCCGAGCCGCTCCAGCAGGTCGATCGACCCGCAGCTGCTGGCGTAGGCGCGAGACCCGGTCTTCACGACCCGGACCCCCATCGCGGCGGCGACGAACGCGGAGGCGGTGGAGATGTTGAAGGTCTTGGGCCCACCGCCGGTGCCCACGATGTTGACCGAACCAGGCCAGCGTTCGGTCACGTCGGGCCGCCGCTCGTCGAGCGAGGCCACCATGTTGCGCAGCGTCTCGTGGTCGGGGAGCCGGGTGGCCAGTGAGGCCAGCAGCGCGACGGCTTGGGCGCGGTCCAGGCCGTCGTCGCCAAGCTGGTCCCAGAACGACCGCCAGGTCTCCCGCTCGATGCTGGAGCGCTGGTCCAGGAGCTTCGTGAGGACGTCGTGCACGGCGCTAGCCACCTGCCGTCGCGGGCTTGCTCGAGCCCTTGATGAACGAGTCGATCGCCAGGATGCTGCGGAAGTTGTTCGGGTCCAGCGCGGTGTCGTCAACCGACAGCTCGAAGTGGTCCTCGACCCAGGCGATCAGCTTCAGCACGCCGAGGCTGTCGATGACGCCGTCCGCCAGCAGGTCGTGGTCAACGCCAAGCTCGTGGGCGCTGACGTCGGGCAGGAACTCTTCGATGACGAACTGCTTGATCGTGTCGACGTGGCTCATGACGGCCTTCCTGTGGCTCGTGACAATTCATGGAGGCGGTCGACGGCGTTGCGGTCGACCTTGCCGGTGGAGGTCTTCGGCAGCGGCTCGTCGACGATCTGCATCGTTGCGGGAATGGCCGCCTGGGGAAGGCGCCGTGCGCAGTGCGCGCGCAGCGCAAGGCTGTTCAGCCCGCTGGACGGGGCCCGCTGCACCGCAGACACCAACCGGCGGCCGGTGAGGGGATCGGGCCGGGCGACCACCGCTGCTTCCAGCACGTCGGGGTGCTCCAGCAGGACCTGCTCGACCTCGGCGGTGTTGATGGCGACACCGCGCACCTTGACCTGGAAGTCGCTGCGCCCCACGAGAAAGACCCGTCCCTGGGCATCACGGCGGACGAGATCGCCGGTGCGGAAGTAGCACCGATCGTCGCGACCCTGCGGGTGGGCCACGAACTTGTCAGCGTGGCGGGCCCGGTCGAGGTAGCCGGCCGTCTGGAAGGGTGTCGACACGTAGAGTTCGCCGGCCCCAGGACCGTCCACAACGGCGCGGTCCGGGTCGACGAGCACGGTGCGGACCCCGGGCAGCGGATCACCGAGCGGGACCGGGGGGACGGCGGTGGTGTCGACCTCGTAGAGGAAGCTGTCGTTGGTCTCGGTGCAGCCGTAGAGGTTGTAGAGCCGCGCCGTCGGGAACAGTCTGGGCAGCTCGGCGAGGGTGCGGTCGGGGATGGCGTCGCCGGTGAACATCACGTGCTCGACCGTGTCGAGCCGCTGGCCGAGCAGGAGGGCGGCGTCGAGCAGCAGACCGAAGAACATCGGCACTGCCTGGACGACGTGGACCTGGTGGCGCACCAGGAGGTCGAGCAGGTGGCGGCCGTTGGCCGCGTGGGCGGTGTCGACCAGCACAACCCGGCCGCCCTGCGCCAGCGTCGTCCAGATGTCCAGCAGGCACAGGTCGAAGTTGAGCGGGGCGTGGTTGAGCACCGTCTTGCCAGGCCGGATGTCGAACCTCGCGCCGGCCCAGCGGACGAAGCGGTCCACGGCGCCCCGGCCCAGCGGGACGATCTTGGGCAGGCCGGTCGAGCCGGACGTCGTCAGCATGAACGAGACGTCGACCAGGTGCAGCGCGCGGGACCGGGCTCCCTCGGGGGACGGCGTGGGCGTCGGCTCGTCGTCGGGGACCAGCACGTGCCGGCAACCGGCCTGCGCGAACAGGCTCGTCAGCACCTGGTCGGCGAGGGCGGGCGAGGGCAGCAGGAAGCGCCGCCGCGACAGCAGGCAGGCCAGCACCAGGGCGACCGCGGCCGGCGACTTCGTGGCCAGCACACCAACCGGCTCGTCGGGCCCGAGATCGAGCTGCGCGAGCCGGGCCCGCGCCTGGGCAGCCAGGTCGAACAGCTCGCCGTAGGTGGTCTCCTGGTCGTGCCAGACCAGCGCCGGCGCGTCCGGTTGCCGATCGACGTGCGATCGGAACGCGTCGCAGAACCCGAGACCGTCAGCCATCGCCGTCTCGCTTCCCTCCGCCGATCGTGGCCCAGCCGCTCTTCAATGCCGGACCCTGCGGGGTCTTGCCGGAGAAGCGGACGATGCGGCCCTCGTCGTCGGGCTGGAAGGTGATGTCGAGGGGCTCCCCGGGGAGCACGGGCGAGGAGAAGCGCCCGCCGATGCCGCGGATCGCG
>DATHTJ010000294.1:0-16651 GCA_035463315.1 Pseudonocardiaceae bacterium
TGCAGCGATCGGGTTGCTTGGACCGGGCGCCGCCTCCGTGGATCGGCTGCTCGGCATCGACGAAGCACTAGCCGGCGCGGTGGGGCTTGCCCTCACAGTCGGGCTCGGTGTCGTCGGTGCCGCGGTTCTCCTGGCTGCCACCTGGCGGCCGGCCCGCTCACCCAGCTGACCCGGATCCTGCGCAGGGCATGCGGACCCGGTGTGCCGGACGGGCGGACACGCGCAGGGAGCAACCGAACCGGGGCGGAGACGTCTCGCTGATGGCCGCCGATCCTGACAAGGCATGTCACACTGGCTCAATGACCACACAGCGTTGACGGTCGTGCGCGCTACGTGTTCACTCACGGGTGCGTCCCCGTGAAAGGCAGCGCAGTGCAGGACGAAGAAGGGGAGGGCTCATGACCCGACGGGGTTTGCTGACCGGTCTGCTCGTCACCGGTTTGCTCGCGGGGGGTTCGTTGGTCGCCATGCCGGCGACTGCGGAACCGTCACCTGTGCCGCTGTCGCCGTCACTGGCCCACCAGCTGCTCGCCCCGACTTCCGGCCGGATGCCGGTGATGGTGCATGGAGCGACGCTCGCAGACGCCGAGCGTGCAGTCGCTGCCACCGGGATGCAGCGGGTCACCACCTTCCGCAAGATCGGAGTAGTGGCCGCATGGGCGACCGGACCACAGGTGGAGGAGGCGCGCACCCAACCCGGTGTGACCTACCTTGAGGGCAACCAGCCCATCGCATCGCACGCCACCGCCTCTCAGGTGGCAACTCGCGGTCTGGAGGCCCGGCAAACCCTGATCGGAGCGAACGGCTCATCGCTGGACGGCACCGGTGTCAGCGTTGCGGTGATCGACTCCGGGATCGACCCTACGCACCCCGCATTCGCCGGCGGCAAGGTCGTGCGGAGTCTGAAGAGCGTGTGCCTGGACGAGGCCAGTACCGACACCAACTGCATCGTGTCGGTGCCCACCGCGGTGGACACCGACACGCTGTCGCTCGGCGGCCACGGCACGCATGTCTCCAGCATCGCTGCAGGCCGCAGTGTCACCCTTAGCGACGGCAGCACGGTGTCCGGTGCCGCACCCGAAGCCACGATCGTCTCGTTGTCCACCGGCGCGGCCGTGGCGGTCATCAGTGCGGACACGGCGCTGAACTGGGTGCTGGAGCACCACGCCGCACCGTGTGGAGCGGGAGTGTCTGCCGCGCAATGCCCCCCGATCAGAGTGATCAACAACTCCTACGGCCCGCCGAATGGGGGTGAGTTCGACCCGAAGTCGACCGCCGTCAAGCTTCAGCGCCAGCTCGCATCGGAGGGAGTGGTCACCGTCTGGGCTGCCGGCAATGACGGCGGCGACGGCTCGACGAGCCTCACCAACCCGCCCGCCCAGGACCCGACCGGCGGGATCATCTCAGTGGCCGCCTACAACGACGAGGGCACCGGAACCCGCAGCGGTCCGGTATCCGCGTTCTCCTCCCGGGGTGTCAAGACCGACCCGTCGACCTGGCCGGACATCTCGGCACCGGGCGAGAACATCGTCGGCGCTTGCCGCGCCTACCAACCGATCTGCTCCACTGGGCTCAAGCCGCGGAACGGTCCCGGAATCCTCGACGTGGGCGGCTACAACACGCTCAGCGGCACATCGATGGCGGCGCCACAGATCGCGGGGATCGTGGCGTTGCTCTTCCAGATCAAGCCGACCGCGACGCCGGCTGAGATCGAGGACGCGCTGAAATCGACCGCCTTCCGCTATTCCGACGGTGCCCCCTACCAGAACGTGGGCGGGTACTCCACATCCTTCGACAAGGGCACCGGGTTGGTGGACGTGGTGGCCGCGGCGCAAGCGCTGGGGGCGCATACCCCCTGACGTCGCGGCGTGGTGGGTCGCTGGCGTATCAGCCGCCGCAAGGGCACAATGTGTGACGGTGTTTCCGGTGATCATGAGGACGTAGGGGAAGACGCTCCTCGTCGATCAGCGGAGGTCACCAGATGAGCACCAGTGGGACGATCTATGTCCACTCGTCGCCGTCCGCGGTATGTCCGCACGTCGAGTGGGCGATTGCGGGCGCCCTGCAGACCAGGGCGGATTTGCGGTGGACTGCCCAGGCAGCGGCGCCGGGGCAGCTGCGTGCCGAATGTGACTGGTCCGGACGACCGGGTGTCGCAGCGGCGGTGGCCAGCGCGCTGCGGGCGTGGCCGATGCTGCGCTTCGAGGTCACCGAGCAACCTAGCCCCGGGCGGGACGGCGAGCGGTTCTGCTTCGTGCCAGGGCTCGGTTTGTGGCACGCCCGCACCAGCGCCAACGGTGACATCGTGGTCGGCGAAGACCAGTTGCGGGCATTGGCCGCCACTGCCCGTAGCCGGGAGACCTTCGCCCACCAGCTCGACGAGCTGCTCGGCGCGGCGTGGGACGACGCGCTGGAGCCCTTCCGCCGCGCTGCCGACGGCGCCCCGGTGACCTGGCTGCATCACGTGGGCTGACGAGTTCGTGAGTGGCCGGTGCTAGGCCAAGAATGCGGCCGGAGCCCTAGCGGTAGCTGGTAGCGACCACCACGCTACTCGCAGTTACCCACGCTGCCGAGAGGGCCGGCCCCGATTGCGGGAGGATCGCCAATTCGCTGCTGGCGGGTCCCTGGAACGTGAACGGATTGCCGGGCAGGCTGCGTTAATCGTCCAGCACGCCCTCCGCATGGCACCAGTCCAGACGAACTGCTGACTTTCGCGGCACACTCGGTACTGAACGCCACTCTCTATCAGCAGTCGTAGGCTGCCCAGATGCTGCAACGCCTCCTCGCGATGACGGTCGTGGTGCTCGCCGCCGCGGTGGGTGCCGGGTTGCTGGTGCGCGAGCTGCAACCCGCCGCTGGGGCGGGTGGCGGCGATTCGATCGTCACCAACGCACCGCCTCGCGGGCCCGAGCCGGGGCCGACTACCGTCGCGCTCGTTGAGGACGTCGTGGGGCATCCGGACGCGGCCCAGGTGCGCACGGTGCTGCAGAAGTACTTCGACGCGATCAACGCAGGCAATTACAAGCTGTGGCGCAGCGCCGTTACCCCACAGCAAGCCCGCGACACGGGAGAAGCAGCCTGGCGCGACCAGTTCCGGTCGACCCTCGCCGGCAGCATCGTGCTGCACCGGCTGGAGCCCCGAGCTGGTGGTGGTCTGGTCGCGCTGGTGTCATTCACCAGCCTGCAGAATCCCGCCGACGCGCCGCCCGAGCTACCGGTGCGGTGCCTGCGGTGGTGGGTGTCCTACCCGCTGGTCGGGGCAAAGGACGAGCTACGACTGAGCCCGAGTTCGCCGAGCGCCAGCCTGCGGGTGCCCTGCTGAGGTTGGTGGCTCTTCAAGGGCGGCCAACCCCCCGGTTGGCCGCCCTTGAAGAGCCACCAACTACAGCGGGATGTTGCCGTGCGTGCCGCGGCCCGCCGGTGCCGCAGCCAGTGCTTCCGCCAGGCGCCGCCGGGTCTGCGTCGGCTTGACCACCTCGTCCACCACTCCGATCGCCACCGCGCGATCGACCCCGCCGGCGATCCGCTCATGGTGCTCGGCAAGCTTGGTGTGCAACGCCTCCCGCTCATCCTCCGCTGCCGCGGCCAACGCCTTGCGATGGAGGATGCCTACTGCGGCCTTGGCGCCCATCACGGCGACCTGGGCGTCGGGCCAGACGAAGACCTGAGTGGCCCCCAGCGACCGGGAGTTCATCGCGATGTAGGCACCGCCGAAGGCCTTGCGAGTGACCAGGGTAACTCGGGGGACGATCGCCTCGGCGAAGGCGTGCAGCAGCTTGGCGCCGCGGCGCACCACGCCGTCCCACTCCTGGCCGACGCCGGGCAGGTAGCCGGGCACGTCCACCAGGACCAGCAAGGGGACCCCGAACGAGTCGCACATCCGCACGAAGCGCGACGCCTTCTCTGCCGCCGCCGAGTCCAGGCAGCCCCCGAGCCGCAGCGGATTGTTCGCGATCACCCCGACGGTGCGCCCGGCGAGCCTGCCCAGCCCCACCACGACATTGGGCGCCCACTTGGGCTGCAGCTCAGCGAACCCGCTGGCCGGATCGGGCGCAGCGTCGGACTCGGCGTCGGGCTTGTCCAGCACGGCGCGCACCAACGGGCGAACGTCGTAGGCCCGTTGCTGCTCCACGGGCAGGTACTCGGAGAGGTCGGCCTCCTCGCGTATCGAGTCCAGGTCGAACCTCCCGGGCTGGGCAAACAGGCCGGCGATGTGACGCGCGCGCAGCAGCGCATCGGGCTCGGACTCGGCCACCACATGCACCACGCCAGATTTCTTGCCATGCGCACTGGGACCGCCCAGGGACTCCATGTCAATCTGCTCACCAGTGACGCTGCGCACAACGTCGGGACCGGTGACGAACACCCGCCCATCCGGCGCCATGATCACGATATCGGTGAGGGCAGGGCCGTAGGCGGCTCCACCTGCGGCGGCCCCGAGCACCACCGAGATCTGCGGCACCCGCCCGGACGCGCGGACCATCGCGGCGAACACCTGACCAACGGCGTCGAGAGCTTCGACACCCTCGGTCAGCCGCGCCCCGCCGGAGTGCCACAACCCGATCACCGGGGAACGCTCTCGGATCGCGGTATCGATGGCTGCCACGATGTGCTGGCAGCCTTCCGAGCCCATCGCACCGCCCATCGTGGTGGCGTCGGTGCAGTAGGCGATCACATTGATCCCGTCGATCCGGCCGCGGGCGGCGAACGCCCCGCTGGCATCTCGGGGCTGCAGCCCCGCCAGCGTGTCAGGATCGAAAAGGCAGGTGAGGCGCAGCTCCGGGTCCCGTGGATCGGGCGCTTCGCCGTCGCTGGACGGGACGTCGGTGCGGTGACGATGAGCCAGAGCTGTCATCGTGGTCTCCTGGGTAAGGGAGCGAGCGCCTTGCCTACGGCCGCTCAGGCCGAGGTGAAGGCGAGTGCAACGTTGTGCCCGCCAAATCCGAACGAGTCGTTGACGGCGGCGTGCAGTTCCACCTCGCGAGCGGATCCGACGACCACGTCGAGCTGCACGCCCGGGTCGGGATCCTCCAAGTTCAGTGTTGGGGGCACGACACCGTCACGTATCGCCAGCAGGCAGGCCATGCCCTCGACCGCGCCGGCGGCGCCGAGCAGGTGGCCCAGCGCTCCCTTGGGTGCGGTGATCACCGGATGGGTGCCGATAGCGGCCCGGATGGCGGCCGCCTCTGAGACGTCGCCTACCGGGGTGGCGGTGGCGTGCGCGTTGACGTGCCCGACATCGGTCTTGTCCAGCCCCGCGGTGCGCAGCGCGGCCGTGATCGCCCGGCCGGCTCCGATGCCCTCCGGCTCAGGCGCGGTGATGTGATGGCCATCGGAGCTGGTGCCCACCCCGGCCAGCCGGCCGTGCACGAAGGCCCCGCGCGCTGCGGCGAACTCCGCCCGCTCGAGCACCATCACCCCGGAACCCTCGCCGAGCACGAACCCGTCCCGCGCGATATCGAATGGGCGGGAGGCTCGTTCGGGCTCCTCGTTGCGCGTGCTCATGGCCCGCATCTGAGCGAACCCGGCCAGCGTGATGGGGATGATGCACGCCTCGGCCCCGCCGGCTACCACGACGTCGACCTCCCCGGCCCGCAGCATCCGCCAGGCGATGGCCAGCGCCTCGGCACCGGAGGCGCAGGCAGCGACCGGGGCGTGCACGCCGCCACGAGCGCCGAGGTCCAGACCGACATGCGCGGCGGGCCCGTTAGGCATGAGCATCGGGATGGTCAGTGCTGATACCTTGCGTATCCCCGCGTTCTCGAGCAGGTCGTCCTGTCCGAGTAGGGTCAGTGCGCCGCCGATGCCGGTGCCAATCACCACGGCGAGCCGCTCGGGTTCGACCTCCGGCGCGCCAGCATGCTGCCACGCTTCCCGCGCAGCGATCACCGCGACTTGCTCGCAACGGTCCCAGCGGCGGGCCTCCACCCGCTTGAGCTCGTCGGCCGGGTCGACGGCCAGCTTCGCGGCGATCCGCACGGGTAGGTCGAAGCGATCCACCCAATCCTCGGTCAGCGCGACGACTCCGCTCTTACCGGACCGCAGCGCGTCCCAGGTTGACGCGGCATCCCCGCCGAGCGGAGTAGTTGCGCCAACCCCCGTGACGACAATGTCAATCATGTCGGCGCCTCCGCGAGGAGGAGCACGTCGGCGCGCATGTCGGCGCCTCCGTGGGGAGGAGCACGTCGGCGCGCGGAGTCATGCGGTCTTGGCGACGTAGTCCACCGCGTCACCGACGGTCTTGAGATTGCCCAGGACGTCGTCAGGCACTTTGACCCCGAAGCGGTCTTCCACCCCTACGGCGATCTCCACCATGGACAGCGAGTCGATGTCCAGGTCGTCCACGAAGGACTTCTCCAGGGTGATCTCGTCGGGCTCCACGCCCGCGACCTCGGTCACGATCTCGGCGAGGTGACCGAGAATCTCCTCGTTTGTCACTCCATGATTCCCTTCTGTCGGTCGTTGGTGATCGGGGCCGGCGGCCCCGCACTATGAAATTCGCTCACCGGGTACTCGCCCACTGCGGAGCCTGAGGTTCAGGGCAGGGCCACCGCCAGCCCCGCATAGGACAGTCCGGCGCCGAATCCAACCAGCAGCGCGAGATCCCCGGAGCGGACCCGGCCTTCGGCGCGCATGTGGTCCAGGGCGAGCGGTATCGACGCCGAGGACGTGTTACCCGAGTGGACGATGTCATCGGCCACCACCATGTCCTCGCGGGCGCCGGCTGCCCGCAGGCGCCTGGCAATAACCTCGATGATGCGCAGGTTTGCTTGATGTGGCACCAGTACGTCAACGTCAACCGGAGCCAGCCCGGCCAGCTCCAGCGCTTGCAGCGCGACCGGCGCGATCTTCGTGATCGCCCAGCGGTACACCTCCTGGCCTTCCTGGCGAATGAAGGAGTTGCGGTCGGCCACCACGATGGTGTCCACCAGGTCCCCGGCACTACCGGCGGCGATCGGGCCGATCCCCAGCCGCTCGTGGTGGCCGGCCGGGCCGACCACTGCCGCGCCCGCACCGTCGGCGAAGATGATGCAGGTGGAACGGTCCATCGGGTCCACCCAGTCGGACAGCTTCTCCGCGCCGATCACCAGCACGTGCCGCGCAGAGCCAGCGCGGATCATGTCGGATGCCATTCCCAGCCCGTAGCAGAAGCCAGCGCAGGCAGCGTTGATGTCGAAGGCGGCAGCGGTGCGCACCCCAATCCGGTTTGCGGTCTGCCCCGCAGCGTTGGGTATGTATGAGGGCATGGTGCAGGTCGCGACCAGCACTGCGTCGACGTCTGACGGGGCCAGCCCAGCGTCGGCGAGCGCCTTGGCGCCTGCCTCGACCGCCATGTCGACGACTGACTCGTCCTTGCGCGCGAAGCGCCGTTCCACGATGCCCACCCGGTCGCGGATCCACTGGTCGGTGGTCTCCACCCCGCGGGCGGCGATGTCGGCGTTGGTCACGACCTGCTCGGGTTGCCTGCTGCCCAAGCCGAGGATGCGCGCGCCGACCACCGGGGCCAGCTGCTGCAGGCGAGGCCTCATGCCAGGCTCCCAGAGTGGTCGGAGATCAGACCCGCCGCCCGGTCGAGGTCGTCGGGATCCTTGAGGGCCAGTGTGACGGTGCCCTTCAGGTCACGTTTGACCAGGCCGGAAAGCGTGCCTGCGGGCGGGAGCTCGACGGTGGCGGTGACACCGAGGGTACTCAGCCTGGCCATACAGGAATCCCAGCGGATCGGTTTGGTTACCTGTGCGACCAGCCGGCGCAGCATCTCCGCGCCCTCGCCTACCACCTCGCCGTCGGCGTTGGACAGCAACGGGCGCGCGGGATCCTTCACGGTGAGCTGGGCAGCGTACTCGGCCAGTGCCTGCTCGGCCGGGGCCATGAACCGGGTATGGAATGCCCCCGCAACGTGCAGGGGCATCACGCGTGCCCGATCAGGTTTGCCCTGCGCCAGCGCCGCCAGGGCGTCGCTGGGGCCCGCGGCGACGACCTGGCCAGCGCCGTTGCGGTTGGCCGCGTCCAGTCCCAAACGGATCAATATCGCAGTGACCTCGTCGGGGTCGCCCCCGAGCACTGCGGACATCCCGGTTGATTCCAGCGCACAGGCCGCAGCCATCTCCCGGCCGCGGACTGCGGCGAAGGCGACCGCCTCATCAGCAGTGAGTACCCCGGCTACCGACGCCGCGGTGAGCTCCCCGACCGAATGCCCGGCGACCGGGGCGTCGGCCGGTAGGTCCATCCTGCGGGCCAGCTCCTCGGCGGCGAGCAGCGACAGCGCCACCACCAGCGGCTGGGTCACTGCGGTGTCCTTGATTTCCTCGGCGTCCGCCGTGGTGCCCAACCGCGCTAGATCAAGCCCGGTCGCCGCCGACCACGTCGCGATCCGGGTCGCGGCGCCCTCCAACGCCAGCCACGGCGCGAGCATGCCCGGGGACTGAGCACCTTGTCCGGGGGCAAGCAGCGCGATCACCTCGCCCACTGAACACCAGGCACGGCAGCGGCGTGATGCTGACGTGCACGAAGTCCAGCCCGGCATTCTTGTGGAGTGTCTACAACGGGCTGGCGCGACCAGGGCTGATTAGGCGGTCTCTGGTTGTTCGTTACCACAGGCCGCGAGAACGGGCCAGCCGGCCGACCGCGAGGCCCACCCTCAGCACCAGCGCATCTCGCGGGTTACCCGGCACCCGCCCGGTGATGTCGGCGATCCGGCGCAGCCGGTAGCGGACCGTATTGGGGTGCACGAACAGCCGCCGGGCACAAGTCTCCAGGACCCCGCCGGCGTCGAAGAATGCGTCGAGCGTCTCGATCAGGCTGCCGCTGGCCGCCATCAGCGGACGCATCACCTGGTCCACCAGCAGCCGTTCGGCCTCCGGGTCTCCGGCGAGCGCGCGCTCGGGAAGCAGCTCGGCGGCCGGTACCGGGCGGGGTGCGGCGGGCCAGGCCGCGACGGCGCGCAGCCCGGACAGGGCGTCGGCGGCGCTGCGGTGCGCCTCGGCCAGTGACGGGACCGTTGGTCCGATGACCACCGGGCCTTCGCCGAATGCCTCCATCATCAGGTTGCGATCCTCGGGTAGCTCGGGGCGGCCGCTGACGACCAGCACCAGGCGGGACCCCTGCACACCGACGAGCATCCCCCGGCCGGTGCGGATGGCGATACCGCGAATGTCGGACAGCAGCTCCGGCGGCTCGTCTGGGGGAGGGTTGCCCACCAGCACCGTGGCCGGGGCGGCGGGTTCCAAACCCAGCGCCGCGGCGCGGGACAGCAGCCACTCCTCGCCGTCCCCCCGCATGATGCCGTCCACCACCAGCGCTTCCAGCCGGGCGTCCCAGGCGCCCCGGGCCTCGGCGGCGCCGGCGTAGGTGCTGGCGGCGGCGAAGGCGACCTCGCGGCCATAGCGCAGCGATGCCTCGGTGAGCACGGCGCGTTCGGCGTCGTCGGCGGCCAGTTCGGGCAGCCGTTGCTCGAACACCAGGGTGGCGACCCGGACCAGCTCGACGGTCTGGCGCAGGCTGACCCAGCGGGCCAGATCACGCGGCGCGGAGCGGAACGCGTCGACGGTGAGCTTGATCGAGTGCTGCGGGTCCTTGAGCCACTCGACGAAGTTCGCCACGCTGGTCTGGGTGACCAGCAGGACTCCGGCCCGCTGGTCGGCTGGCAGCCGGCGAAACCACGGGTAGCGCTGCTCCATCTCGGCCACGCTGGCCATGGCGAGCCCACCGGAGGCGCGCCCCAGCCGGCGCAGTGTGCTGGCCGGCAGCGGGTGGGTGCCAGCCTGGATGGTCATGGGGGCCAGCATCGCACGACACTGCGACGGGAAGCTGGGTAGTGTTTGACGCTGAAGGATCGTGAGCAGGGAACCGCGCTGAGCAGCCCCCAGTTCGAGGAGAGACGCAGTTCGAGGAGAGACGATGGTCAGCTCGGCACCGAAGCTCGTATCGAAGGTCGATGTGCGCCGGGCGGGCCAGCGCAGGCACACCGAGCTCGGCTGGCTGGACTCCCGGCACAGCTTTTCCTTCGGGCGTCACTACGACCCGGCCAACACCCACTTCGGCCTGCTGCTGGTGAGTAACGATGATGTCGTGAAGCCCGGGATGGGGTTCGAGACCCACCCGCACCGCGACATGGAGATTGTCACCTGGGTGCTGGACGGGTCCCTGGTCCACGAGGATTCCGCGGGCAACACCGGGGTGATCTACCCCGGGCTGGCCCAGCGGATGAGTGCCGGCACCGGGATCCGGCATTCCGAGAAGAACGACTCCTGGCGGTTGGATGATGAGCCGCATGATCAGGACGTGCATTTCGTGCAGATGTGGATGCCTCCGGACACCCGCTCGACCGACCCCGGCTACGAGCAGCTGGACATCAACAGCGAGCTGGGCCCGGTCGATGCGGGATCGGGTGATCTCGTGGTGGTGGCGTCCGGGATGGACGCCCACCGCGACTGCCGGGCGATCTTCATCCGGCAGCAGCATGCGGCGCTGCACGCCGCGCGGCTGCAACCGGGCGGGAGCGTCGACTTGCCGGCTGCGGCGTTCGTGCACCTGTTCGTCGCCCGCGGCGCGGTGGATCTGGAGGGCACCGGCCCGCTGGGCACCGGCGACGCGGCCCGGATGACCGCCGCCGGTGGCCAGCGGGTGACCGCTGGAGCCAACGGCGCCGAGGTGCTGGTCTGGGAGATGGCCGCCCGGCTGGCCGGCTAGCGCCGGCTCAGGCCACCCCGGGGTCGGAGGTCTGCGGGCCGGCGGCTTGCGGGTCGTCGATGCGGTAACGCCGGGCTGCCTCGGCGACGGCGGACTGCTTCACCTCACCGCGGCGGGCCAGCGCGGCCAGTGCCGCCACAGTGATCGACTCGGCATCGACGAGGAAGTATCGCCGCGCCGCCGGGCGGGTGTCGGAGAAGCCGAAGCCGTCGGTGCCGAGGGTGACCATGTCGGTGGGCACCCAGGCACGGATGAGGTCGGGCACCGCGCGCATCCAGTCCGACACCGCGACCAGCGGGCCGGCTGCGCCCTGCAGCGCCCGGGTCACGTGCGGCACCCGGGGCTCGGCCTCGGGATTCAGCAGGTTGTGCCGGTCGACCTCGACGGCCTCGCGACGCAGCTCTGTCCACGACGTCGCTGACCACACGTCAGCCTGCACGCCCCACTCCTGGGCCAGCATCTGCTGGGCTCGCAGCGCCCACGGCAGCGCCACTCCGGAGGCGGCGAGCTGCACCGCCGGCTTGTCCGGGCCGGGCGCTGGGGCCGGTGCGTAGCGGTACAGGCCACGCAGCAGGGCCTCGACGTCGAGGTCCTTGGGCTCTGCCGGTTGGCGGTAGGGGTCGTTGTAGATGGTGAGGTAGTAGAAGACGTTCGGGTCGGACTCCGCGTCGTCGCCATACATCCGGCGCAGCCCGTCGCGGACGATATGGGCGATCTCGAAACCCCACGCCGGGTCGTAGGCCACCACGGCAGGATTGGTCGCAGCAAGCAGCAGGGAGTGCCCGTCGTTGTGCTGCAACCCCTCGCCGACCAGCGTGGTGCGCCCGGCGGTCGCGCCGAGCAGGAACCCCCGGGCCATCTGGTCACCGGCCGCCCACAGGCCGTCGCCGGTGCGCTGGAAGCCGAACATCGAGTAGAAGATGTAGACCGGGATCAGCGGCTCGTTGTGCGTGGCGTAGGACGTTCCCGCCGCGGTGAACGATGCGGTGGAGCCCGCCTCGTTGATGCCCTCGTGCAGGATCTGGCCCTGCTCGCTCTCCCGGTAGGCCAGCATCAGGTCGGCGTCCACCGAGGTGTAGAGCTGCCCGTGCGGGTTGTAGATCTTCTGCGTGGGGAACATCGAGTCCATGCCGAACGTGCGTGCCTCGTCCGGAATGATCGGCACGAACCGGGGCCCGATCTCGGGATCCTTGATCAGCTCGCGGAGCTGGCGGACGAACGCCATCGTGGTGGCGACCTCCTGCTTGCCCGACCCGCGGCGCAGCACGTCGTAGACCTTGTCACCGGGCAGCACGAGGGTCTTGGTCTTGGTGCGTCGCTCGGGCAGGAACCCGCCCAACGCCCGGCGGCGCTCGCACATGTACTGGATCTCCGGTGCGTCCGCTCCCGGGTGGTAGTACGGCGGCAGCGTGGGGTCCTCCTCCAGCTGCGCGTCGGTGAGCGGGATGCGCTGGGCGTCGCGGACGTGCTTGAGGTCCTCCAGGGTCAGCTTCTTCATCTGGTGCGTGGCGTTGCGGGCCTCAAAATGCGGGCCCAGGCCGTAACCCTTGATGGTCTTGGCCAGGATCACCGTCGGCTGGCCGTGGTGCTGGGTGGCGGCCTGGTAGGCGGCGTAAACCTTGCGGTAGTCGTGGCCGCCGCGCTTGAGGTTCCACAGGTCGGCGTCCGACAGCTCTTTGACCAGCTCCTTGGTGCGCGGGTCCCGGCCGAAGAAGTGGTCCCGGACGTAGCCGCCGTCGTTGGCCTTGTAGGTCTGGTAGTCACCGTCAGGTGTGATGTTCATCAGGTTCACCAGCGCGCCCTGCCGGTCGGCGTGCAGCAGGGCGTCCCACTCGCGGCCCCAGATCACCTTGATGACGTTCCATCCTGCGCCGCGGAAGAAGGCCTCCAGCTCCTGGATGATCTTGCCGTTGCCCCGGACCGGGCCGTCGAGGCGCTGCAGGTTGCAGTTCACCACGAAGGTGAGGTTGTCCAGTCCCTCGGTGGCCGCAACCTGGATCTGCCCGCGGGACTCCGGCTCGTCCATCTCACCGTCGCCGAGGAAGGCCCAGACATGCTGGTCAGAGGTGTCCTTGAGGCCGCGGGCCTGCAGGTAGCGGTTGAGCCGCGCCTGGAAGATCGCGTTGATCGCACCCAGCCCCATCGAGACGGTGGGGAACTCCCAGAAGTCTGGCATCAGCCGGGGGTGCGGGTAGGACGGCAGGCCGCCACCCGGGCCGGCGTGGGAGAACTCCTGGCGGAACCCGTCGAGCTGGGCGCCCGACAGCCGGCCCTCGAGGAATGCCCGGGCGTAGATTCCGGGCGACGCGTGGCCCTGGATGTAGACTTGGTCCCCACCGCCGGGATGGTCCTTGCCCCGGAAGAAGTGGTTGAAGCCCACCTCGTAGAGCGCGGCCGAGGAGGCGTAGGTGGAGATGTGCCCGCCGACACCGACCCCGGGACGTTGCGCCCGATGCACCATCATCGCCGCGTTCCACCGGATCCAGGCGCGGTAGCGCCGCTCGGTGTCCTCGTCACCAGGGAACCACGGCTCGTTCTCGGTGGGGATGGTGTTGACGTAGTCCGTACTGGTCAGCGACGGCACGCCGACGCCAGTCTCGCGGGCCCGCTCGAGCAGCCGCAGCATGAGGTACCGCGCCCGCTGCTTTCCCCCGGACAGCACCGCGGAGTCGAAGGACTCCAGCCACTCCGCGGTCTCGTCCGGTTCGATGTCCGGTAGGTGTGCCGCCACCCCGTCGCGGATGACCCGCACGCGAGCGGGTGGGCGGTCTTTCTGCGTGGTCAAGGGATCTCCTCGCCTCGAGTTGTCCTGGGGTAGCCGCAGGTGACCGGCCTGCCGGCCATGCTGGACCGCCCACCTACGGCCATCGTGCCCCATGCTCGTCGGCCCTGCGCTTGGTGTCACCCGCTACCCCCGGGTAATCCCTCCGAACAAGCCCGGACCGGCGTGTCCCGCTGCTGGCTGTTGCGCTCCGGCCGGACCGCAGTGTTCGCTGGGACGCCATCGAGTAGTAATCGTCCGGCGTAGCCGCTGGGCTCGACGTTGTGGAGGGGTGAAACCGTGGTCGCCGCCGCGGCGGGAGACGCCGGCAAGCTCGGCGTTGCCGAGAGGCTCGGGATCCAATCGGACATGGTCGTGCAGGAGCTCGGCTGGGACAATGATGTTGACGACGACGTGCGCGCGGCGATCGAGGAGGTGATCGGTGCCGATCTGCTCGACGAGGACTCCGACGAGATCGTCGATGTGGTGCTGCTGTGGTGGCGCGACGAGGACGGTGATCTGGTGGATGCCTTGATTGGCGCCCGCCCGCTGCTGGCCGATAACGGCGTGATCTGGGTGTTCACACCCAAGACCGGCCGCGACGGTCATGTCGAGCCCTCGGATATCGCCGAGGCGGCCCCCACCGTCGGTCTGGCGCAGACCTCCAACATCAGCGTGAGCGACGACTGGGCAGCCACCAGGCTGGCCTCGCCGAAGGCGGCCAAGTCCAAACGCTGAGCTCTGCCCCGATGCGGATACCCTCGACGTCAGTGCGCGCCATACGGCGCGGGCTGCGGATGAGTCGAGGAGAGCTGTGCACATGTCGCTCGAGGTCGGAGACCAGGCCCCGGACTTCACTCTGAAGGATCAGAACAACCAAGGGTGGACACTGTCGGAGTTCCAGGGTGACCGCAACGTGCTCGTGGTGTTCTACCCGCTGGCTTTCAGCGGGATCTGCACCGGTGAGCTGGATCAGCTGCGCGACGACCTGGCAGAGTTCGCCGCAGTGCAGGTGCTGGCAGTGTCGGTGGATTCGGCGTACACCCTCAAAGCATGGTCGGACCAGCAGGGCTACGACTTCCCGCTGCTGTCCGACTTCTGGCCACACGGCAAGGTCGCGCAGGACTACGGGGTGTTCAACGACAAGGCTGGCCTGGCTAACCGAGGCACCTTCCTCGTGGACACTGACGGCGTGATCCGCTTCGCCGAGATGAACCAGCCTGGCGAGGCCCGTGACCAGACCATTTGGAAGCAGGCCCTGGCGGCACTGCCAACGTGAAATATCGCGCCCCCGGATTCCGTGGGGGCGTCGGGGCGCATAGCTCAGCGGGAGAGCACTCGCCTTACAAGCGAGCGGTCGCAGGTTCAAATCCTGCTGCGCCCACCACTCTGACCAGCTGTTATCGCTTCGGTGATCTGGTCGGTCTTGTGACGTGACACCACGCGTGACGCGAGTCGGTTACGCTCTGCTTCGTGGCGCGCACAGGCGAGGGTCAGCCGGGACGTGAACGAGGCAGCATCGACGAGCTGCCCAGCGGCGCGCTGAGGGTCCGTGTCTATGCCGGGATCGACCCGGTGAGTAAGCGCCGGCACTACCTCACTGAAGTCATCCCAGCGGGACCGAAGGCGGTGCGCGAGGCGCGGACCGCCAGGGACCGGCTCGTATGTGAGGTCGAGGAGCGGCGTAACCCACGTACCGCGGCCACGGTGAACCAGCTGCTTGACCGCTACCTGGACCAGTTCGATGGGGCGCCGCGAACGCTGGAGCTGTACCGGGGCTACGTGCGCAAGCACATCGGTCCGTTGATCGGTGAGGTGAAGGTCGCGAGGCTGGACGCAGAGATCCTCGATTCGTTCTACGCGGAGCTTCGGCGCTGCCGGGATCACTGCTCAGGCAGGCGGGCAGAGGTGCAGCATCGAACGTCCAGCGAGCACCGGTGTGATGATCGGTGCCGCCCGCACGCCTGCCGGCCGCTTGGCGCGACCACGGTCCGGCACATGCACTTCATCCTCTCCGGTGCCTACAAGCGTGCTGTGCGCTGGAAATGGGTCAGCGTCAGCCCGGTCGGCCAGGCCGAACCACCGGCGGCGCCGGCGCCGAGTCCACGACCACCGACCGCTGCGGATGCGGCGCGGATCGCGAGTGAGGCGTGGCGGGATCCGGACTGGGGCACATTGGTGTGGGTCGCCATGACGACCGGAGCGCGCCGGGGAGAGTTGTGTGCGCTGCGCTGGTCGCACGTGGACCTGAATCCCGGGCGCGCGGTGCTGTGGCTACGTCGGGCGATCAGCCACAGTGCGGATGGTTGGATCGAACTGGATCTCAAGACGCACCAGCAGCGCCGGGTGGCGCTTGATCCTGAGACCGTCATCGTGCTGACCGAGCACCGCGATCGTTGCCAGGCGCGCGCTGAGACGCTCGAACTCAGTCTCGACAAGGACGCCTTCGTCTTCTCGCCCGAGCTCACCGGCAGCCGGTTTCTCGCACCCAGCTCGCTGACTCAACGGTACGATCGGCTCGCTGACCGCCTTGGCATCGACACGACTTTTCACAAGCTGCGGCACTACTCCGCAACTGAGCTAATCGCCGCCGGCGTAGACGTGCGCACGGTCGCCGGCAGGCTTGGCCATGCTGGCGGCGGGACCACGACATTGCGGTCCTACGCCGCCTGGGTGTCGGAAGCTGATCAGCGGGCAGCGAAGAATATCGGCGGCCGCATGCCCGAGCGACCGGCGCCGCTGCACCCGGACGAGCGAGCGAAGACCGACCCGCAAAGCCCATACGAACGGATCGCCGGGGAGCTTCGGCGCGACATCCTGGCTGGCGTACTCGGTGACGGCGAACACGTGCTGTCAACGAAGCAAATCGCCGACGAGCACAACGTCTCTGCCGCCACCGTGCGCCGTGCAATGGAGCTGCTCAAGACATGGGGACTGATCATATCGTGCCGCGGGCGGTGAGCAACTGTGGTTCGGCCACCGGAGCCGGAGGACAAATCTAGTAACGGAGTGTCGGAAGTTGTTGATGCGCCGACGAAGACACATAAAAGTAAGTGCGGAGAGCTACTCGATCTTGAGGTGCGGTGGCAGGGAACCATTGTTAAAAAGCTCACCGCCGAGGCCGATCCGAAGGATGCTAACGGACTTCGTCAGCTGCTGGTCGACGCCATCAGGCGCCACGTGCGAGATGAGTCTCAGATA
>DATHTJ010000295.1:0-9141 GCA_035463315.1 Pseudonocardiaceae bacterium
GTCTCGTCGAGGCGGTCCCTGACTCGCCGAGTTGACCTACGCGTCACGCTCGGGGCGCGTACATGATGACGGCGACGCCGAGCAGGCAGATTCCAGCCCCGAGATAGTCCCACCGATCGGGGTGGAAGTTGTCTACAATCAGCCTTCGATTTTGTCTGGGTCCGGCCGTGGTCCGCCGCAGCACGTGGAAGACTTCACAGCGAGACAACCACGACGCGCACTTCGATGTGGGCGGCCAAGGCCGAGATGTCGGCGACATCGAAGGTCAGTACCTCACGACGCGCAGAGAACGTCGGTGGCAAGAATCGGGTCGATGTCGACAATGTGACAATCACGTTCACGACACGTCCAAGCTGCGGTGGTGGCACACCGGACAAAGAGAACCGGTCCGGTTGCCCAGCCAGCTCCAACCCAGCGGCGGGGAGCACAGGTGGGGCTGTTCGTTGCTGATTGGATCAGTCGAATTCGCCGACACGTACACCGGCGGTGAACGCGGTCCACAGTGCGCAGTGTCCACCACCCGGCGCCGTTCACCACCAGGCGCCGCGTAGCCTGTCGCTACCTCCTCACCGAGGTCCGCCCCGGGGTCGCTCCCCGGGGCATCGGTGAGGGGTTCCGGTGAGGAGAGGGGGCCCTGGTGGACGTTGAGGACGCGCGGACGATCGGTGCGCGTGCTCGCAGGATTCGCCGTCGTCGCGGGTTGAGCTTGGACGTGGTGGCCGGGTTGGCCGGGATCAGGAAGCAGTACCTGTCGATGCTGGAACGTGGGCTGTGGGGGTTTAACCGGCGCGGCCTGATCGAGGACCTGGCCAACGCGCTGGGTTGCTCCGTGGTCGACTTGACCGGCCAGCCGTACTTGCCGCCGGACCGAACGTCGGCTGAGGCGTTGGCGACGTTGCCCGGTATCCGTGAGGTTGTCTATGACATCGCAGTGGATGACGCGCCTGAGGTTCAGTCCCGCCCGGTTGAGCAGCTCGCCGTAGCGGTCCGGCGCGCAAATGAGTTCCGCGACGCTGGGCACTATGGCCCTGCCGGGCGCGGGCTGGGAACTCTGCTGGCCGAGCTGCACGCCCACACAGCTGCCGGCGGTAGCGATGTCCGCCGGGCAGCCCTGCCGGTCCTGGTGGAGGCTTGCCACGTGGCCGCAGCGGTAGCCGAAGTGGTCGGTCACGAGGATCTCGCCCTGGCCTGCGCAGTGCGTGAAGCCGAAGCGGCCGAGGCGCTCGGTGACGATCCAGCGCTCGCCTCGCTCTCGGCCTACAGCCTCGGGCAAACGTGGTTGAAGGTGGGCGCCCGCAGGAAGGCCGCAACCACCCTCGCCAATGCCGTCGAGGCGAGCAGTAGCGCCGATCCACACGCTGAGAACACGGCGGCAGCGGAGATGGCGGGCATGGTTCAGCTCGGCTCAGCGCTGCTCGGCGCCCGCACCGGAGACCGCGACGCGGTCACCGCCCACCTGTCCGAGGCGGCTTCGCTGGCCGAACGAACCGGCGAACGCAACACCCAGCTACAGCACTTCGGACCGGTCAACGTGGCGCTGTGGAAGGTGGCGCTAGCCGTGGACCTAGGTGACGGGCCCGCAGCCGCCGACGCCGTGGAGGCCCACCCCATCCCCGTGGAACTGCTCGGCAGCCCGCTGCGGTCGGCTAATCTGTCGTTGGACCTGGCCCGTGGGTGGGCACAGGCCGGGGGCGACCGGGACGCCCAGGCGATCCGTGCACTGGACGCCGCCGACCGGAGCGCGCCCACGATGGTGCGCAACCATCCGCTGGCCCGCGAGCTACTCGACGATCTGTACGGCCGCGCCCGGCGCCCGTTGTGGGAGCTGGACAGCTTGCGTCATCGCTTCGGTGTCGGCGGCCAGGGTCCACGGAGCGTGGACAACTAGCCGTCTAGCGTTGATCTCGCTGCACTGTTTGTCGGGTGAGTGCAGCAGAGCAGTTACCTGAGACAGAGCAGCACCGGCACCGCGAGCGTGACCGGCTGATAGCGCTAGGCCGACGCAGCGACAGCGGCGAGCGCTGCACGCTGCTGGTGACCAACGAAGTCGACGGTTCATGGTCTTTTCACGGCTTGGGCGCAGCCGTCGGGGTGACGCTCTCCAAGGCCGACCCGATCGCCGTAGCCGAGTCGATCCCGGTGCGGGCCCGGTGACCTTGTTCTTACAGTTACGCGATGGCGTCGGTGGGCACCGTGGTCTGGCGCTACCGGCTATGCGACCACCACGGCACTGTGCCTGCTCGAAGAGAACTCAGCGCGGGCGCCACGTCGGGGGGTAGCGCGTCCACCGGCCACCAGGCCAGGTCAACGGATTCGGAACTCCGCACCGGGATGGCGTCGGCCGGGGCGCGCAGCAGGAACCGCACGTCGAAGTGCCGGGTGGGCACGCCCAGCGAGCAGGTGATCGGGTGCACGTCCAGGTGCAGCGGCGTGGGGTCGATCTCCAGGTCAGCGATGCCGGACTCCTCGGTTGCTTCCCGCAACGCCGCTGCGGCGAGCCCGGCGTCGCCCTCCTCACAGTGCCCGCCGAGCTGCACCCAGCGCCCCACTCGGGGGTGCAGGGTGAGCAGCACGTGCGCGCCGTCATGGGAGAGGACCACAGCTGAGGCGGTGAGGTGGCCGGGCGTGCAGGAGCGGGCGCAGGCGTCCGGACGGGCGGCTAGGAACCCGAGGAACGCGTGGCGCAGCGCCTCCTGCCCAGGGTCATCAGGTTCCCAGGCGGACAGCATCTGCACCGCGTCGGCGTACACGGTGGAGTTCTGCCCGGTGGTCATCGTCATCGCAGTACCAGCCCGTCATCGGGATCCCGCGCTGGGCGGGGTTGCAGCGGTTCCGTGGGGTAGCCGACGGCGATCGCACCCAGCGGCCGCCAGCCCGGTGGCAGGGCGAGCTCGGCGCGGACCAGATCCGGGCAGAACAGCGTCGAGCCGATCCAGCACGAGCCCAGGCCCTCGGCAGCCAGTGCCACCAGCAGCCCCTGCACGGCGGCACCTGCGGCGACGGTGAACATCGTCTCCTCGGCGGCTTGTCGGCGCGCGTCGGGGTAGGGGTGCGCCCCGTCGGGAACCGCGACCGGCACCAGCACCTCCGGCGCGTCGCGCAGCAGGTCCCCGCGCCGCACCCGGCACTCGATGTGGTGCTCAGCCAGCCCGTCGCGACGCAGGTCGGCTCGCCACGCGTGCGCCATCGCGTCCAGCAGCCGCCGCCGCACCGCCGCGTCGGCCAGCCAGACGAAACGCACCGGCCGGGTGTGGTGTGGTGCCGGGGCGGTCAGCGCCACCCCCACCGCGCGGCGCAGCACCCCCGGGTCCACCGGATCGGTGTGAAACGAGCGCACCGACCGGCGCAGCAGTACCGCTTCGGACCAACCCAGCGCGCGCCCCTGCTCGATCGCCTCGGCGGTGCCCAGCCAGAACAGGTCGTCGGCCACCGGGCGGATCAGATCCGCCGCGGTGCTGCCGTCGTCGTCGCGGGGCAGCCCGCGCAGCACCGCCACCGGTACCCCGGCCAGCTTGCCCTTGACCAGGTCGGCGGCCGCGGCGACCTCGTCGGCGACCGCTACCTCAGTGGTGGCGAGCTCGTTGCCGTGCCGGTCGACGGTGCCCGCGTAGCGGTGCAGCACGCTCAGGCCAGCGACCCCGATCGCCGCGTCAGTCTGCCCGACCCGCCACGCTCGGCCCATCGTGTCGGTGATCACCACAGCGACGTCGACGCCCAGTGCTGCGGCCAGCCCGGCCCGCAGCTTCGCGGCGCTGGCGTCCGGGTCGGCGGGGAGCAGCGCGACCTCATCGGGCGCCACGTTGGACGCGTCCACTCCCGAGGCTGCCTGAACCACGCCCAGCGCGTTCGCGGTGATCACAGTGTGGCCACGGCGGGCGAGCACCCGCTGAGCCTCGGTGATGACGAGCTGGTGGCGGGCCGCGTCCCGAGCCTGCTGGTCGGCGGGCACCGTGACCAGCCGGCCCTCCATCTTGGACACCACCTTGCTGGTGACGACGACGACGTCGCCGTCGACCAGCCACGGCGCGGCGCTGGCCACTGCGGCGACCAGATCGCCCCCGGGCCGGAACTCGGGCAGCCCCCGGACCGGTAGGATGCGGACCTCGCCTGGTGCGGCGTGGTCGCTCATGTCACCAGCCCGGCGAGGTCCAAGGCCGCCCTGGCCATCGCCGCGGTCGCCGGCACATCGGACATCAGCAGCGGGACTTCCCTGACCTCCACCCCGGGCACCGTCGCGCCGTCTCCGGTGTGCACCAGCCACCCGTCCAGGATCCCACCCGCGCAGCGGGCCCCGTAGTGCCGGCCGACCGCGCCAGCCTCGCAGGGCACGCCGATCGCGGCCAGGCAGGCCTCAGCCATCCCGCGCACCGCGCGGCCTCCGATGATCGGGGACAGCCCGATCACCCGGGCTGGCGTGGCACGCAGCGCCGGCCGGATCCCCGGTATGGCCAGCACACTGCCGATCGACACCACCGGATTGGACGGCGCGAGCAGCACGGCATCCGTCCCGGCGATCGCCTCCAGCACCCCGGCGGCCGGCTCGGCGGCATCCGCGCCCACCGGCACGAACGCGCTGGCTGGGAGCGCTGCGCGGTGCCGGACCCACCACTCCTGGAAGTGCATCGCGCGACGGCCCTGGGCGTCAGGGTCATGGGCGTCAGGGTCTTGGGCGTCGGTCACCAGCACGTGTGTCTCGCAACGATCATCGGTGGCCGGCAGCAGCCGCACCCCCGGGCGCCACCGGTCGCACAGCGCCGCGGTGACCGCGGACAGCGGGTAGCCGGCCTGCAGCATCCGAGTGCGGACCAGGTGAGTGGCCAGGTCGCGATCGCCCAGCCCGAACCAGTCCGGATCGGCGCCGTAGCGCGCCAGTTCCGCAGTGACCACCCAGCTCTCGTCAGCCCGTCCCCAGCCGCGCTCGGCGTCGATCCCGCCACCGAGGGTGTACATGCAGGTGTCCAGATCCGGGCAGATCCGCAGCCCGTGCAGCCAGATGTCGTCGCCGGTGTTCACCACCGCAGTGATCTCGTGCTCCCCGGCGCCAGTACCGACCGGAGGCAGCCCCAGCGCAGCCTTCACCCCCAGCAGGAACCGCGCCCCCCCAACCCCCCCGACCAACACCACCACTTTCACGACGCCCGCCCAGTGGGGTCTGTCATCAAGTTAACAGCGCGACATGGATGCTTATGGTTGCTGAGGTGCCTGGGGGGACTACAACAAGCATCCATGTGTCACTTCGGATCGTGGGGGTGATCGAACGTGGTGTGCACCTGTGCGGAGGATGTGTAGCGTTCGGCGTCGGCGTAGGAGCGGTAGGCGGCCTTGTCGGCGGGGGTGAGGACTACGCCGTCGATGAACGGAGTGAGCAGGTTACGGGGCCATAGCCGTCGCGCTCGCACCGCGTTGATCTCGGCGCAGAACACCAGGATGACCGCTTGCAGGTACAGCCAGGCCAGCAACCCGAGGACCAGCCCGAACACGCCGTAGATCTGTGAGACACCGGCCAGCTGGCGGCTGACGAACAACGCGCCCACAGTTTGGAGCACCTGGACGGCGACCCCGGCACCGACCGCCCCGGGTATCAAGTCAGCCAGCGCAATGTTGCGGGCGGTCAGCACCCGAAACAAGATCAGGAACGCGGCCACGTTGGCGGCGATCGCGATCACGAACGCGCCAACGCGCACTCCGGTGCCGATCTCAGAGCCGAAGCCGGCGGCCACCGCGCCGACCGCAGCCAGCGCGGTGGTCGTCAGGATGACCGCCCCGAGCAGGACGAACAGCACCAGGCCGCGTAGTCGGGACACCACTGGGTCGGGGCGGGCAAAGCGTGGCACGGCCCAGACCCGATTCAACGCCATCTGGATGGCCACTGAGACACCCAGCCCGCCGTAGACGGCACCGGCGATGCCCAGGACCACGCCCAGGCTGCTGCCGTGGATCGCGCCGACGTTCTGCTGCAGTTGCGGGCCGACGATCGGGAAATGCTGCAGCGCCGAGCCGAGCAGTGCCTGCTGCAAGGCAGGATTGCCCTCCAGCGTGAAGCCCAGCACGCTGACCAGCAACAGCAGCAGGGGAAACAGCGAGACAAAACCGTAGTAGGTGATCAGAACGGCGAGGTAGCCGCCCTGATCGTCGACGAACTTGTAGATCACCGCCAACGGGAAGCCACACCAGGAATGGCGCTGTTGGAAGCGGTCCAGCCGAGCCGTTACACCCATCCCCACGTCCTCGCTGTCCCCGGCTAATACCCAGAAGGGATGTTAATCATGCGCTGGTCACTCGTCAGCGCCAGAACAGGAGTTCCCGGAAGCCCTCGCCTGCTGCCAGCGGGTCGCCGCCGAGCGCGGCGAAGACCGCGAAGCCGGTACCAAACAGTGCGTTCCCCACCGCGGGCACGGTGACGATCAGCAAGATGAGCGCCAGGATGGCGTACAGGCCGACGGTGTCGGCGAACCGGCGAGCCTGATCCGGCAGGTAGGGCTCCACAACGCCAAACCCGTCCAGCCCCGGTACCGGCAGGATGTTCAGCATGAACGCGAGCACCTGCACCAGGGCCAGGCAGGACAGTCCGGCGGCGAGCCCAGCCGGGAGTTCGCCGAGGCTGACCACGGCGATGAGCAAGGCTCCCAACACCAGGTTGGTCAGCGGGCCGGCCAGTGACACCGCCGAGATGACCGCTCGCGACCGGAGCGCGTTGCGGTTGATCCACACCGCGCCGCCGGGCAGCGGGATCCCGCCGAAGGCCAGCAGCAGCAAGGGCAGCAGCAGGGACATCACCGGGTCGGTGTAGCGCCGGATGTCGAGGGTGAGGTATCCCTTGGCGCGCACTGAATGATCGCCGCCCCAGTAGGCCGTCAAGGCGTGCCCGAACTCGTGCAGGCACAGCGAGACCGCCCACCCGCCGAGCACCAGGAACACGATGCCTCCGGTGCGGGCCGCGCCCGCGGTCAGTGCCGCGAGCGCGCCGCCGGCCACCGTGGCCGCGACCAGCAGCAGGAACAGCGGACTGGGGGCCAAGCTGGTGGCACGCACGGACTTACTGTCGCTCACTCGTCGTCCAGCCCCTCCGTCGGGTGCAGAACCGGAGGTGTCTATTCGGACCGGTCACGGCTGATCGCGGGGAAAGATGCTTCCGTTGATGCGCCGGTGCCGGTCCAGCGGGTCACCATGACGAGGGCGCGACGCCTGGTTGCCGACAGATCAGAACCGCCCGGACCGCATGTCCGCGATGAAGGGAGCAAGCTCGGCCTCGGTGGCACCGAACTCGGCTGGTCTGCCGCGGCAGACCCGGTAGTAGTCGGCACAGATCGAGGCCTGCTGCTCTCGGGTGACGTCGGCGAACCGGATACCGGCTGTCCAGGCAGCGGTCAGGTCGCCGTAGTCGTAGCCGGCCGCACTGCCTTGCGCGTGCAGCGCCTCCAGCATGTACACCGCGCCGACCCTCTCGTACTGGGCGACATGAGTGAGTTCGTGCACGGCGAGCGGCATGCTCAGCCCTGCGGCAGGCGCGTGGACGATGTGCATGGAGGTGATGGCGCCGGGAGTGATCTTGGTTCTGAACAGGTCCGCGAGCAGCACGCCGATCTTGATCAGGCAGGAGTCGTCGTCGACCCGCACCTGCCAGTACGGGATCAGGTTGGCCGGATGCACCGACGCCGAGGCAGCCCGCTCCTCGGCGGTCAGCGGTCGCAGCCGGAAGACCAGCCCCCACGCCAGCTGCACTATCTCACCCAGACCGATCAGTTCGACCACGTGCAACAGCACTCGGCCGCTCCAGTTCAACCACCCCAGCAGTCCGGTGCGCAACCAGGTGCCGAAGGTCGTCTTTCCGGCGCCGGAGAGCCCGCTGGCCAACCAGCTGAGCAGCCCGGTGACCGCGTGCCAGGCATCGAGCACAATCCGCCACAATCGTTGCGGAAGCTTGGAGATGAGCGACCACGTCAGCGAGCCGAGCAGGAGCAGTTTCTCCACGCTCCAGCTGCCGAGTGCCCGGAACACGAGTTGTCGGCCCGCGCGTCGATCAGGCGGGCGCCGGCATCGCACGTTCGGCGTTCGCAGCGGCCTCGCGTTTGTTGCGCTGCCGCACCACGTGGGTCAGCTCGAGCACAAGCATGGTGCGCTCCTTGGTCGAGGAGGGGTTGTACTGAGTGCGCTGGATTCGATCCCGTCTGCCGTGCCTGCCCGTCAGCCCGGGGCCGCTGGTGTTCTCCTCTCGGCGCTGAAGCCGCGACCCCGTCGACCAGACTCGATCGGTCGCACCCACTCCGGCATCGTGCTGGCCCCCATCCATGTCCGGGCAGGGGAGGCTGGCGGTCTCTCGTTGGCTCACGATGCCATCACTGCCATGACCAAAATCAGTAAGGATGAGACGTCATTCGGGCCGACGGCGGTGCAGATCCGCCGCGGTGCCGAAGTGCTGAGCGATCCAGAGAACCTGAGCTAACAGCAGCGCGACGAGGTCAGGTCAGCACTGAAGGATCCCGCGCTGAACACCTTTATCGCCTCGAAGTACCTGGGAATTTGAAAACTGGCCGCCCACTATGATAGCGGCCCGAACTGGGGATCGGTGGTTTGTGGATAAGACCTACCTCACGATCGCTGGGTGGTGTCTCAGTGAGCCGGGGCACTGGGGTCATGACGAGCGACTGCATGCCGTCGCCAGGTACCCGGTAAAGATCGCGACATCATCGACGCTGAGGAGCCTAGCCGCCCCTCGGTCCACGTTGGTGAGATCACCTGCACCCGCCGCGTCGTCGAACGTCTGCCTCCTGGGCAGTGTCAGCTCCCACTCTTGTGCCGCGCCCCGGCTCGTGACCGCCACACCGGGCAGCGCACCGGGGGTGAAACTCGATTCCAGCAGGTGAAGCCCCGAATATCCGGCGGCGATCACGAGGCGTTGCCACGTTGACTGCAAGCTGAGCAATGGGACAACGTTTGATCACTCCGGATTCGATCACTCCTGGCCTAGCGTCGACCCTACCGAACATGAACGCACCGTCGTCGGTGCCGGTCACCCAGATTCTGGCCGCCGGGGCCTGCGGGGCCTCCGCGCTGACGCATCTTGGTGTTTCGGAGCGCCAGCTGTGCGTGTCGACCACGACACGCCGGGGGATGTGCCTGGGATGGGGTTTGGGGTTGTAA
>DATHTJ010000296.1:0-27834 GCA_035463315.1 Pseudonocardiaceae bacterium
TGATTGTAGACAACTTCCACCCCGATCGGTGGGACTATCTCGGGGCTGGAATCTGCCTGCTCGGCGTCGCCGTCATCATGTACGCGCCCCGAGCGTGACGCGTAGGTCAACTCGGCGAGTCAGGGACCGCCTCGACGAGACTGATCAGGCCGGTACTCGGCACGATACGGGTCAGTCGAAGCCCGGCACGGCCAAGCAATGCGCGATGCTCCGCCTCGGTGCGCTGGCGACCACCAGAGGTCATGACCAGCATCTCCAAATCCACCAGCTTGCTCATCGACGGCGCAGCGCCCTCCGGCAGGACGGCCTCAGCAAGCAGCACGCAGGCGGTGTCGGCCATCGCAGCCCGACAAGTGCGCAGGATTTCCACTGCTTGGTCGTCGGCCCAGCTCGGGATGATGTTGCCCAGCAGGTAGGCATCGCCGCCTTCCGGTACCGAGTCGAAGAAATCCCCGCTCACCACCTTGCAGCGGTCAATAACCTCGGCACCGGAAATCTCTTCACCGACGCCGGCCACGACTGCCGGTACGTCGAACAGCACTCCCTGGAGGTGCGGGTTGGCGGACAGAATCGCGGCGAGCAGGCCGCCACGTCCGCCGCCAATATCAACTATCGTGCTGAACCGGGCGAAATCGTACGCTTGCACGATGCTGACAGCCGCACTCGTGGAAATCGAGGTCATGGCCGCATCGAAGACCGCCGCATCCTCGGGATGCTCCGCCAAATAGTCGAAGATCTTTGTGTCGTGGACCCGGTCAAACGCCGACTCCCCGGTCTGGACAGTCTCGTACAGATCAGTCCATGGGTAACGATGGAACGGCATCCCGAACATCGTCGCCCAGCCCCGAAGCGAACCGGGGACGTCGCTGCGCAGCAGCTCACCAAGCGGGGTCAGGGCGAACCGTCGATTCTCCAGCTCGGCGACGACTCCGACATCGCCGAGCGCTCGCAGCACCCGATACAGCGCCGGGCCGTGCGCGCCCACCAGCTCCGCGATCTCGTCCACCTGCCGCGGGCCGGCGGCCAGCGCGTCCGCGACTCCGAACCTGGCGATCACACTGATCGCCTGGGAGACGAGGGCTCCCATGGTCAGCTGACGCATCATCACCGCAGGTGGTGGCTCCGTTGGCGCGGCGGCCGGTACCTGTGTTTCGTCAACTGTCATCGTGACCCCCGTACATTGCTCGCGACTGCAACGATGCTTGCCGGATCTTCACCTGGGTGACTCGATCCCACGGTAGTGGTGAGGCCAGCCACCAGGAAGTGTCGGAGGCAGATGCTTGGCTGAGCCGGTACCGACCGACTAAGGAGTTCCCATGCCTATCCGCACCACCTCCTGGCCCACCGGCACACCGTGCTGGGTCGACCTCGCCGTTCCCGACGTCGACGCCGCCAGAGAGTTTTACGCCGCCATCCTGGGCTGGACTTACGCCGACACCGGCGAGGAATTCGGGCACTACCAGATGTGTCAACGCGAAGGTCACTCAGCAGCCGGCATCGGCCCGCTGCACAGCCCAGACCAGCCACCGGCCTGGATGACCTACCTCGCCAGTGACACCGTCGACAGCACCGCCCAGAAGATCACCGACAACGGCGGGACGCTGCTCGCAGGGCCCCTCGACGTTGCAGACAGCGGACGGCTGTGCATCGCGCTGGACCCGCAGGGCACCGCATTCGGGGTGTGGCAGGCCGCGGAACACGTGGGTGCAGAGATCTACAACGAGCCCGGCACCCTGGTGTGGAACGAGACCGCGGTGCCCGATCCCGACGCAGCGCGGAAGTTCTACGCCGCCGTGTTCGACTACTCCTACCAGCCGCTCGAGGGCGCCGGCCCGGCCTACACCACCGTCCACCTCGAAGGCGACCCGCTCGGTGGCATCGGCGGGTTGGACAACAGCCCACCTGGGGCGCCGCCGCATTGGATGACCTACTTCATGGTCGCCGACACCGACGTCGCCGTGGCAGCCGCCACGGAGCGCGGCGCCACGGTGCTGGGCGGGCCAATCGACACCCCCTACGGCCGGATGGCAGCGATCACTGATCCACAGGGGGCCACCTTCGCGATCATGGGCGGGATGCCGTCGAGCTGACGTCGTCGCCACAGATCAGGAGGGTGCCCGTGCCGGGTGTCCGGTTGGAGTGGGACGGCAAGGCGGCCGAGGTACCGCGGCTACGGTTGCCGCTACAGGTCATCGAGACGGTCAACGCCGCCCGCGATCCCGGCGGCGGGTGGCGCAACAAGCTGATCTGGGGTGACAACCTCCACGTGCTGGCCTCGATGGCTGACGAGCTGGCGGGCCAGGTCGACCTCATCTACATCGACCCGCCGTTCGACTCACGACAGGACTACAAGGTCCGGTTCGCGGTTGGCGACGGCGATCTGACCACGTTCTCGCCCGCGCTAGTAGAGACGGCGTACCGGGACACGTGGGGCACGGGTGTTGAGAGCTATCTGCAGATGCTCTACCAGCGGCTGGTGCTGCTGCGGGAGCTGCTGTCGGATCGGGGTTCCCTGTTCCTGCACCTGGCGCCGAACGTCAGCCACCTTGCCCGCGGATTACTCGACGAGATCTTCGGCCCGGACAACTTCCGGGCTGAGATCATCTGGAAGCGCGCGACCGCGCACGCCGATGCTCATCACCTGGGCGCTGTTCACGAAGACATACTATGGTTCAGCAAGACAGAAAAAGTGATCTGGAACCAACAGTACACTCCGTACGAGGACTGGTATGTCGAGCGGTACTACAGATACCGGGACCCCGATGGTCGAAGATTCATGTCGGGCGATTTGTCGGCCGCCGGACTCGCCGGTGGCGGTTACGACTATGAATGGAAGGGAGTCAACCGAACGTGGCGGGTGCCTCGTGACACGATGGTGAAACTGGACCGGCAAGGTCGCGTCTTCTACACCAAGAACGGGATCCCGCGTATCAAGCGGTATCTCGACGAGGCCAAGGGGCAGCCACTGTCAGATGTCTGGAGTGACATCAATCCGGTCGTCTCGTGGGCACCAGAAAAATTGGGCTACGACACGCAGAAGCCGGCGGCGTTGCTGGAGCGGATCATCACGTCGTCGTCCGATGAGGGCTCGATCGTGCTCGACTGCTTCGTGGGCAGCGGCACCACCGCCGCAGTCGCCGAAAAACTGAAGCGGCGATGGGTGGCGATTGACATCGGGCGCTTCGCGATCCACACCACGCGTAAGCGGCTGCTCGACATCCCCCAGTGCGCGCCGTTCGTCGTCGCCAACCTGGGTCGCTATGAACGTCGAGCCTGGCAGGGTGCCACCACCGGGCCACAGCTGCGGGCGTACCTCGATTTCGTGGTCACGCTCTACGGCGCAGCACCGGTCACGGAGTTCCAGCACCTGCACGCCACCAAGGGAGGCCGCGCCGTGCACGTCGGGGCGATCGACACCGCAGTGAGCTTCGCGGAGATCAAGGAGGCGCTGGACGAGGCCGCGGCGGCGGGCCACCCCGGGCTGGACGTGCTGGGCTGGGAGTTCGAGAGGGGTCTGCACGAACTCGCACCGGATGAGGCCCGGGCCCGCGGCATCGACCTCCGCCTGCGCCGAATCCCCCGCGAGGTGATGGACCCGCGTGCCGTCGAGTCCGGCGAGGTGGTGTTTCACGAGCTCGCCTGCCTGAAGGTGACCACCACTGTGCACAAGAGGAATGCCACCGTGACACTCACCGATTTCGTCCTGTCGAATCCGGACCTGGTGCCGGCCGCGGTGCGCAGCAAGATCAGTGGTTGGGCGGACTACGTGGACTACTGGGCCGTCGACTTCACCTATGGCGCCGCAGGCCACGGCGACACCTTCCACAACCAGTGGCAGTCCTACCGAACCCGAGCGAACCGGAGGCTGGTGCTCAATGCCACGCACGACTACGACGAAGCCGGGATCTACACCATCCTGGTCAAGGTCATCGATATCTTCGGAAACGACACCAGCACGGCAGCGCAGGTGTCAGTGACGTGAGCGATCACGCGGAGCACTGCCTGGGCGTGGGGGTAGATCCGAAGACAGGCCGGATGAGCCACGCCGGCACTGGGCTAGTGACCGCACGGACCGTGACGGTCAGCAGTCGCCGCGATCCTCGGCGGTGAGCCCCACCGCGCGAAGCGCATCACTGACCTTGCGGGCCTCGTCGCGAGTGAGCGCGACGGTGTGACCCCGAACGGTGAGTGTCAGGTAGGGGTCGAGATCGTATGCCTCGACCCGGACCAGCTGTTCACCGCTCGACGTTCCGATATAGACAGAGGCGATCATCGGCAGTCCCCGGGTAGTCTCGTTGGTCCCCCAGGACATAGATGCCGAGACCCCACGGGGAGATACAACGACTTCAGACGGCCTTGATGCGCGGGGCCGTCCGACACGTCGAGCACCGCCGCGGGGACGTGGCGGAGACACAAACTTGCCTGGCCCGAGAGCCGGCTCCAGCCACGGCGGGGCCAGCGAGCATCACGAACGCCTCCAGTCCCACCGCGTTCCACATCTTCGTGGCGGTGCGCACTGCCGGGCAGGGCCGCGCACGAGCGGTAAAGCAGGAACTGGGCTCAGAGAACTGGTCACTCACCAATGCCGAACTCAGATGGCGCGGTAGTCGCGGGGACTGAACCGGGGGCCGAAGCGGGGACGGCGAAACCCGGCGGCCTCGACGTAGCGCACCGCCCGGTGCCGCTGCGGCACGTAGGGCGCGAGGACCTCAAGCATGCCTTCGTCATCCAATGGCCTGCCCACCAGCGCGTAACCGACGACGGACGGGATGTGGAAGTCTCCGACGCTCACCGCATCGGCGTCCGCCCAGGCCCTTTGGGCCACCTCGGCGGCCGTCCAGATCCCGATCCCCGGGACCTTGCACAGCAGGTCACGGCCAGCCTTCCCGCCCAGCGTCACCGCACCCTCGAGCCGGTGCGCCACCGCAGCCGCCGCCAGCAGGGCCCCGCGCCGCGAGCGGTCCACCCCGGCGCGGTGCCACTCCCAGTCGGGGATCGCGCGCACTGCCGCCGGCCCGGGCGGCACCCGCAGCTCGCCGGGACCCGGCGCCCGTTCTCCGAAGCGCCAGCACAGCTCGCGCCAGGAGCGCCGAGCCTCGATACCGGTGACCTTCTGCTCCAGCACGGCGGGCATCAGCACGTCCCACACCCGGCGGGTGGCGCCCAAGCGCAGGCCCGGCATCCGGCGCCGGGCCTGCGCGATCAGCGGGTGGTGCGGCACGAAGGCACTATCGTCGTCAGCGGCACCAAGTAGCGCCGGTACCCCGTCCAGCGCCCAGGCCACGCCTGGTCCCCATCCGGTGGCGTGCACCGTGCCGCCGTGGTCGCGGCGCAGCGCCAGGGTGGCTGCGCCCGCCGGGGTGGTGCCTGCGCGCCAGATGGTGCCGTCGGCGTCCACCCGCATTGTGGGGTCACCCCGGCCACGGCGCAGCGGAGCCAGCACCGCACGGAGATCCAGCGGGTGCTCGGGTGTCCAGGACCGGTAGTGCTCAGAGTCAGAGCAGGTCTCAGAGCCGATGCTTCGACCCTGCGAGCAGGTCTCAGACATCGGTGGAGAAGCGCACGCCACCGTCGGGCAGCACGACCCCCGGCCAGACCCGCAGACCCTCCCGCAGCTCGCAGCCCGCCCCCACCACGGCCCCGTCGCCGACCACCACATCGTGCAGCACAGCACCCGCACCCACCTGTGCGCCTGCGCCCAGCACGCTGCGCTGTAGGTGCGCGCCGGTAGCGACCCGCGCGCGGTCCATCAGCACCGAGCCGAACACCTGCGCCCCGCCCTCCACCACGCAGCCCGCGCCCACCACCGAACCGCCCCCGACCTGCGCGTCGGCATGCACGGTAGCGCCGGCCAGCAGCAACGCCTCCCCCACCGGTCCGGGCAGCTCGGGCGAGGGCGCCCGGCCGCGCACCAGGTCCGCGGAGCCCTGCACGAAGGCCGCCGGGGTACCCAGATCCAGCCAGTACGAGTCGTCCACGTGGGTCTGCAGGCGGGCCCCGGCGGCCAACAACCCAGGGAAGGTCTCACGCTCCACTGACACCGGACGTCCCGCCGGGATCGAGTCGATCACCTCCCGGCGGAACACGTAGCAGCCAGCGTTGATCTGATCGGTTGGCGGCTCGTCGGTCTTCTCCAGGAACTCGAGCACCCGGCCGTCAGCGCTGGTGGGCACGCAGCCGAAGGCCCGAGGATCGGGTACCCGCACGAGGTGCAGCGTCACGTCCGCCCCCGCGGCGCGGTGGGTTCGCACCACCTCGGCCGGGTCCAGACCGGACAGCACATCACCGTTGAACACCAGCACATCGGGCTCGCTCAGCGCGGGCGCAACATTGCGGATCCCACCCCCGGTACCCAACGGCTCATCCTCGACGATGTAGTCCAGCGCCAAGCCCAGTGCGGACCCGTCACCGAAATGGGCCGCAAACACTTCGGCGCGGTACGAGGTGCCCAGCACCACATGCCGCACCCCGGCGGCGCGGATCCGGCCCAGCAGGTGGGTGAGGAATGGCACGCCCGCGGTGGGCAGCATCGGTTTGGGCGCGGATAGGGTCAGCGGTCGCATCCGGGTACCCAGGCCGCCGACCAGCACCACAGCCTCGACACCAGGCAGCAGCGTGGTCGGCTTGACGGCGGGACGCAACACCATGGCACTTGCTCCTCGGAGGTTCACCACCTATCGCGGGTGGCGATTAGTCTGGCCGCTGAATGCTTCGGCGCGTGCGGCGGGCCACCCAGGCGGCGTACCCAGTAGCAGCGCAGGAGCGACAGGAGGCGCACCCCATGGACGCTCTGAAGCGCGCTGACCAGGTGTTTGCTCGCGCGAGGGCCCGTCGGGCTGACATCGTCACTCCTGATTCGGCGACGTCGCCGATGGACCAGGCCGACACCGTGCAGATCCCGCGGCTGATGGTAGGGACGGCGAATCCCCGGACCGTTAACCTCGATGACACGATCATCCCGACCGCTGTCTTCGGCCGGAAGGCGTCCGGGCACGGCGACTTCGGTCCCGCCCGTCCACACCGCTGACGATCAGCGCACCCGACGGTCGCAAGAGCCCAGGCGGGGCGGCTTGCGGTCAGAAAGGAGGGGTGGCGCGGATCGTGGCCAGCGTCAGCTCTGCTCTCGGAGGGGTTGGCTTGCGGCTCGGGATCGGTGCGGTAGTCGTGGGGCCAGCTGGTGTAGGTATGCCCGGTGGGGGTGGCGAAGGTGACCCGAGAATGACACATTCTTCACGTAAGAATGGATTCCACCCACGCCGCGACTCGTTCGAAGCCGACGACCGCGTCGATCAGCTCTGTGTCCAACAACCTGACCGGGTCCACCGTGCCGTGATCCAGCTCCAGCGCCAGTCACCCTGACGGCGCAGCCTGCGACATCGGGAGCTGGCCGGTGGCCTCCGGCTCCGGCACTTGCCGGCCGGCGGCGCCCCGGGGGCGGCGCCGGAGCGCGGCGCGCGGCGCACCGCTCGTACGATGGCGGGGCCACCCGAGGTAAGGATCCACCATGCCCGAGCTGCGATCCCGCACCACGACCCACGGCCGCAACATGGCCGGCGCGCGCGCTCTGTGGCGCGCCACCGGCATGACGGACGACGACTTCGGCAAGCCGATCGTCGCCGTCGCGAACAGCTTCACGCAGTTCGTGCCGGGCCATGTGCACCTGCGCGACATGGGCAAGCTCGTCGCGGACGAGATCGCCGCGGCCGGCGGGGTCGGCCGGGAGTTCAACACGATCGCGGTGGACGACGGCATCGCGATGGGCCACGGCGGGATGCTCTACAGCCTGCCGAGCCGCGAGCTGATTGCGGACTCGGTGGAGTACATGGTGCAGGCGCACGCCGCCGACGCCCTCGTGTGCATCAGCAACTGCGACAAGATCACCCCCGGCATGCTCATCGCCGCGATGCGGCTGAACATCCCAACCGTGTTCGTGTCCGGCGGCGCGATGGAGGCCGGCAAGGCGATCGTCCGCGACGGCGTGGCCCGGCCGAAGCTGGACCTCATCTCGGCGATGACGGCGTCGGCGGACGACGCGGTGTCCGACGACGACCTCTCCGAGATCGAGCGCTCCGCCTGCCCGACGTGCGGGTCGTGTTCGGGCATGTTCACCGCGAACTCGATGAACTGCCTCACCGAGGCCCTGGGGCTCGCACTGCCCGGCAACGGCTCGACGCTGGCCACCTCCGCCGCGCGCCGCGGGCTGTTCCTCGAGGCCGGCCGGGTCGTCGTCGAGCTCTGCCGGCGCTACTACGGCGAGGACGACGAATCCGTGCTGCCGCGCGCGATCGCGACCCGCGAGGCGTTCTCCAACGCGATGCGCCTCGACATCGCGATGGGCGGCTCCACCAACACCGTGCTTCACCTGCTCGCGGCCGCCGTCGAGGGCGAGATCGACTTCGACCTCGCCGACATCGACCGGCTCTCCCGCTCGACCCCCTGTATCTGCAAGGTCGCGCCCTCCACGCCGCTCTATCACATGGAGGACGTCCACCGGGCGGGCGGAATCCCCGCCATCCTCGCCGAGCTGAACCGCGGCGGCCTGCTCGAGTGCGAGGTGCACACCGTGCACTCCCCCGACCTCGACTCCTGGCTCGCCGGCTGGGACATCCGCCGCGCCGAGCCCCGACCCGAGGCCCTGGAGCTGTTCGCCGCGGCGCCTGGCGGCGTCCGCACGACCGAGGCGTTCAGCTCGACCGCGACGTGGGCGACGCTGGACACGGACGCCACCGGCGGCTGCGTCCGCGACATCGAGAACGCATACAGCAAGGACGGCGGCCTGGCCGTGCTGTACGGCAACCTGGCCCCCGACGGCTGCGTGGTGAAGACCGCGGGTGTTGTGCTGGAGCAGCTGTACTTCAAGGGCCCGGCGAAGGTGACCGAGAGTCAGGAGGACGCGGTCACCGCGATCCTGGCCGGCACGGTCGTCGCCGGCGACGTCGTCGTCGTGCGTTACGAGGGCCCCAAGGGCGGGCCGGGCATGCAGGAGATGCTCTACCCGACGAGCTTCCTCAAGGGCCGCGGCCTCGGCGCGAAGTGCGCCCTCATCACCGATGGGCGGTTCTCCGGTGGCACCAGCGGCCTGTCGATCGGGCACGTCTCCCCAGAGGCGGCCCGCGGCGGCACGATCGGGCTGGTCGAGGACGGCGACCTCATCGAGATCGACATCGCGGGGCGGACGATCCAGCTGCTCGTCTCGCCCGAGGAGCTCGAGACCCGGCGAGCGGCGCGCGAGGCGCTGGGCTGGGCGCCACTCAAGCGCGACCGGCCGGTCCCGGCCGCCCTGCGGGCGTATGCGTCGATGGCTCTCTCCGCCGACAAGGGTGCGGTCCGCGAGGTCCCGGACTCCTGAGCGGCTCAGTTCGGCCACGCGTCGCAACCCCGGTCAGCCCCCGTCGGCATTCCTACGAGCCCGCCGCGCTGGCTCGCGACCAGGCGTGCGTAGTAGCCCTTGGCGGCCACGACTGGCCTACCTGCTCCGTGCGGCGCGGCGCACCAACTCCGACCGGCCGGCCAGCCCGGCTCGCAGCGCTAGCCGCAGCGGGGCACGCAACGGGCCAGGGTGCCGGTCGGCGAGGTAGCGGTAGGTGCTGCGATGGTGCTCGGCGAGCATCAGCTCAGAGACTCGGCTGGTGGCGTGCCCGCCGAGATGGGTGACCTCCGCGGTCGGCACGTAGACATTGAGCCACCCCGCGCGGCCCAGCCGGTCGCCGAGGTCGACGTCCTCGAAGTACATGAAGTAGCGGGAGTCGAACCCGCCGACGGACTCGAACGCGGTCCTGCGCAGCAGCAGGCACGACCCGGACAGCCACTCCGCGGTCCGCTCACCCAAGGCGGTGTTGGACTGCCGGTAGACCATGGTCCAGGGGTTACCCGGCCAGAGCGGGCCGAGCACCGCGTGGCCGATCCCGCGACCCAATGCGGGCAGCAGTCGCGCCGACGGGTACACCGCCCCGTCCGGTTGCCGGATCAGCGGCCCCAGTGCACCCGCCCTGGGCCACCGCTCCCCCGCCGCGAGCAGTTCGTCGAGGCTGCCCGGGTGCCACTCGATGTCCGGGTTGGCCACCACCACCCAGCCCACTTCCGGCCCGCACTCGGCGATCCCGCGGTTGGCGGCAGTGCCATACCCGACGTTCTCCCCGATACGCAGCAGCTGCACACCGTCGCGGCACATCGCGCGCTCCGGGGCTCCGTCAGTGGATCCGTTGTCGGCCAGCAACACCCGCAGTGGCCTGCTGGTCGCCTTTCCGACCGAATCCAGGAACGTCTCGAGCGTGTCGCCGGGCGAGTAGGTCACCGTGACAACGGCGAGTTCCTGGCCGTAGGAGTAGCGGGAGGTCACGGCGTCCGATTCTGCACCCCGGACCGCCTGGCGGGGCTAGCGGGACCGCCGGTGCTCCACCACGGCGTGGCCGTAGGCCCTCCGGTGCAGCACCGCGCTAGCCGCCCAGGAGAATTCCTTGGCGCGCCGCTGCGCGGCGGCCGAGAGCTCGGCCCGGCGGGCCGGGTCATCGAGCAGTTCGAGGAGCCCGGCGGCAATGTCCTCGGCTTCGATGCCGCAGTAGGCCACCGCGTCCCCACCCACCTCCGGGATCGCCAGCCGCCGGGTGGTGAGCACCGCCGCCCCCGCTGCCATCGCCTCCAGCACCGGTAGCCCGAACCCCTCCCCCAAGGATGGATAGGCCACCACTGCCGCGCCACCGAGGAACCCGGACAGCTCGCCCAACGGGAGATAACCAGCCCGGATCACCCGCACCCGGTGCGGCACGGCCGCCAGTGCGCGCTCCACGTGGCGGTCCCAGCCCGGCTGCCCGGCCAGCACCAAGGCAGCCGGGTCATCCAGAGTCTGGTTCGCTCGGGCGAACCCCCGGATCAGGGCGGGCACGTTCTTGCGCGGCTCGAGGGCTCCGAGGAACGCCACGTACCGGATCGTGCCCAGCCCGAGCCGTCGCCGGACGGCGGCCACCTCCTCCGGCGACGGAAGGTGGAAGCGGTCGGGATCCACCCCGTGGTGCACCACGTGCAGCGCCCGGCGATCGGCGCCCGCGACCCGCCCCAGCTCCCGGGCCGCCGACTCACTGGGCACGATGCAGCCAGCGGCCCGGCGCAGCGAGGTCCGCGTCCAGGCCCGGAAGAAGCGAGCCTTGACCGGCGAGTGCAGCTCCGGATCGGTGAAGAAGGTGGCGTCGTGCAACGTGACCACCGTGGCCACCCGGCTGGCCAGCGGCATCGTGTAATGCGGGCAGTGCACGACGTCGGCCCGCAGCCGGCTGGCCAGCCAGGGCAGCGTGGTCTGCTCCCAGGTCAGCCGCCCGGTCCGGGTGGCGACCTGCTCGGCAGCGGGCAGCACGTCGGCGTGCGGGGCCAGCCTGGCGTAGAGCTCGGCGTCGCGCGGCTGGCACAGCACCATCGGCACCGCGCCGTCGGCCTCCAGCGCGGCGACCAGGCAATCCACGTACCGGCCGACGCCACCGCGATCGGCCGGCACCGCCGTCGCGTCGATGAGCACCCGAGGCTCGGACACGGAGGGATCCTACGACGGTACTCTCCGTGACGGCTTTCGGTGTAGCTCAACGTGCACCGACCAGACCCGGCGGGCAGTGGCCTCCCACGTGAACCACTGCGCCCGGCGCCGACCTGCGGCAATCATGGTCTGCGTCTGGCCGGAGTCGGACAGCACCGCGCGCAGGGCGGCGGCCAGCGCAGCCGGGTCGTTGCGCCTGACCGTCACGCCGGCGCCGCCGGCAACCTCGACCAGCGCGGGGGCGTCGGAATGCACCACCGGCACCCCGGCCGCCATCGCCTCCAGCACCGGTAGGCCGAAGCCCTCCGCGCGGCTGGGTGCCGCGAGCACCGCTGCGCCGTGCAGCACGACGGCCAGCTCCGGGTCGCTGATCCGGCCCAACACGTGCACCCGGCCCGGATCCAGCCCGGACTGCCTGGCCAGCGCAGCCGGGTCGACCCGCCCCCAGCCGGGCGGACCGGCCAGCACCACCGGCAGGTCCGGGGCCTCCGGCACGGCCAGCGCGGCGAGCAGCGTGTCGATCCCCTTGCGGGGCTCGAGAGTGCCCACGGCCAGCACGTACCGCGGCGGCAGACCCAGCTGGGTGGCGATCTCGGCGGCCTCTTCCGGGGGACGCGCCACAGCCGGGCTGACCCCTGCCCCGACCACGTGCACCCGCGCCTGGCAGGGCACGTGCCGCGGCAGGTCGCCGGCGACTGCGGCGGTGGGCACCACCAGGGCACCCGCCTGGTGGGCCGCTCGCCCGATCATCCGGCGGTGCCAGCTGACGCCGCGCCGGGTCAGCCCGTCGGGATGGGTCCAGGGCACCGTGTCGTGCACCGTGACCACCAGGTCGCAGCCGCGGCGGGGTCCGGGCGGGGCTAGCGGTGTCGGGGCGTGCACGGTGTCACCACCCGGCCACAGCGGGACACCAGCCTCCCAGGCGGCGACGAGCGCCCGGCGGGGCAGCGGCAACACATGCGGCCCCTCCACCCCGGGGATCATGGCCGGGGTGGGATCGGCGTGCCGGGCCACCGCGCTGGCCACCGTCCAGCCGGCCGGCACGGTCGCCGCCAGCGCCGCGGCGAGCTCGCGGGAGTACCGCCCGGTGCCCCCGGGCACCGGCGCGAGCAGCTGCTCCAGCAGCACTACCAGCTTCGGCACGCCGGGGAGTGTGGCACGAGTACCGTCGCGCACCGTGTCCGCAGGGGTCCGCACGACGGTGGTCGTGGTCACCTGGCGAGGCCGCGGTCTGATCGGGCGCTGCCTGGACGCGCTGGCCGCCCAGACCCTGTCCCACTGGGTGCTGGTGGTGGACAACGCCTCCACCGACGGGACCGCCGAGGAGATCGCGGCCCACCCGTTGCGCCCCCGGGTGCTGCGGATGACCCGCAACACCGGCTACGCCGGGGCCCTGGCGGCGGCGTTGCCCCACGTCAGCACGCCCTTTACGGCGTGGCTCAATGACGACGCGCAGCCGGAGCCGGGGTGGCTCGCGGCGTTGGAGAAGGCCCTGGACGATGACGACGGCGCCGCAGCAGCAGCCTCGGTGCTCTACGACAGAGACGGCACCGTGACGTCCACCGGCGTGGCGCTCACCCGCATCGGGTACGGCCGGGACACCACCGGGGGGCGGCCGTTCGGCTTCTGCGGAGGGGCAGCGCTGTTGCGCACGGATGCGCTGCACGCCGCGGGCGGTGTGCCGGACTCGCTGTTCTGCTACTACGAGGACACCGACACGTCGTGGCGGTTGCGGCTGGCGGGCTATGCGGTGCTCGCCGTGCCCAGCGCCCGGGTCCGGCACGTCGGGGGCGCCTCAGCGCGGCACGGCACGCCGGCCTTCCACCGCTGGAACGAGCGCAACCGGCTGCTGGTACTGCTGCGCTGCGCCCCCGCTGGGGTAGCCGTTCGCGAGCTGGCCCGCTTCGCCGGCCTGACCCTGGTGCTGCCGTGGCGCCGGGCCCGCGCCCACCCACGCGGCATCGCGGCCGCGCCCAACTTCGCGCTGGGTCTGCGGTTGCGGGTGCTCGCCGAGATCGCGGCCCGGGTACCGACGACGCTGGTCGCGCGGTACCGGATCGGCCGGCGCGCCAACGTCGCCCGAGCGGTGGTGTGGTCCAGCTGGGCCGGCCGCTGCTGAGCACGGCGGAGCCGGTACCCGCGAGATCGCACGGTCGCCCGTCTCGTTGTGCGGCCCTCCGGGGTAGTGTGCTCAGCTCGGAGGGGATTGGTCCGGGAGCTGGACGGCACTGCGCCACAGTCGCTGAGGCCACAGTCCGCCGAGCGGACCGCGGAGGATGACGGGCAGAACTGTCGGAGGTGGACGTGCCCGCGGGAACGGCATTCTGCGGTGCTGAGTCGCCGCTCGAGGGGTGGCTGTTCACCGGCCGCCGCGCGGTGCTGCAGCGCATCGTGACCTGGATGGGTGGCAACACTCCCGGCGCCCTCGTGGTGACCGGGTCAGCGGGATGCGGCAAGTCAGCCGTGGTAGGGCACATCGTCGCGCTGTCCGACCCCGGCGGCCGGGAGGAGCTGCTCGCGCACGGGCCGGTGGGCCCGGACCCGGGCATCGGTGCTGTCGACGCGTCGGTGGATCTGCGCGGCATGGGCGAGCAGGATCTCGCGGTCGCGCTGGCCGGGCAGCTCGGCCTGCCTCAGCCGCAGGCGGGCTGGCAACTGATCGCCGACATCACGAGGATGGCGTCCCCGCCCACTCTGGTGCTCGACGGGTTGGACGACGCGATTCCGGAGCACCTCGACAAGATCGCGACGGAACTGCTGGTCGCCCTCGGCGCGGTGGCGCGCGTGCTGCTCACCACCCAGCAACGGGAGTTCCTGTGGTCCGGGCCTCCGTCCGAAGGGCCACGCGTCGTCGAGCTGCAGGAGATGTTCGGACGTGATGTGCCAATCATCGATCTCGACGCCGAAGCGGACACCCTGGACGACATCGAGCAGTACGTGGCGAGGCGGCTGCGCGCCGGAGGTCGTGGCGATCTCGTGGAGCAGGTTGCGCCAGCCCTGGTGGGCAGGGCCACCGAGTTCGGCGGGTTCCTCTACGCCCGGATCATGACCACCCAGATCCTGCGGCGCGTCATCGACGTGTCCGCGGAGGGCTGGCAGTGGCAGATCTCGACGACGGTCGGCGGGGCGTTGGACCATGATCTCTCGACCGGTGTGTCCCTGGTTCGCGACGGCGCCAGGATCCCCGGTGCCGCCCGGGACCTGTTGCACGCGCTCGCCTGGAACCTGGGCCGGGGCATGCCGCGGGTCGTATGGGAGGCCGCGGCCACCGCGCTGAGCCCGGACAATGTCGAGTACCGGGCCGCCGACCTGGACTGGGTTCTCGAGCACTACGGGTGTTATGTCGTCGAGGACGAGCAGGACGGGGAAGCGATCTACCGGCTGTACCACCAGGAGCTCGCCGAGCATCTCACCGAATCGCCGCTGCCGCTTCCCGGCAGCCCGGCGGCTGAAGCGCTGGCCGAGGCGCTGGTGACCCTCCCTGGGGCGAAGCCCCCGGCGGACGGCGCACCGGACCGGCGCAGCCCATACCTGCGACGTCACCTGGCGCGGCACGCCTCGATAGCCGGGGCATCCGGTATCGACGCCCTGTACCGGCTGGTCAAGGACACGCCTGAGGTCTACCTGCCCGAGCTCGCGGTGTCGGTGCACCAGCTCGCCACCAAGCTGGCCGAGCTCGGAGAGCACGAAACCGCTCTGGTCCCTGCCCGAAAGGCCGTCAGCATCTACCGGGTGCTGGCCGAGGCCAACCCCACGACCTACCTGCCCTTCCTCGCGATGGTGTTGAACGACCACGCCGTCTACCTGTCCGCGATCGAACAGCGCGAGCCGGCGCTGGCTCCCGGCGCGGAGGCCGTCGACATTTTCCGCGTGCTCACCGAGACCGACCCCACCGCCTTCCTCCAGCATCTCGTCACCTCGCTGACCAACCTCACCGGTCACCTCGCCGGGCTCGACCGGATCTCCGACGGGATCGACGTCTACACCACCTGCATCGATGCCTTTGCCGAGTCGCCGAGCGTCCGAGACGCGCTGATCATCGAACGGGCCGGGTTCCATGTCCTGCACGGCGACCCGCCGACGGGCTTTCGCGAGCTCGCCGACCTGCTCGGGTCGGACGAGACCGACACCCCGGATGCCATCGTGCTCGCGGCCCGCAACGCGTTACGCGGACACCGCCACCGCAACGCACTCGACGTCGACCAGGCATGGTGGACGGTCAACAGGACCGGACCTCCGGACTGGTTGAGCCTCACGCCGGAGCAGATCAACGTCGTGGCCAAGTGGATCACAGCGCCTACCTGGAGGCAGTCGAAGAGTTACCTCTTGGCGCACGAAGAGGAACTGATGGCGGACTGGGCCTTCGTCGCGATCGAGGAACTGCTCCTGCTCGTCGCGCCGCTGGCCGAACGGCACCTGGAACTTCTCGACGAGATCATGGCGGTCGGCGTCGACACCGCGTACCAGCCGCTGCTGCTCGAGGACCTGGTCAAGGACTGGATCAGCGCGGCGAACTGGCAGGAATCGCGGTCCTTCGCCGCGGAACACGCCACCGAGCTGATCACCTGTGAGGCCGAGACAGCGCTGATCAGGCTCGGGCATGCGACGGCCACCGTGGTGCACCTCGCGGTGCTCGGCCTCGCCCGGCAGGACGGCGTGGAGGCCGCCTACGACTGCGTGACCGACCGCCGGTTCGCGGCCGACCGGATGCGGCGGGCGCTCATCGAGGCGGAGTCGAACACCATCGTCCAGCTGGCCATGCTCGAAGGGCGGGTTTTCGGTGAGGCGTTCGCCGCTGCAGCACATCTCGCCGTCGCCGGTTCGCTGACCGGTGCGCCGATGAGCGACACGACCCGGCTGGAGGAACTCGCCGAGCAGGCCGACGCGGCCGAACGGCAGCGGGTGACCGCTGAGATCGCCGAGATCATCGGCCGGGTCCCGGAGCACGCCGACCGGCTCGGCTCCCTACCCAAGATCCTGCTGCCCGAAGTCCCGCGCCGATCCCACCCAACCTGAGATCCCCGTGCCCGACACCTGCGACCGCGATTCGGCTCCGAATGGCACTCAGCGGGGCACTCAGAACCGCCATTCGGCTCCGAATGGCGGCGGGAGCGGCCTGTCGGCTGGCTCGTGGCCGCAGGTGATGCGAAAGGGTTCTTGATCACCGAAATAGAGCCTCTCGGTCAGGTCGGTAACCTCCGTTCTGTCGGCGGGGGCTGGCGCAGGCTCGGTGTTGCTCTCGGCACCGCCAGTGGAGCAAGGCGCCGGTCGACAACATGATCCATTCGGCAAACCCGGTGCGGTGGCCCCTGCTGGCCACATCCGGATCACGATGGGGCACGCTAGCCCATCGCCGAGGAAAGGATGCTGGCGTGGTTGAGCGGGCGCTGCCGAGGGTGTCGGTGATCGTGGTCAATTACCGCGGCGCCGACGACACCATGACCTGCCTGCGTGCGCTGTGCGACGAGCTGGACTGGCCGGTTGACCGGCTTGAGCTGATCTGCGTGGACAACGCCTCGGGTGACGGCAGCGCGGAACGAATCACCGCCGCGGTACCCCAGGCCCGGCTGATCCGCTCGGCCACCAACATCGGATTTGCCGGCGGCTGCAACCTCGGGGTGAGCAAAGCCACCGGCTCGATCGTCGGCTTCCTCAACAGCGACGCCCGACCGCACCGCGATTGGGTGCGCGCCGCGGTCGAAGCACTCAGTGAAAGCCCGGACGTCGCCGCGGTGGCCAGCAAGGTGCTGGACTGGGAGGGTGAGCGGATCGACTACGTCGATGGCGGTCTGACCTGGTACGGGATGGGCTACAAGCCGCACGTCGGCGCACCCGACGACGGTGCCCACGACACTGCCCGCGACGTGCTGTTCGGCACCGGGGCCGCGCTGCTGGTCCAGCGCGCGATCTTCACCCAGCTCGGCGGGTTCGACGAGCGGTTCTTCATGTTCGGCGAGGACGTCGATCTGGGCTGGCGGCTCAACCTGCGCGGCTACCGGGTGCGCTACGAGCCACGGTCGATCGCCTACCACCGCCACCATGCCTCGCTGCGCGGCGCTGACCCGGCCCGCGAGACCTACTTGCTGGAGCGCAACGCGCTCGCCGCGCTGTACAAGAACGTCTCCGACGCGACCCTGGCCACGGTGCTGCCCGCCGCGCTCGCGCTCGCCGTCCGAAGGGCCACCGCCCGCGGCGAATGCGACCCCACCGAGCTGGAGATGACCCGCCGGGGCCCGGGTGCGGAGACCGGCGGCCCGATGTCGGTACCCCGGGTGACCATGGCCGGGATCTACGCCATCGACCGGTTCGTGGAGATGCTGCCCGCCCTGGCCGCATCGCGCCGAGCCGAGCAGGCCGCTCGGGTCCGCACCGACGCCGATCTGCTCCCGCTGATGCGCAACGCCCTGGAGCGTGCCTCCCCGGAGATCCCCTACCTGCTCGCCCACGATGCGATCGTCGATGCCCTCGGTGTGCAGCAGGTGTACGGGGCACGCCGACGAATCCTGATCATCACCGCGGACACGGTGTCGCAGCGGATGGCGGGGCCGGCGATCCGAGCCTGGCACATGGCCGAGGTGCTCGCCGGGGAGCACGACGTGCGCCTGATCAGCCTCAACCAGCATTGCTCGCCACCCCCTGCTGACTTTGATGTCCGGCACGTCCCCGCGCGCCAGATCGGCCCCGAGCTGAACTGGGCCCAGTTGGTAGTCCTTCAAGGCCACGTGCTCGAGCAGATACCGTCGTTAAAGACGTCCAACCACCTCGTCGTCGCCGACATCTACGACCCGATGCACCTGGAGCAATTGGAGCAGGCCCGCGATCTCGGTGACAACCAGCGCGCCCAGGTCGTCGACGCGGTCACCGCGGTGCTGTCGACCCAGCTCCGCCGCGGCGACTTCTTCCTCTGCGCCTCAGAACGGCAGCGGCATTTCTGGCTCGGCCACCTGGCGGCGATCGGGCGGCTGTCCCCCGCCGTCTACGACGCCGACCCCACGACCCGCTCGCTGCTGGCGGTGGCCCCGTTCGGGCTGTCCGGCAAACCACCGCAACGCACCGGACCCGGCTTACGCGACGGGCTGGGGCTCGGGCCGCAGGACAAGGTCGTCCTCTGGGCGGGCGGTGTCTACTCCTGGTTCGACCCGCTGACCCTGCTGCACGCCGTGCACGCGTTGCGCGCCGAGCACGACGACCTGCGTCTGGTGTTCCTCGGGATGCGCCACCCGAACCCCGACGTGCCCGAGATGGGCATGGCCGGGCAGACCCGCCGGCTCGCCGAGATCCTCGGGCTCACCGGGAAGCAGGTGTTCTTCAACGAGACCTGGGTGCCCTATGCCGACCGGCAGAACTGGCTGCTCGACGCCGATGCCGGCGTGACCACCCACTTCGAGCACGTCGAGACCACCTTCGCCTTCCGCACCCGGGTGCTGGACTACCTCTGGGCGGGGCTGCCCATCGTCACCACCAACGGTGACGCCTTCGCCGAGCTGGTGGCAGCCGAGAGGCTCGGGGTGGTGGTGCCCGCTGCGGATCCGGCGGCGCTGGCCGCGGCGCTGCAGCGGGTGCTCTACGACGACGCCTTCGCCGCCGGCTGCCGGGAGCGGATCGCGGTGGTGGCCCAGCGCTACACCTGGGAGGCGGCGCTGGCGCCGCTGGTCGAGTTCTGCCGGCACCCGCGACCCGCGCCCGACCGGTTGCCCGGGTCTCGAATGATCGGCGCCCCGCTGGCCGCGGCCAGCCACCGCAACGGGGTGGCCGGCGCGCTGCGTCGGGACGCGGCACTGGCCCGCTCCTACCTCGCCACCGGTGGGCCTGGTGAGGTAGCCCGGCGCGCCGCCGGGCGCCTGCACAGACTGTGGATAACCCGTGAGCGGCGATAGGAGCAATAACTCGCATTGCCACTCACGGGTACTCATCGACGGCACGCCACTGCTGGGGCAGCGCAGCGGGATCGGTCGCTACACCGCCGAGCTGCTGCGCGAGCTGGCGGCCCGGTCCGATGTGGACGTCACCGTCACCGCATTCACGGCCCGCGGCCAGGCCGTGCTGCGCGGCGCGGTACCCGCGGGGGTGGCGGTGCGTGGTGGGCCGGTCCCGGCCCGGGCGCTGCGAGCGTCGTGGCGGCGCTGGGGCTGGCCCCCGACCGAACTGCTCGCCACCGGTGCCGACGTGCTGCACGCCACCAATTTCGTGCTACCACCGTCCCGGCGCGCCCGCGGTGTCGTCACCGTGCACGACCTGGCGTTCCTGGACCGTCCGGACTATCTGGCCTCGCAGCAACGTGATCTGCCCGACCTGGTCGCACACTCGGTGGCCCGCGCGGCGGTGATCTGCACTCCCAGCGCAGCGGTGGCCCAGCAGGTGGCCCACCGGCTCGGCATCCCCGCGCGGCGGATCGTGGTCACCCCGCTGGGCGTGGGGCGATCATGGTTCGGTGTCGCTGCGCCCACCGAAGCGCTGAGCACGAGGCTGGGGTTGCCGCCGCGGTACCTGCTGTTCGTCGGTACTGCCCAGCCACGAAAGGGCCTCGACGTGCTGCTCGACGCGCACGCATCGCAACCCGGTCTCCCGCCACTCGTGCTCGCCGGGCCGGCCGGCTGGGGTCCGGCGCCGGTGACCTCGTCCCGAGTGCGCACCGTGGGTTATCTCGACGAGGCCGACCTGCGCTGCGTGGTCGCCGGCGCGACGGCGCTCGTGCTGCCCTCGCGCGATGAGGGTTTCGGCCTGCCGGTACTGGAGGCGATGGCGACCGGGGTGCCGGTGGTGTGCTCCGACCTGCCGGCGCTGCGGGAGATTGCCGGCGGGCTCGCCACGCTCGTCCCGCCCGAGGACCCCGCTACCCTGGCCACCGCGCTAGCCAGCGTGGACGAGGCCGGCTGCGATCCGGTAGGCGCAGCCGCCCGACAGGCTCACGCCGCCCGCTACACCTGGCACGCATGTGCGGAAGCAACGGTCCGTGCGTACCGAGAAGCTTGTGGCTGAGGGTGAGCACCAGCGACGGACACGCCGAGCACGAGGGACCGACACGCCGGGTTAGCGGCCAACTCTTGAGGTTCACCCACGGGGAGTAGCGTGATCGACGTTACTATACGTCGAGTCGCACACTCGTTACTGGAAGCGCCAGAAAGGGCAGCCGTGCCCCCTTCGAGTGCTGGGGGATGTCGCTTGTAGCTACGGAATGCCGGCGCGCGCCTGCCCGCGCGACGACGCGTTCCGGTCAGAAGGGGGACGGGGATGTTCACTCACCGAGTTCGAGCCGGGGTTGCCCTAGCAACCTTGAGCACCGCAGCTGCGGCTGTCACGGTCAGCGCGGCGACGCCCGGGGCGGCGCACGCCGCGCCGCTGGGCCAGGCAAGCCCGGTAGCCGTGATCACCGGTGCCGAGTCCATCAACGAGACCGAGGCGCGTTACCAGATCAAGGGAACCGACCTCGGCATCATGTGGACCACCGAGCAAGGGCGGATCCTGGCCGCCTTCGGCGACACCTTCGGGGCCGGCTGGGCCGGCACCAGCAGCGGGTTCGCCAACCCGGAGGCGATCGACTGGCGCTCGAACACGCTGGCCCGCACCACGGACCGAAACCCGGCCGACGGCATGTCCTTCAACAACTTCGTCACCGACCGTCCCGGCCACGCCAAGGAGCTGCTGCCATCGCTCAAGCGCGACGGCGTCGAGATGACCACGATCCCGACCGGTGGCGTCAACGTCGACGGACGCAACTTCCTGGCCTACATGTCGGTGCGCAAGTTCACCACACCCGGGCGGTGGATCACGAACCACAGCGGCGTCGCGTACTCCGACGACGACGGGCAAACCTGGCAGGACGTCCCCAGCACGCACCGGCCGAACACCGCGGCCCTCGACGAGAAGTTCCAGATGATCGCCTATGCCCGGCGGGACGGCTTCGTCTACGCCTTCGGCACCCCGAACGGCCGTTTCGGTGCCGCCCACGTCGCCCGGGTGCCCGAGCGGCAGCTGCTCGACAACTCCGCCTACGAGTACTGGACCGGGAAAGGCTGGCGGCGGGGCGCGGCCACGATCGCGGCCCCGATCGTGCCGGGGCCCGTGGGTGAGGTGTCGGTCCGCTACGACGAGACCCTCACGAGCTGGCAGATGATGACCATGGATGAGTCGCGCGGCGCGATCGTGGTCCGGCTGGCCCCGCAGCCCGCTGGACCGTGGAGCGCGCCGATCACGGTCGCCACGTCGAAGGAGTACCCACACCTCTACGGCGGTTTCCTGAATCCGGACTCGAAGGGGCGTGACATCTACTTCACGATGACTCAGTACGACCGCTACAACGTCTCGATGATGCATGCCACGCTGCCGGTCGACACGTTGCACAGCGCACAGCCGCGCTGAGCTGCCTTCGCGGGGATCCGTCAGCTGGAAAGTAGGCCGCCGACGACAGCGGCGCGCAGGGCCTGGCGCCAGTGCCGCAGTTCGGGCAGCCCGGCCGCCGCCCACCCGGCGGTGTCCAGGATCGAGTTCGCCGGGCGGGGCGCAGGCCGGGGGAACTCTGCGGTGCTGCAGGGTCGCACCCGGTCCGGGTCGGCACCGATCTCGGTGAACACCGCCCTGGCCAGCTCGAACCAGGTCGTCGAACCAGCGTTGACGCAATGCAGCACGCCGGGCGGCACCCGGTCGGCAGCCAGTGCGAGCGCAACCAGCCCGTCGGCGAGGTCGGCCGTCCAGGTCGGGTTGCCACGCTGGTCGTCGACCACCCGGACGGGGTCGGGCCCCTGCGCCAGCCGCGCCACCGTGCGGACGAAGTTGCCGCCATGCGAACCGTAAAGCCACGCCGTGCGCACCACATGCGCGGATGCCCCCGAGGACAGCACCGCATGCTCCCCCGCCAACTTCGTCCGGCCGTACACGGTGCCCGGCACCGTCGGAGCATCGGTCTGATGGGGCCCCGCACCGTGGCCTGCGAAGACGTAGTCAGTGGAGACCTGCACCAGATGTGCCCGGTGCGCGGCGCAGGCTCGAGCCAGATGTGCTGGACCCTCGGCGTTGACGGCATGAGCGCGCTGCGCGCCATGGCCCTCCGCGGCATCCACCGCCGTGTACGCCGCAGCGTTGATCACGACCAAGGGGGTACCGACCGATGCGGCCGCGACCGCGTGAGACACCGCCACGGGATCGGTGATGTCGAGCTCGGCTGAGCCCGGCGCATGGACCTGGGTGATCCCAGCTCGGGCGGCCGCAGCCACCAGATCCCGGCCGAGCTGGCCGCTACCGCCCGGCACCAGCAGCCGCATCGGCGCACCTTCCCACTCTGGTCGGCAGTCAGACAGCGGCGATCGAGTGTGCCACGGCAACCCGACTAAGGTTCACACGTCTGCACTAACGGTCAGCGTGTACGACCGGACTCCAACCCGCGGATAACCTGGCGCGGACAGCTTGGCCCTGGCGCCGCACCAGCCGCAGGACGCAGGAGGGGGATACGTGGACGACAGGCCACCCCGGCCGGGGGGTTCCGCCGGGCGGCCCGACCGGCGGCGTCGCAGGACACCGCCTCCCCGGCGGCGCCCGAAGTACGGGTTACGCGGCGCCAAGCTGGTGCTCGCGATGGTCTCTGCGCTGGTGCTCGGTCTCACCGGGTACGGGTGGGCGACTTTCCAGAGCCTCCAGAAAGGCTTGAGCACTACGGATGTGATCGGCTTCAGCGCTCCGGACCGCGCCACCGACATCCTGGTGGTGGGCATGGACAGCCGGACCGACGCGCACGACAATCCGCTGCCCGCCGAGGTGCTGTCCCGGCTGCGCGCCGGCGACAATGAGGGTGAGCTCACCGACACCATGATCCTGGTGCGGATCCCGAATGATGGCAGGCGCGCGGTCGCGATCTCGCTGCCCCGCGACCTGTACGTGCAGCTGCCCGAGGGGTACGGCAAGCATAAGCTCAACTCCGCGTTCATCCGCGCGAAGAGCGCCACCGCAGAACGGCTCGTCGGGCAAGGTGCCGACCCGGCCACGGTACGTAGCGAGTCTGTCGCCGCAGGTCGAAAGCTGTTGCTCCAGACCGTCAAGGACCTCACCGGGGTTGGCATCGACCACTACGCGGAGATCAACCTGCTAGGTTTCTCGCTGCTCACCGAGGCAGTCGGCGGGGTCCAGGTGTGCCTGCGGGAACCGGTTCGGGACAAGTTCTCCGGCGCGAACTTCCCGGCCGGCCCGCAGCTGATCTCGGGTCCGGACGCACTGGCGTTCGTCCGGCAACGGCATGGGCTGCCCCGCGGCGACCTCGACCGTATCGTGCGCCAGCAGGCATACCTGGCCTCACTGGCCGACAAGGTGCTGTCGGCCGGGACGCTGTCCAGTCCCGGGCGGATTCGCCAGCTGATCGACGCGACCCAGCAGTCGCTGGTGCTCGACGAGGACCTCGACGTACTCGACTTCGCTGCCCGGATGCAGGGTCTTGCCGCGGGCAACGTGGCATTCGAGACCGTTCCAGTGTCAGGTGACGGCGACAGCGAGTCCGACGGCGCGGTACTCAAGGTCGACCCGCAGACCGTGCAGGCCTTCGTCGCCAAGGTCATCGACGCCGATCCCGCGCCGGACCTCACGCCCGGCTCCCCGGCCAGGGCAGCGGTCACAGTCGACGTGCTCAACGCCTCGGGCGTGAGCGGGCTCGCCAAATCGGTCTCCGAGCAGCTGGTCGGGCAGGGGTTCGGCCAGGGCGCGGTCGGCAACAGTCCCGCCCGAGCTCTCAGCGTGGTGCGCTACCCGACCGGCGAGCAGGAGGCTGGCCAGGCAGTGGCCGACACACTGGGCGGCCTGCCGGTCGAAGAGGGCCCCGACCTGACCGGTGGAACCGTGCAGGTTTACCTCGGCCGGGACTACCCCGGACCGCCCAAGCCGCGGATTGCCGGCGCGTCTTTCCTGCGGGTGGACGGGTCGAGCGCCACCACCGTGCGTCTGATCGCGGATACTGCGCGCGCCGACGTGCCGTGCATCTCCTGATCCGGCCTTGCTGAGGAGCCGATGACTATCACCGACGAGCTGCTGGGCCCGCTGCTGCGGATCGACCCGGCCCGGCCACGGGTCACCCACTATGACGACACCACCGGCAGCCGGATCGAGCTGTCCGGCGCCACCCTGGCCAACTGGGCGGCCAAGACCGCAAACTGGTTACGCGACGAGCTGGACGTTCAACCCGGCGACACGGTCGCGGTGCTGCTGCCGCCGCACTGGCAGACCGCCGGGGTGCTGCTGGGCGCCTGGTGGTGCGGCGCGACGGTCACCGCGTCGTCTGCCGGTACGCAGGTGGCCCTGTGCGGCGTTGATCGAATCGCCGACGCCGCCGACGCCGCTGAGGTGGCAGCGCTCGGGCTGGACGCGCTGGGCATGGGCATCCCAGTGCTGCCGCCAGGGGTCCGGGACTACGCCAGCGAGGTCCGGGTGCACGGCGACACTTTCACGCCCGGCGGCCCAGGACCGGACACCGAGACGCTCCGCACCACCGGCCGGGCTCGAGCCGCAGAACTGGGCTTGGCCCCCGGTGATCGCCTGCTGTGCACCACGAGCTGGGACGCGACCGTGCCGGGCGAGGTGCTACTCGCGGTGCTCGCCGCAGACGCGTCGCTGGTGCAGTGCACCGGTGCCGACCCCGCCGCACTGACGGATCGCTGCACAGCCGAGCGGGTGACCACCACCCTCACCTAACTGCCCCAAGCGCGAACCGTTTCCGCATTCAGCGGGCTCAACGGGGTTATTCGCACTCCATTTACCCCGCTGAGCCTGCTGAATGCGATCAGGCCAGCTCACCCGACAATGTGAGCCACTATCACCCGACATTACGAGCCTCACACAGCCTTGAACCGGCCGGGCGCAAGGGCGACATCCGGTGTGGCGTAGTCGACGAAGGTGGTGGTCTCCCCGGTGCCTGTGACGTCGTTGAGGTCCACCCACACGTCGGGCATCACCGCGGACGCAGGCCATCGAGCAGCCGCGCCGGGCACACCCGCACCGGGAACGGCCGCCGGGTGGCGAAGACCTCGTCGCCGCTCACCTTGGCAGTCAGCTGGTAGCGGCCCTGCTCCTCGAGCTCGTAGACCTCCAGCCCACCCGGCTGGACCGGGTCAAGCAACCAGTACGACCCCACCCCCAGCCGCTCGTAGTGCGCCTTCTTGGTGTTGCGATCGTTCAGTTGCGTGCTGCGCGACAACGTCTCCGCCGCGAGCACCGGCGCCACTGGCAGGCAAGCCTCGGTGAGGTCGTCGTACCGGGCCACCAGCACGTCTGGCTGCACCTCGTTGATGGGCGCGGTCCGCACCGCGAACGGCGCCAGCAGAACCCGCAGCTCTGGCGGGCACGCCGCGTGCAGCACCCGATACAGGGTGGCTGACATCTCCTGGTGCGACCAGCCCGGCGCCGGAGTCACGAGGAGCATCCCGTCGATGAGCTCGTAACGCCGTCCGTCATCGGGCATCGTCTCCAGGTCGTGCACCGTGAACGGGCGACCCTCGGCGAGGCCGATCGGTTCGGTCATGGCCGTCATGGTCCCCCTCCTTCCTGTCCGCGGCCAGTCTGGACGGCAGCACCGACACTTCTGATAGACCTGCGACGGGTGCCGCAGCACCAGGTCTCCGCCTACGTCGTCGGCAAGATCGGCACGCAACTGGCCTGCATCCCGAAGGAGTGGTGCTGATGCCGTCTCACTCGCCGCCGATGCCCGGGCCGAGCAGGCCCGCGCGAAGGAGCTGTCGCGGCAGACTGCCGCCACCTGGAGGCAGGCTGCCCGCCGGCTCGTGCACGACGACAATCTCAGCGTTCGCGACGCCGCCGCTGTTCTCGGCGTGAGCTTCAGCCGTGTGCAACAACTTGTGAAGGACCGCGCGAGCTGATCCAACTGCAGTCAGCTGACGAACGTCACCGCGGGCGCAGGCCATCGAGCAGCCCACGCCGGGCACGACATTTCTCGGAGCGAAACAGGCGGGTGTCGATGACATGAGTTTGCGATCGGCCCGCGATACCCTGGTGCGCAGGCAACGTGGGGGAGATTCGGCAGGGAACCATGCGTGGCGTGCGGGACTGCATCCGGACGAATCGGATCGTCGGGATGCTGATACTGCTTGTGGTGGCGGTGCTGCTGGCTGGGTGCACCGGCTCAGGGCTGTCAACAGGACCATCCGAGCCGGCTCCGCGGCCGCAGGCTCAGGTCAGCACCCTGCCGGGTGACACGGCCGCGGACGTCAGCCCTACCCAGCCGGTCTCGGTGCGGGTCACCGGGGGTGTCCTGCACCAGGTGGCGCTGACCAACCCGGACGGCAAGGTCGTGGCCGGCACGCTCAGCGCTGACCGGCGCAGCTGGACCAGCACTGAGCCGCTGGGCTACGGCAGGACCTACACCTGGAGCGGCACCGCGGCCGGTGCTGATGCCATCCACGTACCCGTCACCGGCTCGTTCACGACCGTCAAGCCCCGCCAGCTTGTCCATGCCACCGTCAATATCGGCGACGGCGACACCGTCGGCATCGCCGCCCCGGTCATCCTGCAGTTCGACGACCACGTGGCCGACAAAGCCGCCGTGGAACGAGCGCTGCAGGTCAAGACGTCGGTGCCGACGGAAGGATCATGGGCCTGGCTACCCGACGACAACGGCGGCTCCCGGGTGCACTACCGGACCCGGGACTACTGGCAGCCCGGTACCCAGGTCGATGTCACCGCCAAGCTCTACGGCGTGGCCTACGGCGACGGCTCCTACGGCGAGGACGACCTGACTACGTCTTTCACCATCGGCCGCGCCCAGATCGTCAAGGCCGACGTCAACAGTCACCGCGTGATCGTCATCCGGGACGGCCAGGAGGTGATGAACTTCCCAGCCAGCTACGGGCTGGCCTCCGACCCGCAGCGCCACACCACCAACGGCATCCACGTGGTGATGAACAAGTCCCAGAAGGTGCTGATGTCCAACCCCAAATACGGCTATGTCAACCTACCCATGTATTGGGCGGTGCGGGTCTCCAACTACGGCGAGTTCATCCACGCCAATCCGGCGAGCACCGGCGCACAGGGCTCGACCAACGTCACCCATGGCTGTGTGAACCTGTCCACCGCGAACGCCAAGAAATATTTCGACACCGCGATCTTCGGGGATCCGGTCGAGGTCACCAACAGCCCCACCCAGTTCAGTGCGGCCCACGGTGATATCTACGACTGGACCGTCCCGTGGGACAGCTGGCAAGCGATGTCGGCTCTCCATCCTTGACGTCGCGAGCAGGGCACGCGCCATCAGGATCGCCCCGCCGAGGTCGTCGCAACCGGATGCAGCCGCAGCGTCCTGACCTGCGCTCCTCGCGTGCTGACCGATC
>DATHTJ010000297.1:0-12117 GCA_035463315.1 Pseudonocardiaceae bacterium
GATCTCCCAGCCGGCCGCCTGCACCCGATTCAGGCGATCCCGATCCCGGTTGAGCGCCCAGAGCTCACCCTCGCGCCAGCTACCGTCGTATTCCACGGCGACGCGCTGGGCGATGAAGGCTAAGTCGACGCGGGCGAGCCGGCCGTGTGCGTCCTCAATCCAATGCTGTGGTTCCGGGTGCAGCCCATCCAGCACGAGCCACACCCGCACCCGCGACTCCGGGCGTGATTCCGCTCGCGGGTCGGCGAGTTGCACCGCCCGCCGGGCCAGCACGATGCCGCGGTCGCACCGTTGCTCGACCATGGAACGTACCTCCGGCAGCGTCACCAACCGGGCGCGGAGCACCGCATCGAGGTCTGCGACCGCGTCGGGTAGGGGACGATCGAGCAGGAGGTCCAGCGCCATCCGCTGCGGCGTCGCGAGACGCATGCCCGACCGCGAAATCCACTCGTCGGGCCGGACCACGGTCCGCCGGACGGCCAGCCTGCTCCCGCGGACCACACGGGCTTCCAACGGCACCAGGGCCTCGACGGGGTCCTGCGTGCGCGCGAGTGCCACGCCGCGCAGCGTGGCCGCGGACCTGCCCGTGACAACCGCTGACGGCGGAAGCACCAGCCCGGCTCCGGTGCAGTACAACTCGTGTGTCTCGGCGACGCCCGTGGGGGAGTACACACCCTGGAACAGCCGGCGCACCGCTGGCCCGCGGAGTTGGTTACGACTCAGCACACCAGCGCGTACCGCGTCGCTCCCCCGGAACACCGGGGCCAGCCCGTTCAGATTGATCTCTCTCCCCATACGCTGCACTGTGCCTCGACCCTTGCGAGGGTCCAAACGGCCATCCACAGCCAGTCCCAGTTATCCACAACCTCCCCTCGCTCTTGCTCCCCACCGAGCAGCAAAAGGTTCCACTTAGCCGTTCAGCGAGGCCGCGCCACCAGCAAAAAATTCCACTTGGCGGGCCCGCCCGGCACCCGGGTTGCGGGCAACCTGAGTTCGCCGCTGAGGTCGGGGCCCGAGTGCACCCAGGAGGTGGGCGCCTGCGGGCATTCTGCACAGCAACCAGAGGGTCCGGCCACCGCCCGAGTACCCTCGCGGATCATGCAGGACACCGCGGCGGCATCCGAGATCACGGAGGCCCGGGCGCTGTCGTCGCGCAGCTGGTCCCGGGCAGTCGGCGATCTCACGGCAGGGTGGCGGCAACGCCAGCTGTGGGGGCACTTGGGCTGGCAGGACATCAAGCAGGGCTACCGGCGCTCGGTGATCGGCCCATTGTGGATCACTATCAGCCTGGCCGTCCAGGCGATCGGGATGGGCATCCTCTATGCGGCGCTGTTCGGCCAGGAACTGCACGACTTCCTGCCCTACCTGGCCGTCGGGCTGATCATCTGGCAGTTCATGGCGGCCTGCATCAACGACGGCGCCGAGGTCTTCATCCGCAACGAGGGTCTGATCAAGCACCTGCCGGCGCCGTTGAGCGTGCACATCTTCCGGCTGGTCTGGCGGCAGCTGCTGTTCTTCGGGCACAACGTGCTGGTCTGGGTCGCCCTGATGCTGATCTTCCCTCCGCAGGCCCCGCGGGCGTTCGGGTGGAGCAGCCTGCTCGCCTTCCCGGCGCTGGCGCTGATCGTGCTCAACGGGGTCTGGGTGGCGGTCCTGATCGGGATCGTCGCCACCAGATACCGGGATGTTTCCCCGGTGAGCGCCAGCATCGTCACCCTGATGTTCTTCATGACGCCGATCGTGTGGGATTACGAGCAGCTCCGGAGCGCCCCCGGCACGGTCGGCGAGCGCGCCCGGCTGGCCGAACTCAACCCGTTCCTGCACTATGTCGAGATCCTGCGACGCCCGATGATCGGTGAGTCCTTCGAGCTCCGGCACTGGGTGGTGACCCTGGCTATCACTGTGGTGGGGTGGGCGGTGGCGCTACTGGTCCTGCGCAACTACCGGGCCCGAGTCTCCTACTGGGTGTGATAACACAATGGTCTCCATCGACGTGAGCGGCGCCTGCGTCGACTTTCCGATCTTCGACGCGAAGACCCGGTCGCTGAAGAAGGCATTGCTCGGCACCATGGGGCGAGCCGGCGGCAAGATCGGGATTGACGCCAAGGTGCCGATCATCGAGGCGCTGCGGAACATCACCCTGTCGCTGCGCCACGGCGACCGGGTCGGGCTGGTCGGGCACAACGGAGCCGGCAAGTCCACCCTGCTGCGGCTGCTGTCCGGGATCTACGAGCCAACCAGGGGCAGCTCGCGGATCGTGGGAAAGGTCGCCCCGGTCTTCGACCTCGGCGTCGGCATGGACCCGGAGATCTCCGGCTACGAGAACATCATCATCCGCGGGCTGTTCCTGGGCATGACCCGCAAGCAGATGGAGGCCCGCACCGAGGAGATCGCCGAGTTCAGCGAGCTCGGCGACTACTTGTCGATGCCACTGCGCACCTACTCGACCGGCATGCGGGTCCGCCTCGCGCTCGGCGTGGTGACCAGCATCGACCCGGAGATCCTGCTGCTCGATGAGGGCATCGGCGCGGTGGACACGGCGTTCCTGGAGAAGGCCCGGGACCGGCTCACCGCGCTGGTCGAGCGGTCCGGGATCCTGGTGTTCGCGTCGCACTCCGACGAGTTCCTCGTCGAACTGTGCACCTCGGCGTTGTGGCTGGACCACGGGGAGATCAGGGAGGAAGGTGACCTGCGCACAGTGCTCTCCCACTACAAGGGCAAAGACCCCTTCACCAACCGCGTCCAGGAGGCCGCCCGATGACCGTGGTTGCGGTGGTGGTTACCCGGCATCGGCGGGATCTGCTGGCTAAGTCGCTGGCGGTGGTCGCCGAGCAGACCCGGCCGCCGGACCATCTGGTGGTGGTGGACAACGGGCCGGATGACCCCGCCTTGGAGGTCGTCGAGGACTGCCCGATCCCGTCCACCTACCTGCCCTCGCTGCGCAACCTTGGCGGCGCCGGGGGGTTCGCGCTGGGCATCCTGCATGCCCTGGCGCTGGGCGCGGACTGGGTGTGGCTGGCTGACGACGACGGGCGCCCCGCGGACGTCCGGGTGCTGCAGACCCTGCTCGAGGAGGCCAAGCGCCGGGACCTCGCGGTGGTCTCCCCGGTGGTCGTCAACATCGACGACCCGGAGCGGCTGGCGTTCCCGCTGCGCCGGGGCCTGACCTGGAAGCGGCAGCGCAGCGAGCTGGGGACGGACTTCCTGCCCGGTATCGCGAGCTTCTTCAACGGCGCGCTGTTCAGCGCCGACGCGCTGGACGTCGTCGGCGTGCCGGACTACCGGCTGTTCGTCCGGGGCGACGAGGTGGAGGTGCACCGCCGGGTGGTCCGCTCCGGGCTGCGGTTCGGCACGACTCTCAAGGCCGCCTACGCCCACCCCGACGGCTCAGCGGAGTTCAAGCCGATGCTGCGCGGGCATTTCCACGCCCAGGACCCCGCCGACGAAATCAAGCGGTACTACACCTACCGCAACCGCGGCTACCTGCTGTCCCAGCCCGGAATGCGCCGGATCGGGATGCTGGAGGTATTCCGGTTCGGGCTGTACTTCCTGGGCACCAAACGAGATCCGCGGGCCTTCCAGCGGTGGCTGCGACTGCTCCGCCAGGGCCGTGCGGAGCGCTTCTACCGGTACTGATTATCAAGGTCCGGGACGGGTGCCGAACCGCTGGTCCCGTTGGACTAGCCTCCTCGGCGTGCTGACCTCCGGGCACATCGAGACCTCGCGGCGCCCGTCCGGCACCAGTGACGGGGCCACCGAGCACCCCCCTGGGCGCCACAGCCGCCACCGGGGAAACAACCGCGCCTCCCGCTGGCGGCGGTTCGCCGCTGCCGTGCTTGGTCTGCTCGGCGCGCTCCTCGCCGTCGCGGTACCGCTCCTGCCGGTGGTCCAGGAGACCACGGTGATCACCTGGCCGCAGCCGGGACGCCTTGCCCCGGTCAATGCGCCGCTGGTCACCTTCCAGCCGCAGAGCCTGACCGCCACGATCCCGTGCGCGGCAGCCAACTCGGTGGACGCGCGGTCGGCACAGCCGGCGTCCCTGCTGGCCACCGCACCGTCCGGCGCCCCGGGCGGGGCAGCGGTGGGAATGGTCCTGCAGGTGGCGGACGGGAAGCTGACCCTGGTCAGCCGCGGCCAGGCGCTGGGTACCATCCCAGTCCCCCCGGGGGAATGCCTGATCACGATCGACTCCGACGCCGCCGGCACCACGGCGTCGGCCGGTCCGACCCAGTTCGTCACGGTTGACCAGGACGTCCGGCCGCAGGTGACCGGCATCTACTCGGACCTGTCCGAGCGGCTCGACCCGGTTCAGGGGCTGGCGGTGCAGATCACCGCGGACACCCGCTTCCTGTCCACCCCACATCCGATCAAGCTCGCCGCCACGGTGCTCGCCGCGCTGGCCGTGCTGACCAGCCTGATCCTGCTGCACCGGCTGGACGGGCAGATCGCTCGCCGGGCGCCCCGGCTGCTGCCGTCGGGCTGGTGGCACCCCACCGGGCGCGACGCCGCGGTAATCGCGGTGCTGGCGGTGTGGGTTGTCATCGGGGGGATCACCTCCGACGACGGCTACATCCTCACGATGATCCGCACCAGCTCTGACATGGGTTACGTCGGCAACTACTACCGATGGTTCAACGTTCCCGAGGCCCCCTTCGGCTGGCCCTACGAGCTGTACACGTTCTGGGCGCAGATGAGCACCGCTCCGCCGTGGCTACGGCTGCCCTCCTTCGCCATGGGCGTGATCAGCTGGATGCTGATCAGCCGCCAGGTGATGCCGCGGCTGGGCCGGGAGGTCCGCCGCAGCGCCGCCGCCGGCTGGGCCGCCGCCGCGGTGTTCCTGGCCTTCTGGTTGCCCTACAACAACGGGCTGCGGCTGGAACCGGTGGTCGCTGTCGGCTCGCTGCTCGTGCTGTGCGCGGTGGAGCGCGCGGTGGCCACCCGCCGGGTGTTGCCACTGGCGCTGGGCCTGCTCGCCGCCGCCTTCACCGTCGCCGCGACGCCGACCGGTTTCATCGCGATGGCACCGTTCCTGGTGGCGGTGCGACCGCTGGTGCGGCTGCTGCGCCAGCACGCCGCCGTCTCCGGCCGGCCCGCCGTGGTCGGGCCGATTCTCGGTGCCGGGCTGCTGGTTCTCGTGGTGATCTTTGCTGACCAGACGCTGGCCGGGGTGCTGGAAGCCACCCGGATTCGCACCGAGATCGGTCCCAGCCTGTCCTGGTTCCAGGAGGCGATCCGCTACCAGTGGCTGTTCAGCGACATCCCGGACGGGGCGCTGGCCCGCCGCTTCCCGGTGCTGCTGTTGCTGCTGTGCCTGGGAACCAGCCTGGTGGTGCTGCTGCGCCGGGGCGGCATCCCGGGCGCCGGCCTGGGCCCGAGCCGGCGGCTGATCGCCACCGCGGCACTGTCGCTGGTGCTTCTGGCGCTGACGCCGACCAAGTGGACCCACCACTTCGGGGCGTTCGCCTCGATCGGCGCCGCGCTGGCCGCGCTCACCGCGCTGGCCACCAGCTCCACCGTGCTGCGCTCGGCGCGCAACCGGTGGTGGTTCCTGTCCGGCATGCTCGTGATCCTGGCGCTGGCCTCAACCGGGCCCAACGCGCCCTGGTACGTCTCGCAGTACGGGGTGCCCTGGTTCGACAAACCACCGTCGGTGAAGGGCTTCCACGCGAGCACGCTGCTGATCGTGGGGGCCGCGCTGGCCGGGTTGATCGCGGTGCTCGAGGGGTTGCGGCACGAGCCGGGCACCCCGCCGCCACCCCCACCGGATCGGGGCAACGGGCGGCGGGCACTGCGGATCGGGTCGGCCCCCCTGGCGGTGTTCTGCGGGCTGCTGGTGCTCGCCGAGGTCAGCGCGATGTTCAAGGCAATGCACAAGCAGCGCGACGGCTACAGCATGGCCGCGGCCAACATCGCCCATATCACCGGGCACAGTTGCAACCTCACCGACGCGGTGTCCGTCGAGCCCGACCGGCGCGCCGGTGCGCTGCGCGCCGTACGCGGTGTGCTGCTCGCGGACATCCCGCTGCGGCGTGGCTTCGAGCTCAACCAACTCCCCACCGCCGACCGGGCGGACAACCAGCGTGGCAATGTTCAGGGAGATCGCGTTCCCAAGTCAGGGGAAGACAACCTGGTGGGTACGCCGCCGTCGGGACTCGGTGGCGGCGAGATCCCGATCTGGAGCAGCTTCTCCACCGCTGGCCCCGGCACTGGTGACATGCGCACCACCTGGTACGCGCTGCCCGGCGGGGCCAGCCAGGGTCGCGCGCCGGTGGTGATCTCAGTCGCCGGAACCCTGTCCGCCACCACACCGCTGGTCGCCGAGTTTGCCCGCCGCACCGCGCGCGGGTTCCAGGTCATCGACCAGATCCCGATCGCCGGGCGGGCCACCGCCCACGCGCCAGGCTGGCGGGACTACCGTCTCGGGCTGGCCGGCCGACCCGCCGTCGGTGCGGACACCGTGCGGCTGATCGCCACCGACGCTGACGTCACCGAAGAGGGCTGGCTGTCGTTCTCCGCCCCCCGGGTCCCCGTGCTGAGCTCGATGACCGACCTGGTGGCCCCGATGCCTCCGGTGTTCCTGGACTGGCCCGTCGGGTTCGTGCACCCGTGCGTGCGCCCGTTCGAGATCCGCAACGGCATCGCCGAGGTGCCCCAGTACCGGCTGCTCCCCGACGAGCTGCTGGCCGACTACAGCAAGACCTGGTCAGCACGGGACGTCGGCGGTCCGATCGGCTGGTTGCAGATTCTCGCCACCGAGCAGGAGGTGCCGACCTACCTCAAGGAGAACTGGGACACCGACTGGGGCAAGCTCATGGTCATCCAGCCTCGAGTACCCGACGCCGAGGCACCCGCGCTGCGGACCGGCACCGAGGTACACAGCGGCTGGTGGTCACCGGGGCCGTTGCGCAGTGGCGGCCAAACCGCCGAGATCTCCCAACTGGGCCGCTGAGCTTGCGGGCCCGAGGAGGGCCCCCCGCGGAAACGAGGGGGAGGTGTTCCGCGAGGGGCGGCGGATCCGGCTGGGGGTCCCGAACCCGCACTTCATTGTGCCACTTTCGGACTCATCCATGCGAGTGATACTCCGGCGCGGCACGCACTATTTCCCCGGCGAGTCGCCGCTGTCACCCGTCCGTGGTGACGGCGGATCAGGGTCGGAAAATCACTGTACGTTGCACAACGAAGTTAATACACGTGGCGGTGCCCTGGGCGACGACGAACGCGGCAGTGATCTCGCCCCGCATCGGCGGCAGCAATGCGAGCATCACCGCGTTCATCCCGACCTGAACGACGAAGGTGATCCCGTACAGCGCCATGACCGAAGCGAGCTGCGCGCCGCCACCCCGACCCTGGAAGGTCCACCGGCGGTTGATCAGATATGCGGTGGTGGTGCCAGCGATGAATCCCAGCGACTTGGCCAGGTGCACCCACAGCCCGGTGGCCAGCAACGCCTGATAGCTGCCGTAGTCCACCAGGGCGGCGACGCCGCCGACCAGCACGAAACGGGTGAGCTGGGTGGTGAGGCGCAGGCGCGAGACGTCGGGTGCGACCAATCCGAACTCCTCACCGGAGGTGGTCAGGTCCGAGCAGGGTACCGACGCGTCGGGACCCGGGCAGTAGCCGGTTACCCTCCCGCGGTGCCCGCGGCCCCCGACTCGCAACGGAAGGCGGGGGTGCTCGCCGGGCTGGCGGTGCTGACGCTCGTCGCCGCGGTCGGGGTGCTGCTGGCCCCCGTGATCGCCGACGACCCGGTGGTCAGCTGGCCCCCGGCCGGTGAGCAGCCCCGCTCCACCGTGCTTCCGCTGGTTCCCTACCGCCCGTTGAGCCTGGATGCCAGCGTGCCGTGCGCCGTGCTGGCCGTGCTGGACCAGCGGCGCGGCGGCGGTGACGCGCTGCGCACCCTGCCCGCCACCGTCGGACCGTCCGGCCACAAGGATCAGCCGAACCGGGTCGGCCAGGGCCTGGTCGTCTCGGTGCACCACGGCATCGTGCAGGTCAGCGCCTCCGGGGGGGTGATGTTGCGCGAGGTGCTGCCCGCCGGCGGGTGCACCTACCGGGTGCTGGCCGACGCCGAGGGGGTGCGGGTGCTGCGCGACGGCGTGCCGTTGGGCTCCGCTGGTCTGCTGGTACCTGAGGTCAGCGAGCTGGCCACCGACGCTGAGGGCCACGGTGCGGCCGCAGGCCTGGCGGTGTCGTTGCATACCGATGCCCGCTACGAGTCCACCCCGACGGCGCTGAAGATCGGCCTGCTGGTGTTGTGCGCCGGTGCCCTGCTGGTGCTGCTCGGGTTGGCCTGGCGGTGGTGGGGGGGCCAGGTGGTGCCCCTCCAGCGGCCCCCGCCCCGGGTCGCCGACGCGGTGCTGGTGGCCGTCTCGGCGGTGTGGGTGCTGCTTGCGCCGACGAATTTCGACGACCCGTGGTATCTGCTGATGGCCCGCGGTGCCCACGACTCCGGCTACGTCGGCAACGCGATCTACATGTTCAACGTCACCGAGAACCCCTTCGTGGCCAGCCAGTACGTGCTGCAGGCATGGGGGGCGGTCGGCGGTTGGGCGCTGGCCTGGATGCGGCTGGTACCACTGGTCTACGGGCTGCTCACCTGGGTGCTGCTGCGGCTGCTGCTGGTCACGGGCTTCGGTCCGGCTCTTGGCACCGGCCGGGCGGTGTGGGCACTGCTGGTGGCGTACCTGCTGTGGTGGCTGCCCTACGGGATGACGCTGCGCCCGGAGCCGCTGATCGTGCTGTTCGCCGCCGCCACGCTGCTGCTGGCCGAGCTGGCCCGGCAACGCCGCTCGGTCGGCGCGCTGGCCGCGGCCACCGCGACGGCCGCGCTGGCGGTGTCGGTCTCCCCCTCCGGGCTGGTGGCCGCGGCCCCGCTGGTGCTGGCCCTGCCGTGGTTGTGGGCCTGGCTGCGCGCGCAGGGTGCGGTGACCCGGGCGGCCGCGGTCCTGGTGCTGGCCGCCGCGGGCACCAGCCTGGTGCTGGTGGGATTCGCCGACGCGACGCTCGGCGACGTGCTGGAGTCCACCGCCGTGCACCAGTGGTACTACCAGACCTTCTCCTGGTACGAGGAGCTCGTCCACTACCAGACGGCCCTCAGCCTGCAGGACTCCAGCCAGTGGGCCCGGCGAGCCCCCGTCGCGCTCACCGTCGCGATACTCGTGATGGTCGCGGTGGGCGTCGTGGTGAGTCGTGGCCGGCAGGCCGCCAGTGATCCAGCCACCATGGACCCAGCCACCATGGACCCCGTGCGCCGGCTGCTGCTGCGCAGCGCGGTCTGCTCGGCGATCGCCCTGGCGTTGCTCGCGCCGACACCGACCAAGTGGGTCAACCATTTCGGGGCGGCGGCGGCCGCGCCCACGGTGTTGCTCGCCGCAGCTCTGCTGCGCGCCCCGCTGGGCCCCGGGCTGCAGCACAGGGCCGGCGCCCTCGCGTCCATCGTGGGGACGGCGATGCTGGTGGGCGCGGTGTCCTTGAGCTTCGCCGGGCCGAACCTGTGGCGGCCCTACTCCGACCGTGGCCAGCTTTTCGGCAACCACCTCACCGCGGCACACGATCAGCCCGACCTCGCAAGCATGCGGCCGATGCTGGGACCGGTGCAGCTGGCCAACCCGCTGCTCTGGGTGGCGGTCGCGCTCGCTGCGGCCTGCTGGGTGTGGTGGTCACGTCGCCACGGCCGGGCCACCAGGGTGACTGGCGACCGGACAGTGTTGCTGGCCGGGTCCACCACGATGGTGGTGATGACCATCGTCGTGTTCGTGTGGGCACCGTTGCGCCAATACCCTGGGTGGTCAGTGGCCCTGTCGGCGCTCGGGGCGGTGCAGGGCCAGCCATGCGCGCTGGCCCACTACGCCCAAGTCCTGGTCACTACCGCGGCACAGCCAGTGCCCGCCGGGCCGGCAATCACCGGGGGGGCGTTCACCGCTGCCGCGGGCCGGCCGGCACCGGTCGCTGCCCCGGCTCCAGGCACGCCGATCTGGCTCGATGCCATCGGGGGCGGCCCAGGTACCGGTCCGCTCGAGACACCCTGGTTCGCGCTACCCGCTGCTGATGACGACACCCACCTGCTGATCTCGCTGCTCGGTGCTGGGGCGGGGCAGCAGCTGACGCTGGAGTACGCCACCGCTGCGGGGGCAAGCCCCCCCGGGGCCGGCATCGTGGCGCTGCCGGTGGACTCGACGGTGCCACACACGGAGTGGCACCAGGTGGCGATCGCGCTGGACCGGCTCGGCCAGCGGCGGCCGTCGAGTGTGCGGCTGGTGATCCACGATCTGGTGACCGACGCCGATAGCCGGCTTGCGGTGGGCCAACCGCGGCTGGCCGGACCGCTCCCGCTGACCGCGCTAGCGGCCGGCCGGCCGGTGTACGTCGACCAGGTCACCGCGACCCTGCTGCCCTGCCTCGACCAGGTCGGCGTCGAGCATGGCATCGCGCAAGCACCGGAGATGCTGGTACTGGGCGATGAGGAATTCCCCCGGCACTTCCTCGATCTCGGGTTCGAGGTGTTCCGGGGCGGTACCCAGGTGCCGGCGGACCGCTCCGCGACCACCGTGCGGCTACCCGCCCGGCTGGTACCCAGCGGGCCGGCCGCCCTGCCCTGGGGCCGGATCGAACGAATGGTCTACGACCATCCCGTCGGGCTCGTTGACCTGCACGTCACCACGCTGCAGCGGCCAGGGTGGACGCGACTGCCCACTCTGGCCGACAGCAGCTATCACGGCAACCCTACCGACTGAACCACTAGTCCGGTGCGGAGCCGCGATCAGCAGCGCCGCCGGGTAGTCCGGGTCCGGCCTAGGAGACGCTCGGCCGGCACCATCGCGGCGACCGGCTCCCGCTGCATCGCGACCACCTATGCTCACCCTCGCGGTCAACGGCCCACATTGCCACGTTACCGGGCATGGCACCACGCCAGAGCACCGCCGTACTGCTTGCTGAGCGCGACGGTCTGTTTACTGGCTGCGACGTTGGAGTGAACCGTCTTGTCCCACACGCCAACCGGTCGGTATCTTCCTGGCAGTATTCATCCGGAAAACGGTCAACGATATGTGAATAGCACGCGGTAGCGAGTAGCAATGCCGCGCAGCAGCGGGAAACTCGCAACCATCGTAGCGAGCACTGCACTCGACCCGCCCAACAGAGACTGAATTGCGAACGAACACTCCGCGAGAACACCCGTTTGCAGGAATACACTGGGTAGTGGTAGTGCTACGCTAGCCCCCTCAAACACAGTTCACTCCTTTACAGGAGGCTCATGCGCATCATGAGAGAGGTAAGCCGCCTCGTAGTCAACGACCACTCGAGGGTTTAGGTCTTCAGCAGCAGGAAGTCGAGAAGGGCCGCTCAACTTGGCAACAAGCTTGGAGCGAGTTTGATACTTATTGCATTCCAGGCAATTCGCCTGAAGCTATCCGCGCCAATGGGCACGATTCCCGCAACGTCGAGGCTTAATGGTTTTCTATTGAAACGGATGAAGATTGGTGGTGCACGCGGTGACGGAGACGGCACATGCGGAGTTGAGTGTGAATGGTGAGCATCCGCAGTTGAGTTTGGCGACGACGGCGGCCCGTAATGTGGCGACGACGACCAAGTCTGTGCCGCAGATGCAGGGGATCACGTCGCGGTGGTTGTTGCGGGTGTTGCCGTGGGTGGAGGCCTCGGGCGGGGTTTTCCGGGTAAACCGTCGATTGAGTTATGCGGTGGGGAATGGGCGGGTGACGTTCGCCGCGAACGGTGCCGAGGTACGCGTCGTTCCCAGTGAGCTGTGCGAGTTGCCGGTGCTGCGGGGTTTTGCCGACGGCGAGGTGTTGGATGCGTTGGCGGGCCGGTTCGCCCAGCGGGAGTTCGCGGCCGGGAACACGATCGTGGAGGCCGGTCAGCCGGCTGACCAGGTGGTCCTCATCGCCCATGGCAAGGTCAACAAAATCGGTCCTGGAAAGTTTGGGGAACCGGCCGTCGTGGCTGCGCTGGCCGATGGGGACTATTTCGGTGATCAGGAGTTGCTGAAGTCGCATGATGACACTTGGGCCTTCACAGTCAAGGCGGTGACCGCGTGCACGGTATTGATGCTGCCCCAGAAGGTGTTCGAGGAGATGGTCGGTCAGTCCGAGGCGTTGCGGT